>CAZMRA010000015.1:0-7590 GCA_964568485.1 uncultured Caldilineaceae bacterium | reverse complement strand
TGGTTAGAGCGGGGTGCTGTAGAAGCTACCGGAGTGACTTGATCGAGCGAACTCTGTACCGTCATGTTGTTCTATCCAGAAATCAATCAACCGCAATCGAATACCATCTTCACAGCCAGAGGAGCAAAGTGAACATCTGCCTCAGTTACGTACCGAGCCTTCATAAAAGACCCAGCGCTCCGAAAGCCAGAATTGCACAAATGTGAAGATCAAAATAATCACAAACAAGACCCAAGCCAGCGCCGAGGCATACCCCATCTGGAAGTTTTCAAAGGCCATGCGATAGAGGTAGAGTACATAAAAGAGCGTGGCATTTTCTGGCCCACCACCAGTAATGATGTAACTCTGGGTGAAGACCTGAAAAGCACCGATGATTGCCAAGATCAAATTGAAGAAAATAGCTGGGGACAACATCGGCAGCGTGATATGCCAGAATGACGCTCGACCGCCCGCCCCATCAATCGCTGCAGCTTCGTAGAGCGCGGCTGGAATCCCCTTCAACCCCGCCAACAAGATCACCATCTGCCCGCCGATGTTCCAAAAACTCATAATGATGAAGGCAATTTTGGCTAACCTCGGGTCTTGCAGCCAGTAGAGCGAAGGCAGGCCCAATGCGTTGAGGGCGGAATTGGCCAAACCAAATTCTGGATTAAAGATCCACAACCAGAGCAGAGAGCTCGCGACCAAAGGGGTGATGCTAGGTAGGAAATAAATCGTGCGGTAGATACGAATGCCCCGCAAGTTGAGATTCATCGCCATTGCGGCGAACAGGGCCAATAAGAGGTGTAGAGGTACCCCAATAAAGACATAATAGGCCGTGTTATAGAGGGACAAATAAAAGCGAGAATCTTGAAAAAGCCGGACATATTGCGCAGGCCCAATCCAGGCTGGCGGTGTCACAATCTCCCAGCGCATGAAGCTAATGACAAATGAGGCCACCATCGGGCCTGCCACAAAGACAAAAAAACCAATCAACCAAGGGAGAATGAAGATGTAGCCATCAAGCTGTTCGCGCCAGAGAAGAGAGCGCCGTCGCCGCGCAGGTTGTGCAGTCGCCATATTGAATTCCAAAAAATAATCAGAGCGGCTGGAGCACTGCCCCAACCGCTCGTACAAATTACGCTGTCGGTTCGGAAGCGATCAAGCTATTGACCAGATCCGCAATGCCATCGAGTGCAGTCTTCGGGTCGGTGCCGCTTATACCATAGACCCCTTCCAGGGCAGTGGTGATCTCACGGTGGACACCGATCCAGTCGCCAGCCACCGGTTCGGGGCGCCCATAGGTCAAGCCGTCCAAGAAGACCTGCTTCGAAGCCGGCGGCAGATCGGGGTTCAAGTGGGCCGGACCCTCAGCCACGGCGCGGTGGGCAGGGACACTCAAGCCAGTTTCGGCCAAGTGCGTAAAGGCCTGTTCGCTTTCCACCATGCGCAGCCAAGACCAAGCCGCTTCGACCTTTTCGGTACCGCTGTAGATGCTATGACCTGCCGAGGCAACCCGGGTCGTCATGGCTTCATCGCCATTGTGCGGCATCGGCGCGATATCAAATTCAAATTCAGCCGGTAGAATTGCAGTGAAGACCGAGTGTTGGGGGAACATGGCAATTGTACCGGTCAAGAAGACTTCGGCATAAGGACGGCCAGCCAACTCGGCGCCAGTCACATGCAAGCCTTCCTTGATCAAGTCGGCAATCGATTGTACCGCTGCCACACCGGCTTCATTGTTCATGATAAATTCGGTGCGATCTTCGTTCAGAACATCGCCACCCTTTTGCCAGACCCGCACGAAGGTGTTGGCATTTGCATTAAAGTTGGCCACGCCGTAAATCTTGCCGGCACCTTCACCACGGGTGACGGTCCGCGCTAGCTCGACAAAGTCGTCCCAGGTCCAGTCTTCGCTCGGGACTGTGCCGCCAGATTCCTCAATGAGGGTCTTGTTGTAAATCATGACCGTGCTGGTCGATTCACGCGGCATGGCATAGAGATTGCCATCAACCGTGAAGTCGGCAATCGAGGCCGGGAAATAATCATCGGTGCTCCAACTGGTATCGCTGGCGAAGAGATCCGCCAAGGCCAATGGCACACCGCGCTTGGCCAAACCCGGGTTGATGTAGGTGTGGGTCCAGTAGACATCGGGCGATTCGCCACCAGCGATCATGGTCAACAACTTTTGCTGAATTTCGATAGCGCCACCTGGGTGCCAGACAAACGAAACTTCAACCGACGGATCTACATCGGCGTACATTTCTTGGATGGGCAGATAGCGCAATTCCGAAGTCGCATCACCTTGGGTCAGGAAGGAGATCGTGGTTACTTCACCAGCAGGGGCAGATTCTCCCGATTCCCCACCGCTTGTTCCGGTATTTGCCGGGGCCGCAGCCGGCACGGCACAAGCAGCTAGAGCCAATGCCCCCGCGCCAAATGTAGCACTGCGCAAAAATGCCCGGCGGCTCAGCGGTCGCTGGACCAAAGAATTAGAACGCATTTTATTCTCCTCTTGTAATCGCAAAGGTTAGAATACTCAACGTGGTGGATGACCAGTGGAACGAACGTAACAGTCGTTTAGAAAGGAACCTTCTGCGCAGGAGCGCCATATACCGTTATGAGTAGCGCCAGCCAGATTAGGCCTGAAGTTTCAAAGATAGCCTACTGCGCTTATTGAGACGAAAGTCTAACATGCTCGGCTAATCTCTGTCAATCATCGCGCTGCTCATTCCAGGATTCTCAAGCGTTAGAACGTTGGCGTTTTTGTTTTTGGCGAAAATGTGTAAACTAGTTTTATGCAATCCTATGGCTCTGGAGACCTTGTCCTGAAATCTCTGGAAATTTGCCTGCTCGATTCAGAAAGTGAATAAATATTGCCATGAAACGCGAGTACCCAATCGTAGACACGGATATACATCCGGGTGTTCTCAATCAGCGGATGTTGGACTTTTTGCCGGAACCCTGGCGGACACGCTTTGCGAGCGGCAACCGAGCTTCGGGTTCAATGGGCTATTGGAACCCCGGTGGTGTGAACCGGAGCGACGCAGTTTTGGAAGATGGCACCCGTATCGAGACGGTACCGAGTGCCACGAGCAAATACTTGCTCGATGAATATGGAATTGATTACGGGATCCTCAACCCAGGGAGTAGTCTGCATTTTGGACTCTCACCTGAAGCTGATTTTGCCTCAGCCATGATCTCAGCCATCAACGACATCATGGTCGAAGATTGGCTACCGAGTGATCCGCGCTACCGCACATCGATTGTCGTTTATCCCAACGAGCCGGAATTGGCTGTACGTGAGATTCACCGTCTGGGTAATAAGCCCGGCGTCGTGCAAGTCCTGATGCCCAGTGCATCGCGCATTCCCTACGGTCAGCGCTTCTTCCACCCGATCTATGAGGCCGCAGCAGAGTACGATCTGCCGATCGCTATCCACCCTGGCACCGAAGGGGTGGGCATGTCGGGGGCACCGATGGCTGTTGGCTACCCCAGTAGCTATCTGGAGTGGCACACGGATCTCGTGCAGAGCTACATCGGCCATTTGGTCAGCATGGTCGTCGAAGGGGTCTTTATCAAGTTTCCGACGTTGAAGTTTGTCCTGGTTGAGGGTGGCGTCTCCTGGCTACCACCGATCATGTGGCGCTTTGATAAAAACTGGAAGGCCTTGCGCATGACCACGCCCTGGCTGAAGCGCCCACCGAGTGAATACATCACCGAGCATGTCCTAGCCACCACGCAGCCAATCGAAGAGCCAGAAAATCTCGAGCATCTGCACACAATGTTGGGAATGTTTGATGCCGATCGCATGTTAATGTTCTCGACCGATTATCCGCACTGGGATGGTGATACGCCTGATTTTGCCGCTCGCTTGCTCCCAGAGGCAATCCGCCCCAATGTGATGGGGTACAACGCCACAGCCCTCTACAAATTACCAATCCCCGAACCGGTGCTAGCGTAGAGGCCAACGAATTATGGGACGTAAAAATCTGGGGTATCAGCGTTGGCCTGCAGCCAAGGTGGATGAGCTGCCGCCCGACTCGCATAAAATCGTCGAAATCGATGGGCGTTCGATCGGGCTCTACAATGTCAAGGGAAATTACCGGGCCGTGCTCAATGTCTGTCCCCATGAACTAGCCCCGGTCTGCCGTGGGCATGTGCGCGGGACTACGCTCGAGTCGCAGCCTGGCGAATATATCTGGGGACGCGAAGGGGAGATCCTCGCCTGCCCGTGGCATCAATGGGAATTTGACCTGCTCACTGGGCATTGTCTAGTCGACAAGCGCCGCTTGTTGCTCTACCCAGTGGAGATCGAAGGGGACACGATCTACGTATTGTTGCGGCCTGGCCGCCAAGGTGGCCTCCAAGGTCGCAAGTGATTTTTGCCAGGAACGGTAGATAAGAAAACAGGGGGACGAGAAAATTTTCTCGTCCCCCTGTCTATTTCTATTTACGTCCTAATTCAATTGGATTCGGCAATGGCCGCGCGAATGTGACCTTGATGGGCAGCAAGTTGCGCCCTTGCGGTTGTAGCATCCCCTCCCGTAAGCGCCATCACCACGGCAGTCTTGACTTGCCAGTCAGCTTGTTCAAGTAGGGTTTGCGCCGTCTCCGCCGCCACTCCTGTGCTCTCCACCACAATCCGCACTGCACGGGCCCGTAACTTTTGATTGGTGGGTTGCACATCCACCATCAAATTGCCATACACCTTGCCCATTTTTACCATCACACTGGTGCTGATCATGTTCAGGACCAGCTTTTGCGCGGTGCCAGCACGCATGCGGGTGCTGCCCGTCAGCACTTCGGGGCCAGTCACCAATTCAATTGCCAGGGATGCAGCTGCAGCCATGGCTGACTGAGGATTACAAACAATCGCCACGGATAGTGCGCCCAGTTCTGCGGCATAGCGTAAGCCCCCCAGTACATAAGGAGTACGCCCGCTCGCGGCCAAGCCGATCAGCATATCTTGCTTGCTGAATTGATGCGCAGCCAGGTCAGAGCGACCTAGGGCCTCATCATCCTCGGCGCCTTCAACCGAACGGACTAACGCCTTTTCTCCACCAGCCAAGAGAGGAATCACGATACCGGGAGGCAGACTGAAGGTCGGCAAAAGCTCGACGGCGTCGAGCACAGCCAAGCGCCCACTCGTGCCCGCACCTTGGTAAAAGAGGCGCCCACCCCTTTGCAATGTTGCCGCTGCTTGCTCGACTGTGGTGGCGATCTGCGGCAAACACTCGGCAATCACCAATGGAATAGTCGCATCCAACCGATTCATCAACCGCAAAAGGTCTAGCGTCGGCAGGGTATCGAGCTGATCACTCAACGGGTTGCGGGCTTCAGTGGGTGGCAGTTGGCTCATCCAAGCTCACTTTCTGTACGATTTCGTGCTGCACGATGTTGGTAAACACCTTGTTAAGTGCCTGGACTTCGTCACAACTCAGATAGCGCAAAAAGTGCTCATCCAAGACCCGCTGATAAACTGGCTGAGCAGCTTGAAGGCGCTCACTGCCACGCTCGGTTAGCACTGCATAGAGACCACGTCGATCTTTGGGACAAGGTTGGCGTACGATTAAGCCGCTCTCGATCATCCGGTCGAGCAAGCGGGTCAATCCACTCTGGCTGAGATTAACATCATCGGCCAATTCTTGCAGGCGCAACATGCCCCCATCGGCTTTTGCCAAGCGTTCCAGCGCATTATACCAGAGTAAAGGTAGATCCTGTTCGGCCAATAAGGTTTGCTCTAATAATTGAATTACCGCAGCATGTATTTGTAGATACGCCTGCCAAACTGCATAGCGAGCGGATTGATCACTCACTTCATAAGCCATCATTGCATTTCCTCCCCCGCTTGATTTGACAAGCAAATTCATTCACGATAGTATATTTGCATAAGCAACTATTGCACTAACAATTCTTGCATAGTCAACGGTATTTTAATTTTAGCGCTTAGCAGTACAATTGTCAATACCGGGCGAGGAAACCAACCCGGTGCTCAGAAAGGGAGTTCAGTTTATCATGGGATACCAAATCGATTTTTCGCACTCGCATATTCTCTTCTCCGTCCGCCACATGATGCTCTCCAAAACCCGTGGGGAGTTTCAAAAATTCTCTGGCACGCTTGACCTGGACGAAGCGAATCCCGCGGCCAGCAAGGTAGACATCGAAATCGATGCCGCGAGCATCAATACGCGTGACGAAAAGCGCGATGAGCACCTACGCTCGGCCGACTTCTTTGACGTGGCGAACTACCCCAATCTGACCTTCAAGAGCACTCGCGTCGAAGTACTGGGTGATACGAAGGGCAAGCTGCACGGCGATTTGACCATCCGCGGCATCACCAAGCCGGTCGTGCTGGATGTGGAATTGACCGGTCGCTCCAAGAGCCCGTGGGGTACCGAAAATCTGGGGTTTGAAGCTCACACCAAGATCAATCGCAAAGATTGGGGGCTGGAATGGAATGTAGCCCTCGAAACCGGTGGCGTGCTGGTCGGTGAAGAAATCGCCATCGATATCGAATTAGAGTTAGTCAAACAGTAATTGTAATTGGCCTCAAACAGGACACGTGAAGCGCCAACCTTGAAGCTGACGTTTCACGTGTCTTTTTTCTCTCCTCAAGCAGCCGGCTTCAACATCATGCGATAGGCGGTTGCTTTCTGCACAGCTTCCTCACTCCACGGCGAAGCATGATAGACCCCTTCGCGCCAGAGCACGATCTGATCATCAAAATGAGGGCTAAAGGGATGGCCCGACTGGCCTAGCGCGGTGACGGCCTGAGCGCGATCCCACGTACCAACTTCATAGATCTGCCGATAGCTGGCCGTAACCCGCACCAACCCCAGGGGCAATTGCACGGCATGGCGAACGGCATTGGGGCTTGTCGGATCCCCACCAATTGGAAATGGCCCACGGTTGTAAAGATTGCCCAGCAAACGTACGCTACCCAGCGGATGCGAGAGACGCAGTTGATGGAGACGCCCCCAGCTCCATTGCCGGATACTATCGCCCGTGTGATCCCGCAATAGCCGGATAGCTCGGGTCAACGCGGTCTGCAACAACTCATCACGAGTGCGTTGCGTGCCCGTGGCCATATCCATATACCAGATCGAATGTTCGTGCTGGTTGAGCAATTCGAGCAAACGAGCACTCGCCTGCAAATAGAAGCCATTGATCGGGAAGAGTGGGTCACTGCCAATCCCATAATAGCCGGTTTTGGCCGAGCCCAGCTTGTCGCCGAAGACCATTTCCAACAACGTAGTAAGGTAATAATGGAAGATTGTCGGCGCCGGACTCTCAGATTCCATGCGGAAATTCCATTTGCGTAACGTCTGGATAGCCACCTTCTCCCATGGATCCTCGCTGTTGAACAAAATCAACCACGGCGTGAGTTGGCGGGCAAACGTGCTATAGGTGTCGAGCTGAATCTCTTCCATGTCGCGGATGGAGTGGCGTTCTTTCTCCAGCAACTGCTCTTCGATTCGTGCCGCGCGCCAACCTGGATCAAATTCTGCACCAAGGAAGTACGGATAATCATCACCAACCAGCTTGTTATTGGCGACCACAATGCGCCCTGAAGGTGGGTTATATAGGCGTGGTAGCTCTGCCGAGGGC
>CAZMRA010000014.1:26065-36340 GCA_964568485.1 uncultured Caldilineaceae bacterium | reverse complement strand
CGACCGAAGGCTTAGGACGCCTCTGCTCTGTCCTCTGAGCTAAGGGGGCAGATAAATTAGGCTGCTACCCTGAAGTTTTGTGCCTAACCGCATATATGTTCAGAATAGGCGCTAGAAACATAGCACAACCGGGTGCTCTTCGTCAAAGTCACGCGCTGCATGGTTACAGGCCATCTCCTCGCCACCTCAGGTGGCCAGAATCGTTGCGCCCTGCTGACCTTGTTGGCACATCAGCGTCGGTCTCGCCGGGTTTATGCGAACTGGGCTTCGTGCCTTCGCCGGTTGCTTCCGCGGCTTGCCATTGACTTGATGTAGGCTCAGTTCTGCGTTACACTGGGCCTATCAGCTATTTGATGCCGCACAGGCATGAATCCCGTATCCTCCCGTCCAAATCTTGCGCGCAAGGAGTTTCCATGCAAGAGATTCAACGGTTTGCGCAAACGATCATCGAGAATGTCGAGCGGGTGATCGTTGGCAAAACCGATGTGATCGAATCCCTCGTGATTGCCCTGTTATGTGAGGGCCACGTTCTGTTGGAAGATGTACCTGGTATGGGCAAAACGATGTTGGCTCGCTCATTAGCCACCACTTTGGGAGTAGAGTTCCGCCGTTTGCAATGTACACCCGACTTGCTCCCTAGTGATATCACCGGCGTCAGCATCTACAATCAAGAGACCCGCCACTTTCAATTCATCCCTGGCCCAGCGTTCACCCACATTCTGCTCGCTGACGAGATCAATCGGGCTACGCCCCGTGCCCAATCGGCTTTGCTAGAGTGTATGGGCGAGCGCCAAGTAACGGTAGATGGGACCACCCGCCCGTTACCGCGGCCATTCCTCGTGCTGGCTACGCAAAACCCGGTCGAATACGAAGGTACCTTTCCACTGCCCGAAGCCCAGCTCGATCGCTTCCTCTTTAAGCTCAGCATGGGCTACCTGGATGCCGAGCAAGAGAATGCCATGCTGCTCAATCTCGGGGGCCGTCACCCGATTGAACAACTAACCAGCCAGGTGGATGGCATGCAGTTGCCGCAACTGGCTGAAAAAGTTTGGCAAGTGCACGTCGACGAGACATTGCGTAACTACATCGTCAACTTGATCCAAGCCACGCGTACGCATGGCGAGTTGGCGTTGGGGGCTAGTCCACGTGGGACTTTGGCTCTCTACCGTGCGGCCCAAGCGCGTGCGGCTATCCATCAACGCGATTATGTCGAGCCCGAAGATATTCAGCGGCTGGTTCCATTGACCTTGCCCCATCGCTGCTTGGTCCGGCCAGAGAGCCTGTTGCGTGGGCGTACAGCCACGGCCATCGTTAACGAGATCCTCGAACAAACCCCGTTGGATCTCGGTGGCGTGGAGCGGTAATGTCTATCCTGAGACTCTGTAGCTGCTGTCCCACGTCTGATCATGCATAATCTCTTCTGGGCGATCATCATCCTGTTTATCTTTGGGGCTGTCCTCCGCCTAGACTGGGTCTATTACCTCGTCTACGTGCTGGGGGGGATCTGGGTCATCAGCCACTGGTGGGTGCGCCGCGGGGTTCAACACTTGACCATCGAACGGCGCATGGTGGATCATGCCTTTTTGGGCGAGCGTCTGCCCGTGCAATTGCGCTTTACCAATCGCAGCTGGATGCCCTTGCCGTGGCTCCAAGTGCAAGATCTAATCCCCCTTGACTTGCGCGATGCCGCCGACTATAACATTGTCCTCAGCGTGGGCAGTCGTACGGTGACCACCCACGAATACACCTTGCACTGCAAACGGCGAGGCTATTACCTGATTGGTCCGCTGGCCCTACGCACGGGTGATCTCTTTGGCTTTGCCGAAATGGGTTGGCAAGAAACAAATCTGGTCGATCTCACCGTTTATCCCGAAGTATTGCCGTTAGGGCGACTGGGGCTACCAAGCCGTTCGCCGTTTGGCATCGTAGCGAGCCGGCAGCGACTCTTTGAGGATCCTGCTCGCATTGCCGGAGTGAGGGCGTACGCCAGTGGTGATAGTCAACGCGCCATCCATTGGAAGGCGAGCGCCCACGAAGATACCCTCTTGGTGAAGAAATTTCAGCCTGCCATTGCCCTCAATGTGATGCTGGTGTTGGATCTCAACCGCCGAGCTTATCCCTATCGCGAAGAAGCAGGGTTGAGTGAATGGGCCGTCGTCGTGGCCGCGTCGGTCGCCAGCTATCTAACGGCTGAACGCCAAGCCGTGGGCCTATTGACCAACGGGCTGGATGCACCGACCGAACAGCCGATGGTCCCCTTGGCTGCGCGCACCGGTCAAGGCCACTTGATGAATATTCTGACCCAATTGGCGCGGGTCGAAATGCATGCTCACGAAGAAGATCTGTCCGAGTGGTTGCCGGGGCGGATTGCTGATCTCGAATGGGGCACCACCTTAATTCTGATCACCCCGCAGATCGATGAGCCATTGCTCTGGGTGCTGCACAACGCCTATCGCCGCGGCTCGAATGTGACCGTGTTGGTCTGTGCCCCACAGCCTGATTGGGATCAATTACAAAATCGTGCCAAACGGTTGGGCGTTCGCTTGCATAAGACCGTCTGGCAGAAAGATTTGGAACAATGGACTGGTTAGGGCGCTCCGGAATTAGCGGTTTTAGATTGAACAGAAAAGAGTATCTTAGAGAACGATCATGGCGCTCACAAAGCAACAAAACTCGGTGATCACCCACAGCGAGGCTGAAGCAATTACGACTTCGGCGGCCGGTGTGCCCATTCGCTATGACCAACCATGGCTGGCTTCGCTCTTGCGGCCCACGCTCATTGCCCTGATGGTCGCCTGCGTGGATTGGGTCTTTTTGGCTTTTGTTGCCCGCATCGCGCCCTTTCTTGCGACTACCTACATTCCGGCCATGGTCTTGCTGAGTGTGGGGGCTGCCATCCTCGGTTGTATCACCACCACCGTCTTGGCTCAACCCCACGGTCGCCAACGGCGCACGTTTGGCTATCGGGTCGCTGAGCTTGGTTTGCTATTAGCGCTTACTCGAGTAGTGATCTGGGCGGTGACCGGACTTTGGCCTTCACCACTCTTGTTACTTACCGCGCCGTTGACCACGCTGCTCGACGGACCCTTTATTGTCGGCCTCTTTGTGGTGATGCTCTCTTGGCTGATGGCCACCAGCGCCACCGAAGATCTCTTGCGCATGGCGCTCCAACCCGATGAACTGTACGCGATTGAGTCGGATCGCATCGGCGAGTTGGTGCGTACCTCCACAAGCGATCGCCCAGCCTTGTTGCGCGGTCTCGTCACACGCTGGGTCATCGGCGGCATCTTATTGGTTGTCTTTGCTGCTGGTTTAGGGTTGGACTTTACAGCTGGACGCAGCTTCTTTACCTTAACCCCTAGCGCTGCGATTGGGCCCAGCATTGTTGCTGCAGTGATCTTGTATTTTCTCAGTGGTTTGGTGTTGATCAGCCATGGTCAATTGGCGATCTTGCGCTCGCGCTGGACCATCGATCGGGTGCCGAGCGCTGCATCGATCCTGCGCAATTGGCCCCTTTACAGCCTATTGTTGCTGGGTGGTATCGGTCTTTTTGCTGCGCTTTTGCCTTTCGGTAGTACCTTTTACTTGGCACAGGTTTTAGGCTGGTTGGTTACTACCGTCTTTAATCTGGTAGCGGGCCTTTTCCGCTTTTTAATGACGTTGCTCTTGCTGATTGCCTCGCTCTTTACGGGCGAACCACCTCCTCCAGTCGAGGAGCCCCCAGCGCCGCCACCCGCGCCAATCACCCCAGAAATTCCGCCAGCGACCAATCAATTTCCTGAATGGGCAGGTGGGGCTTTCTTCTGGATCGGGATGGCGTTGTTGTTAGGGTATGCCGCATACATCTATTTCCAAGGGCGGGGCTTCAACTTTGGTTGGCTGAAGCGCCTCTGGCAGATGTTGCGCGCCCGTTGGCAATCGTGGCGTGGGGCCTATCAAACCTGGCTGGAAAGTCGGATTCCTGCCCTGGCCACTCCAGAAGGTGAGGCAGGTGGCAAGAAAAAACGGCGTCCACTCAGCCAATGGCGCTTGGGTGATTTGGATCCGGCTCAACGGGTGCGCTACTTTTATCTGACTGTTGTTGAACAGGCTAGCCAGAGCAAAACCCCGCGCCGAGCTAGCGAAACCCCGCGTCAATATGCTCCTCGCTTGGCCGAACAGTTTACTGAAGACCCCGAAGATGCCGAAGCTGTAAAAATGCTCACAGAAGCCTTTGTGCAGATCCGGTATAGTAAACAAGATGTGGATAGTGCAGAACTTTCGACACTACAGCAAGTTTGGCAGAAAATCCGCCAACATCTTCAGGTGTAGTTAACTTTACAAGAGCAAAAAATATTTGCTTGACGATAGGTTTGCACCCTGTTATAATTAAACATAATGTTAAAACCTTCCAGATAATTGTCTCGCACCCTGACCCTAAACTGTTCAAAATAGATAGCTGACTAGGGCCAGATAGGAAGCAATAACACATACATCTGGACAGTTTTTTGTTTTCGTTTAGGATGAATTTAAGCAGGTTGAAGAGCTCCGGCTTAAATTATAATCCTTTTCTCATTCTTTCCACTCACTCGGAGCGGTTTTTACGATGGCTGACTCGGCAAAAGACGATATTGAAATGCAGGATGTACAGAATAACCAGACGCAAGCAGAGTTAGATCTTGAGATGTTCGAGAGGTATCTCGAAGCTGACTCAGATTTTGATATCCCCGAGCGGGGTGACCTGCGTGAGGGCGTCATTGTCGAGATCAGATCAAACGAGCTGTTGGTAAACATCGGCGGCAAGCGCGATGGTATTGTCCCACAATCAGACCTGAGCAAACTTGATGATGAAGTTGTCAAAGGTCTGCACGAAGGGCAAACGATCGATGTCGTGATCAGCCGCCAACCTGAAGATGATGGCTTTTATCAGCTCAGCATGGCGGATGCACTCCAACAGCGAGACTGGATCACCGCACAGAAGATGCTTGAAAGCGGTGAGATTTCTACCCACAAGGTCATCGGCTATAACAAAGGCGGGTTGACGGTTGAGTTCTTCAACTTGCGGGGCTTTGTACCTGCTTCGCATGTGATCGACATGGCCCGCAACTTGTCGGAAGATCAACGGCGAGCTGAACTCGAAGGCCGGATCGGCGATTCCATGCGCCTCAAGGTGATCGAGGTTGATCGCAAGCGTCGCCGCTTGGTGATGTCGCAGATGTTGGCCGAGCGCGAATATCAAACCCAACAACGTGAACGCCTACTCACCACCCTCAAGGTTGGTGATATCCTCAACGGCGAAGTGCGGAGCCTGCGGCCGTTTGGGGCCTTTGTTGACTTGGGCGGGGCCGACGGTCTGCTCCATGTCAGCGAAATTGGTTGGGCGCCCATTAACCACCCGCGCGAAGCGTTGCAAGTAGGTGACAAGATTGATGTTCAGGTAATCCGTCTGGATCCTGATAACCAACGAATCGGTTTAAGCCGCAAGCGTCTTTTGCCGAATCCTTGGGACGAGATCGAAAGCCGCTACAGTGTGGGCCAGATCTTGCCGGTCACGATTACGCGGGTCGTCGATTTTGGGGCCTTTGCTCAGATTGAGCCTGGGGTCGAAGGGTTGGTCCATATCAGCGAGATTGCCGATATCTCAGTTGCTGAGCCATTGCGCACCATTCGCCCTGGCGATAAGGTACTGGCTAAAGTCCTGCGGGTCAATGGCAAGCAGCAGCGTATTGGGCTGAGCATCCGTCAGGCCCAAGATGAGGTAGGTGAAGGGCTGCCTGCCGAAGAAGCCCCAGCCGCTGAGGATGTAGATGCGGCTGCCCCGGCAGAGGCCGATGAGGAAAACGACGGTTAATCACCCGTTGTTTTGCCTGTTGGGCGACTACTCTAGTATAATGAGTAGCGTGTTATAATTTGAGTAATTGGCACAACCTGTCAGAGTGCTGTTGAGGCCACTGACAGGTTCTGTTTGTCTAAAGCTGAATCCACATAGGCATCGAATGGTTTTATATTCGCGGCCCAGCAATTTACAATTGTGGCATGGATTCTAAACTCGAGTGAAGGAGGTGAGATCCATGAGTGTCGAACTTCGACCCGGTGAGGGCCAAGATAGCTTGTTACGCCGATTCCGCAAGGCAGTGGCGGAAGCGCGCATTCTCCCGATTGTACGGCAGAAGCGCTGGTTTACTTCCAAGAGCGAGATCAAGCGCATCAAGCGTCAGAAGGCGATCCGCAAAGCGCAGCGCGCTGCACAAGATTAACAAAGTAGTGATTCTGCCTCTGAGCGGCAGATCATGAGCTACGCCGTTATTGCCTGAGCCTGGTTGTTTTGTTGAATCAAGATGGCTAGGCTCGGGTAGAGCAATTTGTAAACATTAGAATGGAGCTACATGGCTGAAGAAACAATTATCCTAGAAGGCAAGATTACAGATACCTTGCCTAATGCGATGTTTCGCGTAGAGTTAGAAAATGGCCACAACGTGCTGGCCTATCTCTCGGGCAAGATGCGCAAGTATTACATTCGTGTCTTGTTGGGTGATAAGGTTCGGGTGGAGATGAGCCCATATGATCTCACCCGCGGCCGCATTGTCTACCGCTATCGCAATTAAGTGAGTCGGGGCACCAGTGACTGCCATCGTACATTTGTGAGAGGTCCCCAAAGGCTAGTGTATGAGTGCTATCCTGAAACGGGTGCGATGGTCAAAGCTGCTTCTGTAAGTGCTGGTAGTCAACAGTAGCTTCGGTCGGCTGGTCACGGCGCCGGCACGACTCTACAACCTCCAAGTATCTCGTAGTCAGTAGAATAGGGTCGTGGGCGAAATAGATTCGCCCTTTTTTAATTGGTACGATATGAACTATTGCTAAGCGTGGAAGCAGTTAATTGGCAGTACGTTGTTCGGCTAGCAACTCGATCGCCCGGCGCGCAATGGTTTGCTCTGCCGGAAAAGTAAGAAGTTCGGGTGCTTCGTTTAAGTCCGCCCACAGAATATGGAATTGAGCCGCATCTTTTTCTGAGCGTTCAACAAGTCGTTCGCCAATCAGTTTCATCAGGAAGTAGGTTTCGTGACGGATTATGTGTTTGCCGTCATAATCGAACTCTACTGTCTGGTCGCCTAGCTCACCAATGATGGCCAGATCCGCGTAGCCACTCTCTTCCGTTGTCTCGCGCAGGGCCGCCTCTGAGGCCACTTCCCCCTCATCAATATGTCCTTTAGGGAGGCGTACCTCATTACGGCTGGGGCGATCTAGCAAGAGCATCTTCTCTCCGGCAATCACCACCCCGCCAGCCGCTTCGTACCGGATTACATTGTTCATTACTCGTCGTTCCTTCTTGTTTGCCCAGCTTGCGTGGCTCAAGTTGTCCCTGACTATTAATTCACCCACTGGAGTGCGTGATCACTCCAATTGCGAAAATCTCCGGTAATTGGAGTAAGCAGATTCGCTGCTCCCCCATCAATTGACACATACCAGATCTTCCAGCTACCGTCGCGATTGCTGACGAAGGCTACCCAACGGCCATCTGGGCTGACAGCCGGGAGGGCATCCAACGCCGGATTTTCCGTCAAGCGCACTACTTGGCCCGTATTCACATCGGCGCGGTAGATCTCCATGTTGCCATCGCGGCCATCACTCATGAAGACGACGTAGCGGCCATTAGGGGACCAAGCAGGGCGATTGTCAGCTGGAGAAGTCGTCAGTGGGACGCGATCGCCACCACTACTATTGATCATCCAGATTCCACAGGCGTTGCCAGTCACGTCGCACCCGCGGAAGGCGATTTGGTCGCTGGTCGGGCTCCAAGCCGGAGCATCCCCAAAACCTAGATTGGTGGTCTCAGCGTCGGCCTCCGCCCAAGTGGCATAGATGCGCCAAAGCCGATCCCCTTCGCGGTTGCTGGCAAAGACCAAACGATTGCCTTGCGGGTTCCAGCTCGGCATTGCATCTTCTGGATATTGAGTAAAGCGTAACAAAAGACCTGTGGATGGATCCAGCGCGGCCAGCCCACCGAGATCGCTACGTACACTGCGGAAGAGCAGGCGTTGACCATCACTGCGCAGTGTGGGTTGAATCCCATCATCTTGTAGGATCACGGGCGTGGCGGCCCCGATGGCTTGGGCGGCGATAAAGCTACGTCCGGTGTCAAGCGCGTATGAAGAATAGAGAATGCGGCCGCGCAACCCATTGCTACTCACTGAAGCGACTGAAGATCCAGCCGCGGTTGAATCGGTTGCAGCATCTTCGCCGGGGCGAATTGCCAATGGGGTGCCATCGATGGTTGTGGTGAGCGGTCCACCTTCTTCGCACAATAGTTGACTATCATCCCGCTTGACAATCAACCCAGGGGTAATTGCCAGATTCGCGGCAGCCGTATATTGCTCTGTGGCCAAACAGGGGTCTGTGCTAGCCAACGAATCGCCATAACTGACCAAGGCCGTCTGCAGCCGTTCGGCTACGTCACGATAGTCTGGCTCTTCGGCATATAACTCACGCAACAATGTGATTGCTCGTGCCCAGTCTGCGCCCAAATAGGTCAACATGTCCAAGTATTTGGCGATTAGTTCCCGCTCACTGCGTGCCGAGAGATCATTGGGGCGCAGTTGCAAGGCCCGATCATAGTAAGTAAGCGCCTCTTCGAGATTGTCCTCGTTGTCTTTTTCAGTCGCCAGATTAACATAGGATTCAAACAACATTGTGGTGACCTGCTCGCGCTCATAGTTGGCGTCGGCTTGGGTCAAGGCGACTAAGCGGCTGATAGCCTCTTGCCAGCGTCCGGCGCCATAGGCTGCCGTCGCGGCCGAGAAGAGCGCTTCAGTCGATGTCGCCGCTTGTGGTGTGGGGGCAGGCGAGCCAGCGGCGGGGGGCGTGACGACCGCACCCGTGACAGGTGGCGTTGATGTTGATGTGGTATTGGTGATTACCGCAATGGGTGTGGCCACAGCGGGTACAGGCGCAGGGCCCGAGGCCATCTGAGCGAGTACATTCTCGATCCCTTCGCGGGCCGCCAGATTATCGGGTTCGAGTTGCAAGACATGCTTATAAGCGTCAAGTGCTGCCTGAAAATCGCCCTGTGCATGCAAGTCAATCGCATCCGACAGCGCAACTGCCGCATCTTGGCGCCCTTGTAATTCCACTTGGTACTGCCCAGCACGGATCCCTAACACCACTGCCAAAATGAGCAGTGACGCGGCCAAAACCGTGAGCAGCCCCATAATCCACATCGCCCAAGCTGGAAATCTTTGTGTTGAATCTCGCACTACAATTCAGCCCCTAGTTAATCAAATTATCTTTAGCAAATTTACCGAGACTTATGGTCTGTTTACTCTTCAGTATAACTTAATACTGTTTGCCCTGTCGCATCTGCCACCTGAAAAGTCAAAGCGTTGGTGATACGCGTCTCTTCCCCCAGCAAGTGCAAAAAAGGTCTACTGGGGGTTGCAGAGAGATTGTAACGGGCGAGTTCTGTTGTTCCTTCACTGACAATCAACTGCCCAGTAAAAGGAGCAGTCGGATAAAAGCCTACACGACGTCCCGCCGCGCTCTTGACCACATTCAGTGCACCTGCCTGGCTGGCGTGGATGAGATCGCCAATGCCATGCACAGGGTACCAAGACTCTTGCCAGTGGATGCTATCACCCCCAGCCAAGCGCGCTTGCTCAAAGAAGGACGGCGCGACCCCCCCATGTAGTTCCACATAGGCTGAATGATCATTGGAAAAATTATCCCCAGTGAGTGCATCGCGCCAACCCAGGGCAAAGACTTTGCTGCCACGTGCGACATCTGCAGGATAAATGCGCACAGCGCCAGCATCATAGGCAGGATCATAGACGCCGACAAATGGCCCGACCGCGCTAGGACTCTCGAAGAAGCCGAGATATTGTCGCCAGTTCCCTAAGCGGCTGAGATCGCGACCCGCGTACTCCGGCCAAGAGAATTCCTCGGCGGGCGCCGGCAAAGCTACATCGCCCGTGCTATGTAATTGCACCCGTTCGGCTGGCAAGACAAAATGCAAGGCCCCGCTCGGTTGATTCCCCGATCCCGGCGCCAAGATCGCATCGATCCAAAAGCTGTAATCGAGTGTTAACCCACTCTGGTTGACGATCTCCGGAGCGACGGTAAAGCTTGCTTCGCCCGCCTGCAGGCCAATGTGAATCGTCGCTTTGAGCAGGCGCCCATCATCGGGGGTGCTGACCGTCACCACAGCGGCGTCAGGGCTGGACTGGGTGATGGTCACTGGCCAAGATACACCCCAATCATAGCCATGTTCGATGACAGGAATGCCCCACTCCAAGCCGCCCAGCG
>CAZMRA010000014.1:0-26055 GCA_964568485.1 uncultured Caldilineaceae bacterium | reverse complement strand
CCAATGGGTGGGTTTGACAACGGCATTCTGATAAAACATGGGTGCGCCGCTCGGTTTATGAATCACTTGCCAAAGCCGGCCACCGAGTTCGGGCAACATCATCAACTGGAGGTATTCGTTCTCCAAGATAATCAGCCGATAGTCGCGTGGGGTTGGTTCGGGTGCTTCGGCACGGAAGCGTTCAACATCGAAGCGTTTGTAGGGCCAACGATAGATCCCGTCAAACGCATCGGTTTGATAACGCTCAAACGGATAGGTGAGCAGGGTGACGGTCGTCTCTGAGACCACAACCTCACCCGCAGCAGGAGCAGCAGATTCACTGCGCACCTCCGAACCCGCAGACGGGCTAACCTGTGCCGCATTAGGCTGCGTACAAGCGCCGATCCCCATCCATAGTGAGAGTAGACATACGAGTAAAGACCGGTGGCGTCTTGCAGCCATTCGTGAATCTGGGAACAATCTCATAGCGCCATTATACTCAGCCCGCCCATGGCAAGAAAAACTATCGGGGGATGGATGCAGCTCTGCAAAAAAGTGCATCAACCGCTAGGCACGCCATATGCTCGATCCATCCCTGCTCAATCCAGCTCAGCGTGGGAGCGCGAAGAGGGGCGCTTGCCACCAGGAAAGGGTGCAATTGCTGCTATCAGCCACCGCCAAGTATGCAATCTCGTTCAAGACCATCACATCAATGCCGGTGGGCACACTCAGACTTCCCCCTGCCAGAAGTTGGCCACGCGGCTGTCCGTCTGTATCCAGATAGAGCACGGCACCGCGGCCCGGATCACTCACAAAGAAGCTGCCATCGGGCAGAGCTGCCAAGTGCGGCCCATTGAGCGTGTTGGTTGGCTGAATAGCGGTGAAGCTACCGCCGCTATTGAGATGCCAGAGTCGCCCATCTTCGGCGGTAATGGCCCATAATTTGTTGCTGGCGGCTAGTGCATCCACCGGTTGACCACGGCCCAACAAGCTGTCTGGACCACCAAATTGATTGAGCTGAACCCCCGATGGATCAAACTGCACGACTCGCGCCCCTCCGGTGTCGGCGATTAGGACTCCGCCAAGCTCATCGATGGCAAAGCCACGCGGCCGGTAAAAGGAACTCGCCAACGACAGTGGCTCAATTGTGCCAGTCTCCAGATCCAAACGGAAGATCTGTTGGGCCACCGCATCTAACAGCAGGGGTGTCCCATCCGTGCCAAGTTGCAGATCAAACGGTTCTTGGAATTGCTCATGAGTCAATTTGTTGACCAACTCGCCTGCGAGATCAAATACGGCCACGCGTTGATTGGCTGTATCGGCGACTAGAATGCGATTGTTCAGGTGGTCAATCAAGACGCCATGGGGCTGATTCAAGAGGCGAGGATCGCTGCCACAACCTTCCCCGGCCTGCCACTGCATCGCAAAGGGCAATGGCGGCAAAGATTGCGGAGGGATGCGTGCCTGAATGGTCCAGGCTTCTGGTAATTGGCTAAAGGCAAATTGATCCGAACCGAGCCGGGGATCCAACAAGAGTTGGGGCGGTGGTAACGGCAGTTGAGCGAGGCTGGCGCCAGGCAGCAAGGGGGCCAGTTCGATGGTGGGAAGAGACCCAACCAAGCCGCCCGCTGGCTGCCATTGCAAATTGATCTGCGGCTGTCCCTCATCGGGCGCGTAACGCAGGTCTAGATCATGCCAACCGCTCGTTAGATAGATCGCCCCGACAACTGGGCCAGACTCATCCTGCTCAGTAGCGGGTGATGGCGCGCTCAGCAACAATTGCCCATTGATGCGCAATTCGCTGGGACCGTTGCTGTTCAACGAGAAAAGGTATTCACCAGCACGTGTGGCAGGCAGTTTGCCCTGCCATTGCACGCTGTAGGGCTGCGGCCAATGGCCGATCGTAGCCCAAGTTAACGTCTTGGCTTGCTCAAGCGGAGCGCCATCCCAACGTGTATTCGGGTAAGTGGTTACCAGCAGGCCACTGACCGGTGGTGCCGTGGTCAACAGACTGGTTGTGGGGATCACTTCCCATTCTCGGCCAGGTGGCTGCCATTCGATGGCAAGTGGCGAGAGGCGTTCAGAAGTGCTATAGGCCAATGCCAGCTGGTAAATCCCTTGATGCAAAAATTGCGTCTGCTCTGCTTGGTCTTGGGTGAGATCTAACACAGGCTGACCATCCAACGTGAGCGTCAGCTGGTCGGTGGGCAGCAGCGGTGTAGAGAGCCGGAAATGGTAATCACCACTGGTGGAAACGAGCAGTGCGCCTTGCCAAGTCGCTTGCAAGGGCGGTGTCATCCATTGTTGATCTTGCCAATCGGCCTGTAAGGGACCACTTCGTAGCAGGAATTGGCTGCCGTCGGCTGCGAATAACGACGGGGCGATGCCCTGGCGACCGGTCAACTCATTGGCGGGGATGGTCAATTGCAGGAAGAGCAACTCGCCACTTTCCGGCTCGAATTGCGGTTCGAGTCGTCCACCTGGAAAGAGTTGTAGCCACATGGTTAACCAAGCTTCATCCATGCTTGGCGCGAGTAGGCGTAATTCATTCTGCAGTCCACCAACTGCCAAGCGGCTGAGACTACTTTCGAGCGAATGGAGCCGGCCACGTGACAACAACCCAGCCAATTGCTGCTGGGCAAGTGGACGGTTGATCACGGCACTGGGGGCAAAGAAGGTCAGATCAGCTTCATCCATCTGGGACTGACCTGCTCGCAATGCCTGCAAGATCGCTGTCATGCTCGCCGTCTGGCCGGTATTCGTCAACAGCGACCAGCCATCATAGAGCGTAGTGAACCCATACCCGCCAATGATGACAAGCAAGAACAGGGTTGCTCCCACCAGGCGCGGCGCGGGGATCAAAATCTGCCAGCTCTGCTGGACGACCTGCAAGATCACATCACCAGCTGTGGCAGCGCAGAGCAAGAACAGCGGCAACCAAATGAGCAAACTCTCTTGTGGCAGCAGTTTGGGCAGATCCAAACGAGCCAGCAGCAGAGCGGTGATCAACAGCCAGGCTGCGAGTCGGACCAGCGCCTGCCTGCGATGCTGGCGGATCAGCGTGACGACGCCCAAGCAGGCGAATGCCGCCAGCCAAGGAGAGAGGGGCAACGCCAAGGCAAATGCAATCTGAGCCTCAGCTGGTTGTAAGAACAAACTGCGCAGGTGTGTTCCCAGGAGGGATAGCTGGTTTTGGCTGGCCCACGGTGCCTCGACCCAGCTCCAAAGCAGCAAAATCACGAAGCCACCCCAAGATACAAAGGAAGTAGGGCGCTGAACTGTCGGCAGGCGCAAACGGGCTGCGAGCCACAGTGCACAAAAGCCAATCAGCGGCCAGACGATGCCGGCAGTACCGCTGCGGCTAGCCCACAAATGCCACGGATCCAGGGCTAGCCAAGTGGCAGCCAGCAGCACCGCGGGCGAGCGCAGCCAAGGGCGCAACGCCCAATAGCTGACCGGCACGCTGATCAAGCCGATCAAGGCGCTGGATAAGCGCAAGCCCAAACGTGGGTCGAGCGAAGCAACTTGTATCAATCCCGCTGCCAGTTGTTGTTGCAGAGAAAAGATCGCCCCGACCAGTGCAGTGGGATCATCGCTGCATTGGCTGCCAAAACAGTCCGGGGGCAACTCGGCCAATTGCCAAAGGCGCACAAAGGCCGCGAGGATGGTCAAGCCGAGCAACCATGGCCAAGTACGGATGGGCCGCTCGGTGGGCGGGTGCAACACGAACGTTGGCGTGGCTGTCCAAAAGATGAGGATGCCCGCAAGCAAGAGCAGCAAACCATCGCGCAGCAGAAAGCTTGCGGCCGGTTCACTGGTGCTGATCAACCGGGCCCCGGAGCTGGCAATAAATGCCGCGAGAAAGAGAAAGCTAAGTCTAACCATTGTGGCGTTTACATCAACTGCAGTTAAGGCTAAGAATTCCTGAAGACAAGGTAAGTTGCAACCAGAAGGCAAGTGTATCACACAGGCCGACCAACGGACGATTCATTTGTCAACTATCCGCTCATATGCGATACTAGAAGCATTCGTATAAGGTTTCATCAATCAAGTGGCTAGGGTTCCGCAGTTTATCTTCACAGGTAGATTGGCTGGTCCAAGCGTCACAGGCGTCGATTCGGCGCTCACCCGAGGGAGAAAAGCCTAGAGGGGTAGGTTGGTGCATATTTTTGCATACCTACTTTCTATCGCTTGAATCACACCTGGGGGTGATATGATGCTTTTTCTCCTGCACTCGTTTTCCTCACGATTGGCCCACCTTTCATTTTTTCAATCTGCACACCGCCGAGCTGTCGCCCAAGCACTCTTGGTCACCTTCTTGTGGTCCACGTCATGGGTGCTGATCAAAACTGGCCTAGCTGAGATCCCAGCCTTGACCTTCGCCGGCTTACGGTATGCCGTGGCCTTTTTCTGCTTGCTGCCGTTGATGCTGCGCCCGACCAACCGTCAGATTGTGCGAGCGCTCTCGGTCGCTGATTGGGTACGTCTTAGCCTGCTCGGTGTCCTTCTCTACGCGGTGACGCAAGGGTCCCAGTTTATGGCATTGGCCTATCTGCCGGCAATCACTACCAGCTTGCTCCTCAATTTTACGTCGATCTGTGTGGCGCTGCTCAGCCTGTTTTTGTTCGCTGAACGGCCGCGGCCTTGGCAATGGCTGGGGATTGGCCTCAATATTGCCGGAATTTTGCTCTTTTTCTACCCGATCGACCTGCCTCTTCATGAACGAATTGGGCTGGGCATCGCCTTACTTGGGGTGCTAGCAAATGCGGGTTCGGCCTTACTCGGACGAGTGGTGAATCGAGGTGGCACGCTTCCGTCGGTGGTGGTAACGACGATCAGCATGGGCATTGGCGCCGTCTTGTTGTTGGGTAGCGGCTTGATCTGGCAGCCCTGGCCAACCCTCACACTAAGTAATTGGCTGGCGATTGGCTGGTTAGCAGTCATCAACACCGCGTTTGCCTTCACGCTCTGGAATCAGACGCTGCGCACGCTTTCTGCTGTCGAGTCGAGCATGATCAACAGCACGATGTTGATTCAGATCACGCTGCTGGCCTGGTTTGTCCTCGGCGAGCGCATCAATGGGCAGGAGATGCTGGGACTGATCATCGCTGGCTTGGGGATCTTTGTGGTGCAGTGGCGACCTAAGCAGGCGTAAGTGGTCAGTTACGTGGGTTGTTCGCTGGGTGGTGAGGCAAAGAAGCGCCGGAGAGGACCCAAAGGTAGCGCCCGACCAACTAGGGCCACATCGTCCCCGCGCAATGCTCCGGTCAGCAGCAATGCAACACCATAGACGATCACGCCGGCGGCCACACTGAGCCATAAATTGAGCCCGAGGTTGAGCAACCCATAGATGGCTGCACCCATGATCAGAACAGCCAGCACGGGTGCAGCACAAAGCTGCAGCCAGGGTACATGGCCAACATTTTTGCGTACGCTGTAATAAAAGGGCAACAGCAGGCTAAACTCGCTTAAGATGGTAGAGCCCGCCGCGCCTAGATAGCCGAAGGTAGGAATCAGCAAAAAGTTGGCCACAATATTGAGGATTACTCCGAGGATAAAGGCTCTGGTGAGATAGTGTTGCTGGTTGACCGCAATCAGCACATATTGGGTCACACTATTGATAAAGCCAATCGGGATGCTCCAAATGATGACCCGCAGGGCCAGATCCGAGCCCCCGCTGTAATGAAATTCGCGGCCGAAGATGCGCACACTTTCATCGATGTTCAGGAATTGAGCCCCACCCACCAAGAAGACCAGCGGCGCGGCCAAAAACGAGATCGCCATGGCAATCGGCAAGCTGACCATGAAGAGCAAGCGTATACTCAAGATATAAGAACGCAATAGATGATTGCTGTCGCTGCGCGCATAACGGCTCATCAGCGGGAAGATGGCCATGGTGAAAATGCTGGGGATGATGTTGAGCCCATCCATGTATTTGAGGCCAACGCTGTACAACCCCACACTCACCTCGCCCATCAGCGGCCGCAGAATCCAGACATCGATGCGCCAAAAGATGGTGGCCAACAGGTGGTTAAGCATCAGCGGGCCGCTCACACTGAACATCCAACGTTGCAGCGACCAATCCCATTGCCATTGTGGGCGGAATAAGGTGATCTGCAGCAGGCGGTAGAACCAGATCACCTGGATGATATTCACCAGCAAGCTGATGGCCGCCAGGCCGACAAACCCACCACCTAACAGCAGCACCAACGGACCAAGCGTGATCTTGATCAAATTGGCGGCGGTGCTCAAGCCAGCGGGATACTCCATCTTTTCAAAGGCGTTGAAGCTGCTGCTTAATGCATCCGCCCAGTTGGCAAACAACATCGAGAGGGCGAGGATGGCGAGCGCCTGCACTTCAGCCCACCCGATGCGCTCGAGCGCTAGCGAGAAGCTGCCTCCCAGTGAGAGCTCATCAAGCGACCAGTAGCCATAAGTGACCAAGGCGTAGATGGGCAGCGTGCACAGCCAGAGAAGCGTGCGCAGGGCCAGGACGTTGGTCAAGTAGCGGCTGGATTGGCTTTTGTCGGCGCTGACATCGCGAGTTAAGAGCGTGCCCAAGCCGTAGCGGCTGACGATCTCAAACAAGCCATAAACCGCCACCACGAAGTACCAAGCACCCGTGCCTTCCGGCCCCAAGAGGCGCACATAGAGCATGGCATAGGCAAAATCAAGCCCGCGGTTGAGCAGATTGAGTACCATCGGGGCCAACGAATTGCGGGCAACCGTCCGCACCTCGCGCTCGCGGCTGGTCCCTTCCAGGATCTCCTCGCTGGTAGCTTGGCGCTGGGTATAGCGTCCCCACAGCCAATAGAGCAACAACAAGCTAGTGGTCATCAAGGCCACAAAGCTGGTGTACAAGCCCAGCTTGAAGCTCATCGGCGTGTAGACGAAGCGTACGGTCCATTGCCCTGCTTCGGGTAGATAGACCGCCCGAAATGCCCCATTCGCCCGCTCGATTGGGATCTCTGTCTCGTCGCTCTCATCACCGCCAAAGGGCCGGATATAGGCTTTCCAACCGGGGAAATAAGCATCGGTCAGTAGCAGCCAGCCGCGATCACTCAGGTTGACATCCACAAAGAGATCATTGGCCGTGTAGCGGCTGATGCGCGCCTCGCGCAGTTGCGGGCTGGCTGGGATCAGCGCATTCGCATCACTTGGCGTCTGTTCTAGCCAGAGTGTTGCGCGCAGATCGCTCGTCGTCAATGGCTGTTCGGCGAGCGGGCTTACCTGTGCGGTGGGGATGATCTGCACACGCGGCAGCACTTCGAGATTTTCGTACGCCGCGATCGTCTTATCTCGATAGACCTCGCGCCAACTGGGGTTGGGCAGATAATGGGTCGTGAGGACATATTTGACGCCCAGCAGATCGAGCAGCGGGTTATCGAGTACCACATAGGGTTCAGCGCTGACATTGCTGTAAAGCGGTGCAATCTTGTTATAAAGTAGCTCATTCGCCTGCGGTGCGATCCGATCCATAAACTCGGTATATTGCTTGGGGATGATCGAATCGTAGCCACGGATATCCTGCCAGCCATAGTACATGCCAACATTGGCATTGAAGGTCTTTTCGTCAGGCAGATTGAAGGTGGTAAAGCGCCACGGCGTTGACAGGTGTGCATCCTGAACGCCTTCGCGCTCATTCAGAAATTGCACTACGGGTGGGATATTCTCGGGGCGGAGCGGCGACAAAGCTGGATCGGTGGCCGGATTAAAGCGGCCATGCGTCGCGTAAAGATCGACCAGTGTGAGCAGGATCAACGCACCGATCGGCAGGCTCATCCGCTGCTTGCTGCGTAAGGCCCAGAACAAGAAAATTCCGGCCAGCGTGGCGGCGATACCAAAGCGCAACAAATTGCCGACTTGATAGCCCCAGAACATGCGGCCATCGGCAAAGGCCATGCGCGCCAGATCGCTACTCTCGAGAATGCGTTGGCCCAGCTCCAGGAATGGCACCGGGTTGCCCAGGCTGATCAGCACGAGTAGCAGCGCACTTCCCCCGCCGAGCACCGCCAATCCGCCCAGGGTGGTGTAGATTGCCCCCAGCGACAGCGTGATGCGGCCGAGCGCGAGTTGCCACGTGCGTCCACTCGGCAGATCGAGCAGTGTCTGCACGCCGATGCCTGCCAAGACCGCCAGAGAGAGCGTCAGCGGGAAGACCCAGCGGAAGGGGCTGTGCAATTGGTTCCAACCGGGCAGGCCGTAATAGAGCACGGCGTAGAGGGGCGTGCCAAAGGCAAAGAGTAACGAGAGAATCGCCAGCGTCAGAAAGAACCAAACATAGATTGAACGAACGCTGAGCCGGATCAAGGTTGGGCGCAGGGCAGCTGCTAAGTGCGCCACCACCGCAATGGCGACCAAGAGCCAAGTGGCGATGCCGACATAATTGCCGCCTTCGACGTAATTCTTAATGCCCCAAAAGATCGTGTCGGTTGGTTCACCCAGTGCGTTGACGGTGGCGGGCATCCATTGGCGCGTCCACCAATCGAACCACCAGTGGTGGCTGGGGTTGCCAAAGACATCCGGCAGGAAGAAGGTCAAGACATGGCGGGTGGGCCAGGCCCAATCCAAAACTTGCTGTAGAGTGGCTGAGCCTTCACGAAAGTTGAGGGGCAAGAGTTCGAGCAGCGGCAGGAGTTGAATGCCGCCAGCGGCAACGCCCATCACCGCCATGGCCAGCAACCACCCCGCCAACTTCACCACCCGTGCCAATGCCTGCGGGTGGCGGCGATTCTCCACGCCTTGGCGCAACGTGCGCCATACGCTGATCAGGCGGAATGCGGTGTAGAGGCCCGCCACCAACAGCGTGTAATAGATCAACTCGGGGTGACCGGCCAAGATCGTCAGGCCAATCACTAGCACGCCCGCCACCACGTAGGGGATCGGGTGAAAGCTAGCGATGCCTTTTTCTTCTTGCTTGCGCAGAACCAGCTCAATGATGGCCAGGAGCAGCGGCAGCCAAACCACCGCTGCGATAAACATGGTAAAGACCACGCTGACGATCAAAAAGCCGCTGAACATAAAGACCAGGCCGGCAAAAAAAGCGGCTAGCGGCCGCAAGCGCAACACCCGGCCCAAAATGTAGAGATTGCTGCCCGCCAAGCCGATTTGCAGCGCAGTAAACCAGCCATAGGCAGCCTCGAGCGGCAGCACATAAAAGAGGATGTTCAGCGGATAGAAGGTGCTAGCTTGGCCCGCCGCCAAAAAGGGCAACCCGGTGAAGATCTGGGGATTCCACAGCGGCAATTGACCATCTGCCAGCGTGCGGGTGATGTGCAGCTTCCAAACTGCATTCTCCAGCACCAGATCGCTCAGCAGGTTGTTGTGCGGGATCAACCCCGGCCGTAGCGAGCGCCAGGGTTCAAAGCTGTAGAGATTATCGTACGGGAGTAAAGTTGCCCCCGTGAGGCTGGGCCATAAAACCGGGGCAAACCAAGCGGACGCCAGGAGAAAGAGTAGCGAAATCGCCACCAGATCGCGGCGGTAGGGGCGCAGACGGTTCATAAATTGGGTCAGGCCTGGACATCCAATGCGGGCTTTTCAGCTGCATTGGGGCGTTGGCGCTCCAAATGCCGGTAACGCCAGCGGATCTGCCAAGTACGCCATGCGGATTCAAGCTTGACCGGCACATCCAGTTTGCTCTGGCCAATGCGCCGATCTTCAAAGTGGATGGGAATTTCGATCAAACGGTAACCCCGTTTTTCGCATAGATAGGCCATCTCGACTTGGAAACTGTAGCCATTGCTGCGGATCTCGTCGAGGCCGATGGCCAGCAAGGCTGAGCGCTTCCACAATTTGAAGCCTGCGGTCATGTCGCGGATGCGCAACCCCAGGATGAGCCGACTATAAAAATTAGCCCAGGCGCTCAACCAGCGCCGCCACCAGCCCCACCCTTCATCCAAGGTGCCGCCGGGCACGTAGCGACTGCCGATCACCACATCGGCATCCGTCGCTAGCATCACCCCCACCATCTGCGGAATATAATTGGGTGAGTGGCTGAAATCTGCGTCCATCTGCACGATCATATCGGCCCCGTCGTTCAAGGCCTGCTTCATGCCAACCAAGTACGCCGTACCGAGGCCACTTTTGCCGGCGCGATGAATCACTTGGATCGGCGGGCGCGATGGGTTGCCATGGTTATAGCGAGCTGCCAATTCCTCGGCCACTTGGCCAGTGCCATCGGGGGAATTGTCGTCGATGATCAGTACTTGTAAGCCAGGTAAAGGGAGCCGCAATAACGCCTCGATCAGCCCAGTTATGTTAGCAGCTTCATTATAGGTGGGAATCACAACGGTCAAGCGTAAAGGCTGACCGGACGAGCTATCCATTTCTAACACGGGCGAATCCAGAGTCATTTCATCATCGTTCGAGCGTCATGCGGCGGCTGTTTGGCAGATCTACAGCGAACGCAAGTGCGCGGCGGATTGTACCATGAGCGGCAAGCCTGGTCAAAGCATTGGAGGATGGGCGATGGACGGCGCTGGCTTGGTGGATCACGATCGCGCTCGGCCAGTGGCAAGGAACGGATTCCTATCTGAACCATTGGCCTAAAAAGATTGCATCTGTTGGCTAGCCCATGTACAATGAAGAATGGTTCTATCTTGATAAACGAGACGATGATCTTGAGATGACCTTTATGAATACAACCAAGCCGCATAATCAGCATTCGGCTCATTGGCCACAACATCGCAGTATTTATAACCAAATGGTGGATCCGCTAGATGCACCGGTGATCGAACCGCCACTGACTCCAGTCGAAGATCCCGACATCGAGCGCGAGCACGACCAGGGTGAGGATCCTCGCCGCGAGTCCCCCTACCGGGTGTTGATCCACAACGATGATGTCACACCCTATGAGTACGTTGTGCGGATTTTGCAGCGTATTTTTCTGCTTTCGGAAGAATTGGCCGAGCATGTAGCGTGGACAGCCCATCACGAAGAGGTGGCTGTGGTCGTAGTGCGGCCGCGTTCCGAGGCTGAAAAGCTGGTCAAAGTGGCCAGCGCACATGCCCGGGCCGATGGCTATCCACTGGCCTTTACCATGGAGCGCGTCAATTGAGTGAACCGGATTCGTCGCCACACCCACATACGGATTGGCGGCACGCTCATGCCCATGAGCCGAATCCAACACCGCCCACCGAGGATGCGAGCTTTATATTGACGCAACCCGCGCAGGCTGCCCAGCACATTCTACTCGCGGACTTTGCTTCCTTACCCCACCAAACCATCGCCGATTGCTATATTGTGAGCACAGGGCACGGCACCTCTGGCCCTTTCCACTTTGGTGGCGTGCCCCTGGCCAAGCTATTACGCCATTATTGCCAACCAGCGGATTTGACCCGTTATCAAGCCGGACATGTGGTCGAGGTGATCAGTGCCGACGGTTTTGGTACTCGCTTGTTGCTGAGTGAAATCTTCGCGCCCAATCCACGTCCCATTCTGCTCAGTGATACGCTCGATGGACAACCCCTGACGCGGGCCCAAGGACTGATCCGGCTGATTGTCCCCAGTGAGACCGACGATGCGCTGCGCCAAGTCAAATGGGTGGCGCGTATCCAGATTGTGGCTGTGTAAACGAGCTTGAAGGGACAGTAACCAATGTCGATGCAACCGTGGCAAACGTTAGGGCGAAAGACCATCTTCCAGCCGAATGATGGCAAATTCCTCACCGTAGAAACGCATCGCGTTGGGTTACCCGACGGCCGCGTGATCGAAGATTGGCCCTGGCTGATCACGCCCGATTATGTGAATGTCGCAGTGATCACCGAAGAAGGGAAGTTTCTCTGTTTTCGCCAAACCAAATACGCGGTCGAAGGGGAATCCTTAGCCGTCGTTGGCGGATATTTGGAGCCGGGGGAAGATCCGCTGGCTGCTGCCCAGCGTGAATTACTCGAAGAGAGTGGTTATCGCGCCCGGAGTTGGCAGGCGCTGGGGTGCTATGCGGTGGATGGCAATCGTGGTTGCGGCCATGCGCATCTCTTTTTAGCTCGTGAGGCCTATTGGGCACAGCCAATCCATGCCGATGATTTAGAAGAGCAGGAGTTGTTGTTGCTCACCCCAGCAGAAGCTCGAGTGGCGCTGCGCAATGGAGACTTCAAAGTATTGGCCTGGGCGACGGTCATGGCCCTGGCGTTGCAGGGCCTGCACCCTGAGTAAATTTACAAATCCTCTTCGCCGCCCCCGGCTGGCATTTGCAGATCCACCACATTGCCCTGAAAGTCGATCACGATCTTGAAACCAAGCATGCCTAGCCATTGTTTGGCCTCGTCGGGAAGGGGTTGCCCCACATTTTGATCGATATTGTTGATCGATGATTCCAATGCAGCTTTGGTAAAAATATCATCTTTACCAAGCATGTCGAGCATGGTTTGGACCGCTAGATCGCGCTGGCCTTCGACCTGTTCGCGCATAAAACGCAACACTTGCCGATCCACGATTTCGGCGTCAATGTGACGTTTGAAATCATCGTCCATGACGACATAGCAGGCATTCTCACCCACATGAGCCACTGTGGCGGGCTGGCCTATTTCATCAACCACCAAACCAGCAAACATTGCAGTACGAGCCATTCGTTACTCCTATCGGACTGACGCAAGCTTTGCCTGTGCAATCTAGGGGCATCGCTTGCGCAGATTCCCAGATAGAACTGCAAAATCTGGAGAATCTGCGGCTTTTACTTAGGCAATTTTATCTTTCAAAAAGTCAAAGCTGCGGCGGATGCTCTCGAGCGGCGCTTTGGGCAGATCGTGCTCGACGATGTACCATTCCGCACCGGCGGCTTTGGCAGCGGGCAACAGACTCGCCCAGTCCAGCACGCCATAGCCCACATCGGCAAAGCCCATTTCATCTTGATTCTGGCCTTCTGGAGCCAGATCTTTACAGTGCACGCGTGGACAGCGGCCGCGATAGCGCTCCAATAACTCTACGCCATTTTGCCCACCACGTTGCACCCAGGCCAGATCAATTTCAAAGCCAAGATTTTCGGCTTCGGCGCCATCAAGCAGCCAGTCGATGGCCAATTTGCCTTCGAGCTTGGCCATCTCAAACGCGTGATTATGATACATCAGCTGTAATCCAGCATCACGGACCCGTCGCCCCAGCTCGCCCAATTGCCGCCCGAGTTGGAACCACCCTGCGGCTTCCGGCGCACGCGCTGCTTCGGGGATCCAAGGGATGACGATGATGGGGTTGCCGACGGCGGTGTGGAATTCGATCACCGCGTCAAAATCGGCCTCCAGTTTGGCCAAGGCCACATGGGCCGAGCAGATTTGGAGCCCATGTTTTTGCAACAGATCGCGCATTTCGTCGGCGGAAAGTCCATGATCCCCCACCGTCTCCACGCCGGTGTAGCCAATCGCGGCTACCTCGCTAAGTAACTCATCAAAGGGGATTTGAAGATTGCGCAACGAGTAGAGTTGCGCCGCAATCGGGAGCGAAGCTGCCATGATTCGTTTTCCTTGTCGTGAAATTTATTGATTCAGCTCAGCAATCTAATCACCCAGCCGGGTAGGCCAAGGTGTGTAATAAACGTTCGCGTAAGCCCGTAAAGCGAGTGGTGACCTCATTGTTGCGCACAGCCAACGCAATCGCCCGCGGCTGGCCGACCAAAACGACCAAACGCCGAGCACGGGTGACGGCAGTATACAACAAGTTACGTTGTAACATCATGTAATGGCTGGTGAGGATCGGAATCACCACGGCAGGGAACTCGCTCCCCTGGCTTTTGTGGACGCTGACCGCATAGGCGTGGACGAGCTCATCCAGCTCCAGAAAGTCATAAGTCACTGGTCGGCCGTCGATCAGCACTACCAGCTTTTGTAGCTCAAGATCTACCTGGTCGATCACGCCCATGTCCCCGTTGTAGACCTCTTTGTCGTAATTATTGCGGATCTGCATCACGCGGTCGCCGATGCGATAAATTCGGCTGCCCACTTGACGCTGGGCCTTGTTTGGCGTGGGTGGGTTGAGCGCAGCTTGCAGCGCCTCGTTGAGGGCTCCCACCCCTACCAGCCCACGGTGCATGGGGCTTAGCACTTGGATATCGGCAGCGGGAATGCCAAACCGCCGGGGAATGCGAGTCTGCAACAACTCCACACACATGCGCGCCGCAGCTTCCGGCTCTTCCACCTTAAAGAGGAAAAAGTCGGTGGTATTGGCGTTGTCGAGGATCGGCATCTCCCCTTGGTTGATACGATGGGCGTTGGTGATGATGTAGCTACCCGCTTCTTGACGGAAGATGGTGCGGAGCCGGATCACCGCGGCGTGCTGGGTGACCCCGGCGAGCAATTCTGAATCGTCGGTCAGCGCGGCGATCACATCCTTTAGCACATTGCCTGCGCCTACGCTCGGCAATTGATCCACATCACCGACCAGCAGCAGGTGCATCCCCGGCGGAATTGCTTTGAGCAGATGGTTCATCAGCACGAGATCCAGCATCGAAGCTTCATCGATGATCAACAACTCACCTTCGAGGGGATTTTCCTCCGTGCGTTGGAAGGCCATCCCTTCCGTCGGCTTGAATTCCAACAAGCGGTGAATCGTCTTGGCCTCGCGGCCGGTGGTCTCGCTGAGCCGTTTGGCTGCTCGCCCTGTGGGGGCCGCCAACAAAATGCGCAACCCCGCGCGTTCGCCCAATTCCAAGATCGTGCGGATCGAGGTGGTCTTACCGGTGCCTGGCCCCCCTGTCAGGACCGTGACGCGATGGGTCAAGGCGGCGCGCACAGCTTGTTGCTGTTGCTCGGCTAAGTGCACGCCACTCGTACGCTCCACCGCAGCGAAGGCCGCAGCCCAATCAAACTGGAGGCTTTGGAAGCGCCCCAAGCGGCTCGTGCCTTCGCTCAACAAGCGACTCAGCCGATTTGCCACCCCCACTTCGGTATAGTACAGGGGTGTTAGATAGATTGCTTCCTCGTTTTTTAGCAATTGTTGCGCTTGTTCAACCGTGGCCGCAGCGTATAGTTGGCCGGGTTCGGCCAGCAATTGGGGGATCGTCACTGGCTCGGCGGGTGTTGGCGTGGGGCGCTGGTCACGGGCTGGGCTACCCGGAGTGGGTGCAATCTTGATCTGATCGTCGCGCTGCAACCGCAAAATACCGAGTGCAGCTTGCTCAGGGGAGACGGAGAGTAATTCAGCAGCTTGTTGGACCAATTCGTCGGTGGGCAAAAAGACGTGGCCTTCATCGCTACCCTGATTGAGCGCATAAGCCACACCCGCGGCTACGCGCTGGGGCGAATCTGGGGCTAACCCCATCGACTGGGCGATCTTGTCGGCAGTTAGAAAGCCGATGCCAAAAATATCGCGTGCCAGCCGATAGGGATCCTCCTGGACAGTGGCAATGGCTGCATCGCCATAAAATTTATAAATTTTGGTCGCCAAACTTGTGCTGACCCCGTGGCTCTGCAAAAAGAGCATCACCTCTTTGATCGCCCGTTGCTCGGCCCAGGCTTGGATGATCATCTCGACCCGTTTGCGGCCCACCCCGGGTACCTCTTGCAACCGCTCCGGAGTCTCTTCAATGATCGCCAGTGTCTCCAAACCAAATTGTTTGACAATGCGTTTGGCTGTGACTGGGCCAACCCCTTTGATCAATCCGCTGCCCAGGTATTTTTCCAGCCCGGCAATGGTGGCGGGCAACACTGTGCGCATCGTCTCGACTGCAAACTGTTTGCCATACTCGCCGTGGATGGTCCAGCGGCCCGTCAGCTCAACACTTTCGCCAACGGTAATGCCCGCCATGTTGCCGATGATCGCAATTTCGCGATCATAGCTGTTGAAATGGCGCGGCGAACGCTCCGGCAGCAACTTGGCGACGGTGTAACCATTTTCCTCGTTGTGATAGGTGATACGCTCGATCACCCCCCGTAACGTATCCATTGTCCACCTATTATAGCGTATTTTGTGGGAGTGTGATAGATGATGGTTGTTAGGCGGGCGATGCCATCGTCGCTAACCTTTTTGCGACCCATACATAGCGTAGCCTCATCGTCAGGTTAGCGCAGACTGTTCATCAGGCCTCCAGTGCTACTGGGCCTATTGCGGCCTAGAAAACCAGGCGTTACAATTGTCCTGATCTACGAAATCGGGGTAATTTGGGTGCTAAAACGGGAAAATCTATAATCTGAGAATAAATTTGCAGACTTTCTAAAAACGTGGTAGGGACAGGAATTTGTAGAAAATACACTTAGTGTGGTATTATGTTAAAATTGATTGCGCTGGGGCATTCGCCGGGTACAGCGGTGGCCTGGCCATCAGCCGCGCAGTGGGCTGCACTGTGATAGTTCAGAAAGGACACAAAGTACCAGGATGGCTATCTCCAAAGTAGATAAAGCTCAGCTTATTTCGGAGTTCCGTCTCACGAACCAGGACACTGGTTCGCCTGAAGTACAGGTAGCGTTGCTTACCACTCGCATCAACGCTTTGATCGACCACCTAAACGAGCACAAGCATGATGAGAGTTCACGACGAGGGTTATTGAAGCTCGTCGGTCAGCGCAGGCGTCATCTAGCCTACCTGAAGTATAAAGATACTTCTCGTTACCAGCAGCTCATTGATCGGTTAGGTTTGCGCAAATAATAAAAAAAGGGTGGGCCTAGCAACTGCTGCTCGCCCTTTTTTATTATCTGCGTCACTGAGCCACGAGAAGGCGGCTTCCCGAGTTTGGTGAAGATAGTACCGTACTATCACCGAATAAGGGTGGTCGCAAATTAAATTTTCGCGTTTAGGTACGCGGTTGATCTGCAAGTAGGATGCCATAAGGTTTATGGCGTGGCGTGAATGAGGTCCGGCATTGGAGAGTGGGGCGAAGGCTTAAGTCGCTTTCGGCGCACTCTCCAGTTCCGCACCTCACACGGATCCTCACTTGCAATCTTCTGCGCTGCCGATTTTCCTATTTAGGAGACTTTATGCAACTTTTTCAGGGTGCGCAGACATTCACCACAGAATTTGGCGGTCGCACACTAAGTATTGAAACCGGCGCCCTCGGGGCTCAAGCCGGTGGGGCTGTCACTGTACGCTATGGTGACACAGTGTTGTTGGCCACCGCTACTATGTCTAAAGAAGTACGCAGCGGGATCGATTTCTTTCCGCTGACCGTAGAGTTTGAAGAGCGGCTCTATGCCGCCGGGCGGATCCCCGGCAGTTTTCAACGTCGTGAAGGTCGTCCCAGCGATCAAGCTGTCTTGGTCGCCCGCTTAGTAGATCGGCCCCTTCGTCCACTCTTCCCCAAAGGATTTGTCAACGAAGTTCAGGTAATTATCACCGCGCTCAGTGTGGATGGTGAAAATCTGCTGGAGCCACTGGCGATCATCGGTGCATCGGCTGCGGTCGCGATCAGTGATATTCCTTGGAGTGGTCCGGTGGCTGGCGTGACCATTGGCTTTGTGGATGGCGAGTTTATTGTCAACCCCACCGCCCAGCAGATGGCGATCAGTGGTCTGAATCTGACTGTCGCTGGCACCGAGGACAACATTCTCATGGTCGAGGCCGGGGCTAATGAATTGCCCGAAGATATGGTGCTGGATGCCTTAGGGCTGGCCCATGAGTCGATGAGCGAGGTGATCGCTCTGATCAAGGAAATGCAGGCCAAGATCGGTAAAGAAAAGTTTACCGACTATCAAGTTGCGCTGCCTAGCGAAGAAGTCCAAACGCTGGTGCATGATTTGGCGCACGACAAGGTTGTAGCTGCATTGGCCAGTGACCTGGGCAAGCATGCGCTGAGTGACGCGCTGGCGGCTATCCGCACTGAGGTCAAACAAACGTTGGAACCGCGCATTGCGGCGGGTGAAATCGAAGAAGGCCATGTGGCAGCCAGCCTCGAGAGCGTGATCAAAAACGCGGTGCGACGCCGGATCTTGGAACAAGGGTTACGGCCCGATGGTCGTGATACCACGACCATTCGCCCGATTACTGTGCAAGTGGGCAATCTGCCGCGGGTCCATGGTTCGGGTTTCTTCCAGCGCGGCGAGACGCACGTCTTGTCGATTGCCACGCTCGGTACGCCCGGCGATGCTCAACGTCTCGATTCGCTGCAAGCTGCCGATGATAAGAAATATATGCACCATTACAACTTCCCTCCCTTCAGTACTGGTGAAGTAGGGCGGGTCGGTGGCCCACGCCGCCGCGAAATTGGTCATGGTGCACTGGCCGAACGCGCGCTATTGCCCGTGATTCCTGAAGACTTCCCCTATACCTTGCGCGTGGTCAGCGAAGTGGTCAGCAGTAATGGTTCGACCAGCATGGGGTCGGTCTGTGGCAGCACTCTGGCTCTCATGGATGCCGGTGTGCCGATCAAAGAGCCGGTTGCTGGTATCGCCATGGGCTTGGTACAAGATATGGAAACGGGAGCCTATCGCATTCTTAGCGACATCCAAGGCATGGAAGATGCTCTGGGCGATATGGACTTTAAGGTCGCAGGTACACAACACGGGATCACCGCGTTGCAAATGGACCTAAAGATCAAGGGGTTGGACTTTAACATCTTACGCGAGGCGCTGGAACAAGCTCGAGTTGGCCGCTTGCACATCATGAGCAAGATGCTCGAAGTCTTGTCGAGCCCGCGCACCACGATGAGCGAGTACGCACCCCGCATCCTGTCCATTCAGATTGACCCCGAAAAGATCGGCAAATTGATCGGCCCCGGCGGCAAGATGATCCGCGGGTTGCAAGAGCAATATGCTGTCAAGATCGATGTCGAAGAGGATGGTACAGTCTTTATTTCGGGCGAAGGTGTGCAAGCCGAGCGAGCACTCGACGAGATTGCCCGCATGACCGAAAACATCGAATTGGGCAAGATCTATACTGGCACTGTGGTTCGTGTTGAGCCATATGGGGCTTTCGTCAATATTCTGCCGGGCGTTGACGGGCTGGTTCATATCAGCCAACTAGCCGATTATCGTGTCGACAAGGTAGAAGATGTTGCCAACATTGGTGATGAATTAACCGCCATGGTGGTTGATGTCGATGCCCAGGGCAAGGTTCGCCTGAGCCGTCAAGCAGTCCTCGAGGGCTGGAGCGTCGAAGAAGCCCAGGCTCGTGACCGTGGTGGTCGCGGCGGCGGTGGTGGCGATCGCGGTGGCCGCGATCGGCGTCCAGATCGCAATGGTGGTGGCCGTAGCAATGACCGCCGCGGAGGAGACCGAGGTCCCCGCCGTGACCGCTAGTCGTTTGAAGCTCAGCTAGCTGCTGACACTCATCTCAAAACTAGTGATAGCTCGGGGATGTATTCATTAGTGCGACAGCGCAGTTTTGAGATAGCTTTCAGATCGAGCAAGGTCGTAACCATGTTACGACCTTGTTTTTCTGTTAGAGAAGGTCAACTCTGAATGCGAAATCAGTGGGGTTTTCTTTGGCGGCGGGGCTGAAATTTGAGAGGTTTTACGGCCTCTTTGTTGGGGGCTCAACAGCTGTTCAAGGCCGCATTCGAGTTGGCTAGAGTTCGCTTTTTTACTTAATTTGTGGTACACTTGTTCTGATAATCTGGCGACAATTGTTGCTGATTCTGTGAAGGAATGGTGGCTTTTGGGGATCATCGATTGCTTATCAGCAGGTTATCGTCTGTTAAGCAGACGCTTAGAATTATTGCTGATTCCGGTCTTGCTCGATCTCTTTTTATGGCTAATGCCCCGACTCAGTGTCGCCCCACTTTTTGAGCAGGTGGCGCGCTTTTATACGGACGCCGCGGCCGTAGCCGAATTGCCAAGTGAAATGAGTCTCATGGCTCAGCAGGTGGCCGAACTGTTGAGCGAAGCGGGGCATACTTCAAATCTGTTCAGCTTGTTGGTCTGGCTGAGTGGCTCATTGTTGCATCTGCCGAGCTTGCTTTCAGTGGTAAATGTACCTGCTATCGGGCGCACCTATGAGATTGCGAGTACCACTACGGCCTTTACGTTGGGGAGTGGATTGGCTTTACTAGGTGTGGTCATTGGTACGCTCTATTTGCTGCTACTCGCGCGACAGTTGCCGATTGGTACAGCCAGCAAAACTTGGCAATGGCGTGAATTGCCCAAATTGACCCTGACCTATTCCCTGCGGATATTGTTATTCGCTTTGTTGCTGGGCCTGTTGCTTGTGGCATTGTTGGTGCCGATCAGCCTTGGTATGGCCTTGGTTGCTCTGGTTGCACCGGGTGCAGTGCCGGTTGTCGCGCTTCTGTTTAGTGCATTGGTACCGATCTTATGGCTTTATCTTTATTTCGTCCCTATTGGCTTGATCGTAGACGATCTGCGATTACCCAAAGGGGTTGCCCAAAGCTTTCGTCTCGTGCGTGACCACTTTTGGGCAACATTGGGCTTGATCTTGCTTAGTGCACTAATCAGCTTGGGATTTAGCCTGATCTTGAGCTCGCTGGTTGTCTATCAACCGCTCGGACCTGTGATCGCGATGCTGGTCAATGCCTTTATTGGGGGTGGCCTGGCACTCGGGTTGATGGTCTTCTACCGCTCGCGGATCCTGCTGACCCAAGGCGAGCAATTGGAAGTGTAATGTAGGAGGAAATGTGGCAAAGGAATTGGATAAGACCCTTGGTTATGGCGCCGAACAGATCCAGGTTTTGGAAGGGTTGGAGCATGTCCGCCGCCGCCCTGGTATGTATGTCGGTGGTACCGACATTAAAGCGCTCCACCATATGGTTCATGAAGTGGTGGATAATTCGATCGACGAGGCGATGCAAGGCCGTTGTGACAAGATTCGCATTGTCATCCACAAAGACAACAGCGTCACGGTGGAAGATAATGGTGCCGGCATTCCTGTAGATGTCCAAAAGCAGACCGGCTTGCCTGCTGTTACCGTCGTCATGACCAAGTTGGGGGCCGGCGGTAAATTCGGCGGTGGCGGCTACAAAGTTAGCGGTGGTTTGCATGGTGTTGGCGTTAGTGCTGTCAACGCCCTCAGCGAATGGATGGAAACCAAAGTCAAGCGCAATGGCAAATTATATCGCCAGCGCTTTGAGCGTGGCGTTCCTGTAACACCGGTAGAAGAAATTGGTGTTGTCGATGCTGGAGATACGGGTACGATCCAAACATTTTTTGCTGATCCCACGATTCTCCAGACCATTGAGTACAATTACGATACGCTAGCCACGCGCTTCCGCGAGATGGCCTTTCTGACTCGCGGTGTGGATATTACCTTTATTGATGAGCGGCCTGAGCAGCCTCGCGAAATGAATTTTTATTTCGAGGGTGGGGTAAAAGCTTTTGTCCGCTATCTCAACAAAAACCGCACCACGCTGCATCAGCCTATCTATGTGGATATGGATGTAGAAACCACTCATGTGGAAGCCGCTGTGCAGTATACCGATGGCTTTGCGGATTCAGTCATTGCCTTTGCCAATACCATTAATACCCCAGATGGGGGCACGCACCTGACTGGCTTGCGGGCAGCAATTACCCGTTTGATCAACGACTACGCCCGCAAACAAGGGATGCTCAAAGATAATGATGATAACTTCACCGGTGACGATACCCGCCAAGGGATGACAGCCATTGTCAGTGTGAAGGTGCTTGAGCCCCAGTTTGAAGGGCAAAACAAGCTGAAATTGCTCAACAATGAAGTCCGTTATCACGTAGAGACTGCCATTTCAGAGGCCTTCAGCAAGTGGATGGAAGAAAATCCGCGTGAGGCCAAGGCAATTGTTGAGAAATGTCGCTTAGCCTATCGGGCTCGCGAAGCTGCCCGCCAAGCGCGCGATTTGGTGATCCGCAAGAGTGCGCTGGAAAGCCTGACCTTACCGGGTAAACTAGCCGACTGCTCAAGCCGCGACCCCAAAGAATGCGAACTTTACATCGTGGAAGGTGACAGTGCTGGTGGTACCGCCAAACAGGGGCGCGACCGACGTTTCCAAGCGATTTTGCCGCTGCGTGGCAAGATTCTCAACATTGAGAAGACAAGTCTTGACAAGGCATTGGGTAACAAGGAAATTCAGGCGCTGATCACCGCCCTGGGCACCAACATCGGCGAAAACTTCAACCTCGATGGGCTGCGTTATCATCGCATTATGTTGATGACCGACGCCGACGTCGATGGTGCGCACATCCGTACGCTGCTGTTAACCTTCTTCTTCCGCTATATGGAGCCGTTGATCAGCCAGGGACATCTGTACATTGCCCAGCCGCCACTCTATCGGGTGACGGTCATGCAACAAGAGAATGGCAGAACTAAGCGGACGAGCCAATATGTCTACGATGACAATGCGCTCGAATCATTACGCAAAGAGCTAGGCCCCGATAATGTGCGGATCGATCAGCGCTACAAGGGGTTGGGTGAAATGAATGAAGAGCAGCTCTGGATGACGACGATGAACCCCGAAAATCGGACTGTGCTGCAAGTTAGTATCGAAGATGCTGCCGAGGCCGACCGCACGTTCGACATGCTGATGGGCAGCGAGGTCGCGCCACGTCGTCGCTTTATCACCACCCACGCGAATCAAGCGCGGTTGGATGTGTAACCACTGCACTCCAATTGGCCAACAAAAATCCCGGCGTCTCGTAACGTCGGGATTTTTTATTCGCAATCAATTATCTGGAGAACTTAGCGCGCCTACTGCACAGGCTCCAATAGTACCACTTGCGTCTCTTCGGGCAGCGAAGAGCGGGAGGCTTAGAACATTTCTTGCGGTTCGGGCGCAGTTCCCCCAAACTCCTTCAAGAACTTCTCGACTGGTTCCAGTGTGTTAGCGAGAGCTTCATTTAAGCCTGCATGGCGATAGTGCATTGGGATGACAATCTTAGGCTCAAAGAGGCCAATCACCTCGACAGCCCGGGTTGGATCCAGCGTTTCACCACCCCCAACCGGAACTAGTAGGACATCGACATTGCCGATGTTCAGATCCTCAATCTCGGACTGCGTGGGCAGTTCACCCAGATCGCCCAGATGGCCCACACTAATATCACCAAAATCAAAGAAGAAGATTACATTGCGTTCGTTGGTCGCATCTGTACCTTTGCGATGATAAGTGGTTGCGCCAGTGATGAAGATATTCTTTACTTCGTATTCACCTGGCCCACGCAGCACCTTGGCCTCTCCCTGGATTCGATCCGCCGCATTATGGCCGCTGCGCTCGTGGCTGATCGTAACTAGATCAGCGCGTAGCTTGGGCAGCGTCAACCCGACTGTGCGGTCATAGGGATCGCAGATGACCGTATAGCCACCTTCGCGCAGGCGGAAACAGGAAAGCCCATACCAGGTAATGTCCATAACAATTCCTTACTTCATAGTACCCAAGCAGAACGTGCGTTCTGTTGATCCTACGTCAAATCAAGGGAATCAGCAAATCACGCAACTGCTCGTTGGGTGTTGTCATTTTGCATACTCAACGGCACGTGTTTCACGCACCACTGTCACACGAATTTGTCCTGGATATTGCAAGTTATCTTCGATCTTCTTGGCAATATCCTTGCTGAGCGAGATTGCTGCCATATCGTCCACATCTTCTGGCCGGACGATGACGCGGATCTCGCGGCCCGCTTGGATGGCAAAGGTCTGGCTGACCCCTTTGAAGCTGTTGCCGATCTCTTCCAGCTCCGAGACCCGCTTGATGTAGGTCTCTAAGCTTTCGCGGCGGGCACCGGGGCGCGCACCGCTGATCGCATCAGCAGCCGCAACGATCACGGCTTCGATCGATTGTGGCTCTACCTCGCCGTGATGGCTGGCAATACAGTTGACCACCGCTTCATTAACGCCAAAGCGTTTGGCAATTTCAGCTCCTACAATCGCGTGTGGACCGTCGATCTCGTGGCTGACGGCCTTGCCGATATCATGCAAGAGACCCCCGAGGCGCGCCATCTTGACATTGGCGTGCAATTCGCTGGCGATCACACCGGCGATGTGTGAGGTCTCGATCGCATGAAAGAGTTGGTTTTGCCCATAGCTGGTGCGGAATTTGAGTCGCCCCAACAATTTTTGGATCTCGCGGTGGAGACCTTGGGCCCCAACCTCGATAATCGCCTGTTCGCCAGCTTCCATGATCACCCGGTCGATCTCTTGTTGGGCCTTTTCGACCTCTTTCTCGATGCGGGCCGGGTGAATGCGGCCATCGGCCACGAGTTTGCTCAAGGTCATGCGCGCGACTTCACGGCGCACAGGATCAAAGCTACTGATGATGATCGCTTCGGGCGTGTCGTCCACGACTAGATCTACCCCAAGCGCTTGTTCGATGGCGCGAATATTGCGCCCTTGCCGCCCGATGATCCGCCCTTTCATCTCGTCCGAGGGCAGGTCAACACTGCTGACCGCATATTCTGCCACATGGTCACTGGCGACTCGTTCGATGGCCATGGTGATGATTTCGCGAGCGCGACGGTCGGCCTCTTCGGCAGTTTGTCCTTCCACCTCGCGGATGACCCGTGCCATCTCTTGTCGGGAATTTTTCTCCACTTCGGCGAGCAGGGTTTGGCGCGCTTCTTCCAAACTCATCTGGGCAACGCGCTGCAATTCAGCCGTCCACTCTTCTTCCATCTTTTCTAGCTTCGATGTGCGTTGGTCGAGTTGGCTCTGCCGTTGATTTAGCTTGCGCTCGCGCACTTCGATCTGTTCCAAACGGCGTTCTGCGCTATCGAGCCGATTTTGCAAGCGTTCTTCGATTCGCTCCAACTCTTTGCGCCGTCGACTCACTTCGGCTTCTAGCTCGTTGCGCTTTTGAACCTCCTCTTCTTTGGCTGCAAGGCGAATGGCTTTGGCTTCGGTTTCGGCATTGGCAAGAATATGAGTAACCTGGTCTTGCGCATCTTGCAATAGTCTGTTCTGGCGATCTTGTTCTGCTTGTTGACCGGCTTGGCGGCCGCGTCCAAAAGCAAGATAGCCAGCCACGCTCGCACTGATCGCCGCGACCAGTACAACAATGACCAGCACAACAATTGTGTCCATACGTAAAGATCCTCTAGCTGTTCGTCTGTCTGGTTCTAGCTGATTATGGATCGACGAATGATAGAAACAAAAAGCGCTGTAGCCAAAGCCACAGCGCAGACAAGCAATCGTTCCTTGTTGTCAACCAGCGGTTGGAAAAGTGACGATGCTAATTCATCCCAAGCCAATCATAAAGACACCTAGTCCGAAGGCGACAATGGTCATCCTCAGACGAGCTGCTTACCTGACTACTTGGTAGTGCATTGGAACAGAAAGCTCACAAAGCAAGTTTCACTGGTAGAAACGAATAAGCTCAGCCCGATTTCAAATGGCTAACGCTACCGATTCACTAGCCTCACCATTTAGGGACGGGGAGACATCCGCGACAGCTAACCCAGCCTTGCTCCGAACCAGATAATCAATCTGCTTGGCTAGTTGCGGGTTTGAACGTAGATAGTTTTTCGCCGCTTCACGGCCCTGGCCGAGAATCTCATCCTGGTAGCGGAAATAAGCGCCTCGTTTACTTAGAATATCAAACTCGACACCTAAATCCAGAATGTCGCCGACCGTGCTGATGCCTTCGTTGTACATAATATCGAACTCGGCCACCTTGAAAGGTGCTGCCACCTTATTTTTACGAACCGTGACGCGTGTCCGACTACCAATGATCTGATCGCCTTGTTTGAGGGATTCGATACGCCGCACATCCAGCCGCAAGCTGGCATAAAAACGTAGCGCCATCCCCCCGGATGTCGTTTCTGGGTTGCCAAACATCACGCCGATCTTCTGCCGCAGCTGATTGGTGAAGATCATGCAGGTGCCGGTCGATTTGACAGCCGCAGTCAGTTTGCGTAAGGCCTGGCTCATCAAGCGAGCTTGTAAACCAACGTGACTGTCACCCATCTCGCCTTCGATCTCGGCGCGTGGCACCAATGCCGCCACACTATCGACCACTACCACATCCATCGCTCCGGAACGGACGAGGGCTTCGGTGATCTCTAAGGCTTGTTCACCTGTATCTGGCTGACTGACATAGAGATTGTTGACATCTACGCCGATCTTGGTGGCATAAGCCGGATCGAGCGCATGTTCAACATCCACAAAACCACAAATACCGCCAGTCCGCTGTGCTTCGGCAATGATGTGCAAACAGATAGTTGTCTTCCCCGAGCTTTCTGGGCCGTAGATTTCAATCACGCGGCCGCGCGGTACACCACCCACCCCAAGGGCAATGTCCAAGCT
>CAZMRA010000013.1:0-36433 GCA_964568485.1 uncultured Caldilineaceae bacterium | reverse complement strand
GAAGATGGGCGCTTTGCCCATGCCCTCTGGCGTTTATGGAGCTCCAGTGAGCCCGGCGCGCAGCTGTGGCGCAACAATCAACCGGTGCGCGGGCAGTTGCTCTATCAATTGCACTATGCAGGGACCGATGCTGAGCAGTCCCGGGCCACTGGGAGCGCCTTGGCAGCCCCGCAAACGCTGGCGAGCGCAACTGGCCAATTTGCCCGCCGCAGTTGGCAAGCGGCCGGCCAGATGGCGCGCAAGGTGGGCCAAACTTGGCGCACACAAGGCCTGAATGGGCTGGTCACCGAAGTCCTGCGCTATTTGACCTGGCAGGTGGACAAAAGGCTAAAGCCATGAGCCGGCTGTTGATCATTAGCCACGACCTTGTGGGGCCGCGCATGGCCGGGCCGGGGATCCGCTATGTGCAATTGGCACGTGCATTGGCGACGGAGATCCCCACTATTCTCGCCGCTCCGCAGCCGCCGGAACCCAGCGACGAGCAACCACCCTTTGCCGATGAAGCCTTTACCTTTGTCACCTACGACCCGGCGGATTGGTCCACGTTGCTGCCCCATCTCTTGGCCGTGGAAATTTGTCTGCTCTCTGGCGCCGTGGCCGACCGGCTGGCGGCACTGCCCATCCGCCCGCCCTATGTCGTGATTGACGGCTATGATCCGCTGTGGGCCGAATGGTTGGCGCTGCCCAACCACACCGCCGAGAACGCCACCGACTGGCGCGCCCGTCACACCGTTTTGCAACAGCAATATCTGGTCGGCGACTTTTATTTGTGCGCCAGCGAACGGCAGCGTGATTGGTGGATCGGCTTGTTGGAAGCTCATGGCCGCATCAACCCCGCCACCTTCCGCCAAGATCCATCCTTGCGCCAGTTGATCGACGTGGTGCCCTTTGGCTTGCCCGATACGGTGGCTCGGCCCACTCGCCCGCTGATCAAAGGTGTCTGGCCGGGGATTGGAGCCAATGACAAGGTACTTTTGTGGGGCGGCGGTCTCTGGCCTTGGCTTGATCCGCTGACCGCGATCCGCGCCGTGGCGCAAATTTGGCAAACTCGCCAAGACGTCAAGCTGATCTTCCCCGGCACACGCCATCCCAACCCCGATGTGGTCACCATGCCCACTGCCACCGCCGCGGCCCATCAATTGGCGAGCGAATTGGGGCTGCTCGACCGGGCCGTCTTTTTCGGCGATTGGGTGCCCTATGCCGATTGGCCCAATGTGCTGCTGGAAAGCGATCTGGCGCTCAGTTTGCATTACGATACGCTGGAGACCCGGCTGGCCTTTCGCAGCCGAGTTTTGGAATATATTTGGGCCGGGCTGTCCACTGTGGCGACTCAGGGGGATGCTACCAGCGAGCTGCTGGCCCATTATGGCGTGGGGCGCTTGGTGGACTTTGGCGAGGTCGATGGGGTGGCCAAGGCGATTTTGACCTTGTTGGAAACCCCACCCGCTGAGTTGGCCGCCGGATTTGCGCAGGCGCAACGCGAATTGACTTGGCAGCGAGCCGCACAACCGTTGCTGGCCTACTGTCGCCAACCTTGGGCTGCCGCTGACCAGATCGGCCTACCACAATCGCTCACGACCGCCGCCCTCCACGAACAACATGAGCAGGAATTGGCCCATTTACGCGCGGAACGCGACCACTGGCGCGACCTGGCCCAGGCCTATGAACGAGGCCGCTTCATCCGCTTGATGAAGTGGCTCAAAGAGCGATACCTATGACTGACTTGACGACCGTCTCCATTATCATCCCAGTGCGCAATGGCGCGCGCTTTTTGCCTGCTTGCCTCACTTCGTTGCAGGCTGAGCAGCAGGCTATGCCCGAGCTGAAGGTGCAGATCATTGTGATCGATAATGCCTCGGTGGATGAGTCGGCTGTGCTGGTGGCGCGTCGCTTCCCAGAAGTGCAGTTGATCCGCAACGGGGTGAATCAGGGCTTTGCCGGGGGTTGCAATCAAGGGTTGCGCGTCTCCACGGCCGATGTCTCCATCCTGCTCAATCAAGATACGCGGGTCTTTCCCGGCTGGCTGGCGGCCATCTTGCGGGCCTTCGAGAACCCTGCCGTAGGGGTGGTCGGCTGTAAGATTTTCTACCCCGATGGCAAAACCTTGCAGCACGCCGGCGGCTATATCGAATATCCCCGTTTCTATGGCCTGCATTATGGGCATCACGAAGCCGACGAAGGCCAGGCCAATGAGTCGCGCGTGGTCGAATGGGTGACCGGCGCCGCTTTCGCCATCCGCAAAGCCCTGCTTGACAAGATCGGTCTGCTCGATGAAGGCTTTTGGCCAGGTTATTTTGAAGATGTCGATTATTGTCTGCGCACCCGTTTGGCCGATTACCAGGTTTGGTATTGCGCCGAGGCCCACCTGATCCATCAAGAGACGTCGTCGAAAATTGACGAGGTCACCTTGCAGCGTTTTTATCAACGGGGACGTCTGCGCTGCTCGCTCAAACATCTCTCGCCGCCGCAGTGGCTGACCGAATTTTTCCCACGTGAGCTGCAGGACTTGCATTTGGCCACGCCCGGATTGCGCAATGCGTATTGGGACATGTTCGAAAATGCCCCAGCGATTTTGCGCCAACAGTGGCAAGCCGAGCCAGCCCAGATCGAGGAAGTGTTGGCGGCCTTAAGAATTCTGGTAGATATCGACCCCGGTCGCGCTCGCCCATTGGAAGAATTTGAATTCACGTCCTCTCTGCCGATTGTGGGCAAAATTTTCAGCAGATTTCGTGAACTCTGGTACAATGTGGCAGCGCGTTGGGCCGTGCGCCACTTGCAGCGCCAGTTGGAAGCCAACGATCAGCTCTATCGTCACCAGATTGCCATGCTGCAACGGCAGATCGATCATCTGGCGCTGAGTAACGCTGCGTTGGCGCAGCAATTGGCCCAACAGCGGGGTGAGCCGTCGATTGGGATGGTGTCACCTAGCATCAATGAACCGACGGTCTCGTCAGAATAGCCAGTGTGGGTATACTGGTTCCGATTCCCGAGTTGGATGGTGAAGCCGTATTCGTTGGCTTCACTGATCTGATTCGCCCCATCCCTATAGGTCGGGGCAGATTCAACCATGCGGATTCTTTTTATCAATAATTGGTTCCCGCCCGACCTGATCGCCGGGGCCGAAGTGTCGCTCTATCATACCGCGCATGGCATGTTGCAAGCCGGCCACGAGGTGACGCTGCTGACGGTGACGACTCGTGGCACTGCGGACGCGGACGAGTGGTATCACATCGATCACTTGCCCGTGCACCGCGTGCGTTTTCATACCAAATTGCCCTTGCAACAAGTGTTTGACCTGCGCGTCTACCAAACGGTGCGACGCGAATTGGCAACGGTCAAGCCCGATATTGTGCATATTCACAACGTTTCGGGTTCGTCGCTGGCCCCCTATGTGGCCTGCCGCCATGCGGGGGTGCCCGTGGTCAACACCCTGCATGATCTGGGCCTCACTTGCCCCAACAACATGCGCTATCAGGCTGATGGCCGTTATTGCGATCCGGTCAAATTTCCTGATGGGTGCGGGAACTGTTTTCGCAAATACGATTATTGGGCGGCGGTGCCCCAACGGCGGCGCATCTTTCAAGCGTTGACCAGCAATGTGCGCTATTTTATTTCGCCCAGCCAAGCCTTGATTGAACGCCATGTCGAGGTGGGCTTTGCGCGTGAGCGTTTTCGGCTGGTCCCCTATGGCATTGCCGAGCCCGTAACCCTCGAACCGCAACATCCGGTCGTCCAGCAGCTGTTGCAAAGTGCCACCACCCAGCCCACGGTGGTATTTGCTGGTGGCGGCAGTGAACACAAAGGCGCACATGTGGTCTTGGCGGCGATTCCGTTGTTGATCAATGCGCTGGAAAATGTGCGGATTGTGATTGCCGGTGGTGGTGAGCAGCGCTTTCTCGAGCAATATCGCCACTATGCTCCAGCGGTGATGTCGCTGGGTCCTGTGCCCTTTACCGACATGCGTGCGCTCTTTGCCGCGGCGGATCTGAGCATTGTCGCCTCGGTCTGGCACGAGAATTCACCCGTGGTGATCTACGAGAACTTCCAGATGGGGACACCGGTGGTGGGCTCGGCTTTCGGCGGCACCAGCGAGCTGATCGATGAGGATCTGACCGGCTATCTCTACCCGGTGGGTGATGCCGAAGCATTAGCCACGAAGGTGATTCACCATTTTGGCAAAGCGCCGTGGGTCCACCGCCAGATGCGGTTGCGTTGTGTGCAGACAGCACGTACCCGGTTGGGTCTGTCTGCCCATCTCAGTGGGCTTGAGCAGGTCTATGCCGAGGCGATTGCGGGATGAAGATGCGCATCTTACATGTCAGCCATCAATATGCCCCGGCCATCGGTGGCTCGGAACAATACATCACCGATCTTTCGGAAAGTTTGGTGCGCCGCGGCCATACGGTGGATGTCTTCACGTCGCAGGCCCGGGATTATCATACGTGGCACAATGAATTGTCCGCCCACGAGGTGATCAACGGCGTCTCCGTGCATCGTTTCCCCAGCTTGTCGCGTGGCCCGCGCACTTGGCGGATCTTAGCGACTGGGTTGCGCAATTATCGCCAATTCCGCTCACCTTTATTTGAGCCGCACATCTTTTTCGGCAATGGGCCCTTGAGCTGGCCACTCTTTCGGGCGATCTGGCAACAAGCTCGCAATTATGATCTGCTGCACATCAATCAATTACACTATGCTCACGCCTGGACGGCTTACATGGCGGCGCGGTTGCGCGGTCTGCCCACGGTGATCACGCCGCATCTGCACGTCGAGCAGCCCGAAACATATGATGTCGGCTACATGTGGCGTATTTTGCGCGGGAGTGAGGCCATCTTTGCCGTCACCGCAGCAGAGAGCGCATTTTTGCAGCAGCATTTGCCCCAGCAACTAGTCGTGCAAGGGGGTAATGGCCTGAACCTGGCGGCTTTCCCGCCCCGCGAGCGCGGCGCAAGCCGCACCCAATTGGGCCTGCCCGCCGATGCCTTTGTCCTGCTCTTTTTGGGGCGCAAAACAGAATACAAAGGCTTGCGCTCGGTGGTCGAGACCTTTGTCCGGCTGCGGCCCAGCTATCCCAATCTCTATCTGTTGGCCGCGGGGCCGGAAACCGAATATTCGCAGGCCTTGTGGCGCGAAGTTGGCCCGGTCGAGGGCTTGAGCGTGCACGGAGCCGTGGATGATGAGACCCGACTGGCTGCGCTGGCGGCTTGTGATGCGCTGGCCCTGCCTTCCACGGGCGAAGCATTTGGCATTGTCTATCTCGAGGCCTGGCTCTATGGCAAACCGGTGATCGGCGCCAATATCCAGTCGGTCGCCTCGCTGATCCACGATGGCGTCGACGGCTTTGTGGTCGATCCAATGCAGCCGAGCCAACTCTTGCGCGCTGTGCTCACCTTGATGGAAGATCCGACACGCGCCCGGCAGATGGGTAAGCAGGGGCGGGCGAAGGTCCTGCAGCGTTACACCACCGAACGCATCACCGACGTGATTGAGGGCACCTACAGCCGCGTGTTGCGTCGAGTCCGTACCCGCCTGCAGCCAAGTGCGGCGGCTTCCGCCACTGTTGGCCAGGGAGCCTAGACAAAGCGATGGATAGGTAATTTCTACTGTGAGTTCTTTATGCTCCAAGTTTGTTTGATAACGCCGCGGTTGAACGAGGACGATCCGCTCAGCCAGCGAGTCAGTGCCCAATGGCAATTCTTTCACGGGCGCGGGGACGAGGTGCGCATCTACAGCGCCGAGCAGCCCAAAGGCGTGCCAGAGCCGCTCCTCAGGACGACGCGTTGCGTTTCGACGGCCACCACCTGGCCCGATGCGCAATTTGCCACTTGTGATCTCTATATCTTTCACTGGGACGGCCCCTATGCGCTGGTCGAATGGCTGCCCCAATTGGCGCGCGGCGCGGCCTTGTGCTATGTGCATGCCCTCGATCCGGCCAGCGCCGACACATTTTGCCGGCTGGCGGCCTTTGCCGATCTGGTGGTGACCGAAGACGAGACGACGACTCGGCAACTGAGCGAAGTTTATGGCTACGGCGCTGCGCCGATCCGCACGCTGCCGACGGCCACCACCCCAGCGGCCAAGTACCCCATTCTCTGGGCGGAGGTAGTGGCCGAAGTCACAGCCTGGTTGCCCAATCGTCCCTTTGCGTATGGGCATTTACCAGCCATGAGCGAACTGCATCCTACAACCCGTGAACCTGAAAAGCGTAGTTCGACAACGCCTGCCTTGGCCGCGGTGCCTGATGCCTTGCTGGCCGCTGATCTGCAAGCGTTGCTAGCGAATGCCAAGACCATGTTGCGCGGGTATGTGGTGAGTTCGCGTTTGCCGATCTTCGGGCCGCTCTTAGCATGGATACGGCGCAACTTGACTTCGCACCTGCGCGAGCCCTATATCGACCCCACATTTGAGCGGCAAGAGCAGTTTAATCAACAAGTTGCGCAGTTGTTGGCAACAGTTATCCAGCAAGAAGCAGCGACGCAAGCCCAGCTCCACGCGCGGATCGCCGAGCTAGAGGCGCGTGTCGCTGAGTTGAGTGCTGCGGCGGACAAGCCGAAAGGATGAGATCTGCCGCTATGGCTTTTCGCACTGCCGATTTGCTCTCCTTGACCATGCGGACTGGTGACGCCACCAGCCAACATATCTTTGACGTTGCCCGTTTCCTCCAAGCGGAGGGAATTCGGCCCCGGCTCTATAGCAACTACGCGTACGGCCCCCTACCCGAGGATCTGCGTGAGCTGGTGCAACAGGCCGATTATGCGGATTATCAACCCACCAGCAATTTGCTGATTTTGGAATATTCCAACTGGTCGCCCTTGGCCGAGCGCATCCGCGACCATCAAGGGGCCAAGATCTTCTCCTACCATGGGGTGACCCCGCCTGCCCTCTGGGGCTCGGAGGCCGGCCGCGAAGGTTTGCGGATCGCCGAAGTGCGCACGCAGTTGGCTTGGTTTGCCCATTTGGCCTTAACGGTCAGCCCCTACATGCGCGAGGAGTTGCACCGCAATTCGGGCTATCCACTCGAACGGATTCGGGTAGTGCCCTTTGGCCTGCCGCTTGATCATCTGCAAACGCCGCCTCCGCCCGCGCAATTGGACGCATTGCGGGCACGTTGGGGGCTGCACGGCAAACGGGTGATCCTCTTTATTGGCCGCGTGGCTGGCAATAAACGCATTGATCTCGCTGTGAGCGCGACGGCCAAACTGATCGCCGCCGGGGAGACCGTGCACTTGCTGGTGGTCGGGAATAAGGATGGCAACCCGGCTGAGCGAGAACTGGCCGCCAAGTTGACCGCTCAAGCCGCCGAGCTGGGCATTGCGGATCACGTCACCCTCACCGGCCGCGTCGATCAAGTGGAGCCGTATTATTCCTTGGCAGATGTGCTGGTGCTGCCCAGCTTGCACGAGGGTTTTGGCGTGCCGCTGGTGGAAGCGATGGCGGTTGGGGTGCCGACCGTGGCGAGCGCTAGCTGCGCCTTGCCTTGGATTTTGAATGCCGAAAGCGGGGAGGAGCAGGCGGCTGGTTTGCTCTTTACGCCGGGGAATGCTGATGATCTCGCCCGGCAGATTGGGCACATTTTGCAGGAGCCCGGCTTACGCGAGCAGCTCATCGAACGGGGCAAAGCGCGGGCCGCGGAGTTTAGCCCGGACCGGTTTGTGGCAAATATGCGTTCGGTCTTAGCGGAGGTGGCCACATTGGCCCAAAGTCCAACTCCGGCTGAGCAACATCCCATGGGGCAGTTGTATCAACAAGCCGATGTGGCGTTGCGCAATTATAAAGTGCGTTCGGGCATACCGTTCGTTGGCCGGTTGATCGAATGGGTGCGGCGCAACAGCACCACCCACGTTAAAGAAGCGTATCTCGACCCGATCATCGAGCAGCAAGTCAATTTTAACCGCCAAGTTGCCGATGAAATTCTCCAACTACAAGGCGAGATCCGCCACTTGCAAGCCGAGATCGAGCAGTTGCGCAAAGAGCGAGCACAGCCCTAACCCCTATGTTACGAACAGGTGTCGACATCATCGAAATTGAACGCATTCGGAGTGCGGTGGCTCGTCACGGCGATCATTTCTTGCAGCGCGTATACACGCCGCAAGAGTTGTCGGCCTGTGAGCGGCGCATCGAATCGTTGGCAGCGCGCTTTGCCGCCAAAGAAGCGGCTGCCAAGGCGCTCGGCACCGGCATTTGGCGCCATCAGATCACTTGGCAGAGCATCGAAATCGTGCGTGACCCAGCCAGTGGGGCACCCTCCCTGCACTTGCATGATGCAGCCGCTCAGCGTGCTTTGCAACTGGGCTTGCGAGAATGGTCGGTCAGTTTAAGCCACGACCGCGGACGGGCCGTGGCTTTTGTCGTTGCGCTCTGAACAGCTACGCCAGCGCGTGCAGCACCTTGTTCAACCCCTCGACCGTCTCTTCCACATCTTCATTGGTTAACAGCGGGCTGATATTCAAGTGAATGGCCCGGCCGAGCAGATCCAAACTGCGGGGGCACATGGCTGGATCATACTCGATGGGGCGTTGGGCCCAGCGCCAGGGATCGCCCCCGGCTGACCACGCTCGCTTCTGCAGAATCGGCTCCCAGTGGGCATAGATGTGCTGATCCGGGCGATCTGGATGATAGAGCACGCTGGCACCGATTTGCTCGGCGCGCAAGGCTTCGGCCACATTTGCTGCCACCGTAGGATTCTCGACAAAAAAGACCATACAGATGGCCGTATCACCCTCGGGATCATTTTCCACTCGGAAGGTGATGCCTTTCTGCTCGGCGATATCGGCCATGCCCGCTTTGAGCATTGCCTTGCGCGCCCGCATCGATTGCAGAATACCCTCCAACCGGCGCAATTGCACCAAGTTGATGGCCGCTAGGATCTCGGGCATACGATAGTTGACGCCGCACAACCGGTTGTCGAAGCCATAGCCGCGGTTCTGTCCCGCTACCACATCATGATACATCACCGCCCGCTGCCAGACTTGATCATTACTGGTGAGCAACATTCCCCCTTCACCGGAAGTGAGGATCTTGTTGAATTGCAAGCTATAACAACCAGCATCGCCGATGGCGCCGCACCATTGGCCGTGATAGGTTGCCCCATTGGCCTGCGCGGCATCTTCGACCACGCGTAAACCATGTTGGCGGGCCACTGCGCTGATGGCATCCATGTTTGCCGGCGCGCCACGCATGTGCACCGGCAAAATCGCCTTGGTGTAGGGGGTAATTTTGTTGGGGATGTCGTTGGGATCGAGCAGCAGCGACTCATCCACTTCAGCCACGATTGGTACAGCCCCCACCGCCAACACCGCCGCTGCGGTGGCGATCCACGTATAAGCGGGGACGATCACCTCGTCGCCTGGGCCAACGCCAATCCCTTGCAGGGCGCAGATCAAAGCTGCCGTGCCAGAAGTGACCGCCAAGGCATGGGTGGCCCCGCGCTGTTGGGCATAGGCGGCTTCCAATTCGGCCACTTTCGAAGGACCAGGCTCTGGTCCGTAATAGCGGAAGAGGCGTTTGCTGCGCAGAACTTCGAGCACAGCGGCTTCTTCTTCATGATCGATCTGCATACCGCCTGGGTACATCGGTGGATCAACCCGCTGTTTCGCAGGCGGGCCGCCCTGAATGGCGAGGGCTTGATGGGTCATGCAATATAGCTCCTTTGCTAGTGATGGCAAGTTGGCTGGTGGATGCGTTATTGTCCGTCCCGGTTGCCCCAGCTTTCCCAGTGTGTGACTGCGCTAACTGGGATTCGCTCAGCGGGCCGGAAATCTTCGCCCGTGAAATAGGCCACTGGGATCAATGCAGTTTGGGTTAAGCTGGCGGGAATGCTTAACAGCTCAGCCGCCTCGGCCTCGTAGGGTAGGTGCAACGTGGTCCATGCCGACCCGAGTCCGCGGGCGCGCAACGCCAACATCAGCGACCAAACCGCTGGTAGAATCGAGCCATAGTGCGCGGCTTGGGCATATTGTGGACTGGTCTCCACGCGCCCCTCGATGCAGGGAATAATGTGCACCGGCACTTCGTGTAGATGACGCGCAAGGTAGATGGCTGAACTCGTGACGCGGCGTTGGGTGCTGTCACTTGGGTCGGCCGCGCGCCATTCGGGTTTATCTTGGGTGCGCCCGCGCAGATAATTGTCGAAGGCTTTGCGATAGAGTTCAGCCAGGGCAAAGCGTTTGTTGGGATCGGTCACCACCACAAAATGCCACGTTTGGCGGTTTGAGCCACTCGGTGCTTGGATCGCAAGTTCGAGACAACGTTCGATGACCTCGCGCTCGACCGGCCGCGTCAGATCCAATCGCTTGCGGACCGAGCGAGTCGTCGAGAGGAGATGATCGATAACAGCAAGATGGTCGGGTGTGGCTAAGTTCATCGGCTTCTCCAAAACCGGGGAGAGCTTCACTCCCCGCCTTGTACAGCAATTTTGATCACAACTTCGTCACCTAGTCGATAGGTGCCATTGAGCGCAGCGAATCCTTTGTCGATATCTTCTAGGGGCAGCACGTGGCTGACCATCTCGGCAAAGGGAAATTCGTTGCGCTCGAGCAGGGGCAACCCGCGCAGGAAATGTTCCGTTCCGCTACCCCAGATCGCTTCAAAGCGCAGGTTGCGGCGCATCATCAACTGGTTAACATTGAGCGAGATTGGTCCTTGATCAACAAAGTTACCAACCTCCACAAAGGTACCACTGCGGCGAACATAGGTCAACCCTTCGGGAATGGCATTAAGGAAACCGGCGCATTCAAAGACAACATCGGCCCCTGTACCCCGTGGCGTCTCGGCTAGGACCAGCTCGCGGCGCTCTTCGGCGCTGGGCACATCCTCAACGTTGATCGTCACATCGGCGCCCATACGCTTGGCCAAGGCCAGCCGCTGAGCCGGCCCACCCACAACGATGATCTTGGCGGCACCACTCAGCTTGGCACAGATCAGCGTGACCAAGCCGATCGCACCCGAGCCCTGCACAACGACTGTGTCCCCTAGTTGCACACGGCCGCGCATCACCGCATGCACGCCCACGGTGAAGGGCTCGGTGAGCACAGCCACTTCTGGCGACAGCTCGGTTTTGAGCACACATGTATCCGGGTAGGCCAGATACATGTATTCGCCAAAACCGCCGGTAAAATGGGGCGCTTGATCCGGATTTGTCTTGAATCCGTATGCCCCGTGCGGCGTTCCCGGTTGGACGATCACGCGATCGCCCTCGCGCAAAGGATTGCCCGCCGCATCTTGGCTGACTGCGGAACCGAGCGCCTCGATCACGCCAACCACTTCGTGGCCGAGGGCAGTCTCCTCCTTGAGGCTATTTTGCCACATGTGTAGATCGGTGCCGCAGATGCCAGCGAGCTCTTGTCGCAAGAGAATGCCGTGGGGCGCAGGGTCAGGCACCGGATATTCACGAACCTCAAAGCGTTGGCCGTACGCGACAACGGCCCGTCCAGTTTTGGGCATAGGTTCCTCCTTGGTGATGAATAGGAAAGTTGGTTAGGGAGCAACTTGATCCTACCGTTGAACGAATGCCGCGTCAAACGCTCTTCGCGGAACGGGATGCGCTCATCACTGGGCCGGTCGCAGCTTAAGCCCCTTGGTTGCAGATGGCAAAGGTTTCGCGCAGCGCAGCCATGGGGTCACCTTTGGGGCGAAATTCATGACCAACATAGAGATCATAACCCGTGGCGGCAATGGCGCGGCAGATGCCCGTATAATTCAGCTCTTGCGTATCGTCCAGATCATTGCGGCCGGGATTGCCCGCGGTGTGGAAGTGGCCGATCCACTTGATATTCTCGCGAATAGTGCGGATCACATCCCCTTCCATGATCTGCATGTGATAAATGTCATAGAGCAGCTTGACGCGCGGGCTGTTGACCCGTTCGCAGACAGCCACCCCCCAGGCAGTGTGGTCGCACTGGTAGCCGGGATGGTCGACTTTGGAATTGAGCAGCTCGAGATTGAGGTTAATCCCTTTCTCTTCGGCGTAGGGCGCGATCAAGCGTAGCCCATCCGCCACTGCTTCGATGGCTTCGATCTCGCTTTGGTGTGGTTGGCGATTGCCACTGAAGCAGATCAGTCCGGGGATGCCATAGTGGGCCGCAATGTCAATCGATTCCTTTAATTCAGCGACGATCCGTTCGTGGTTGCTGCGTTTGTTGAGGCCATCGGGTAAGGAGCCATGGCCGCTCATGCTGGCGATGGCTAGATTGTACTTCTTGGCCAACGTAATGACCTCTTCAAATTCGGCGGTGCGCCCCCATAATTCGATGGCGGCGTAGCCAATTTCGGCAGCGGCTTGGAACAAGTCTTCTAATGACATGGTTGGCGGCTTGAAGAGCGGATAACAGATCGACTGTTTGATGCGCATAGTTTTTCTCGCTTTGCGTTTGTCTAGGTTGAATTTGTTGGCCGCTCAGGGTGCGGCGTGTGTCCTTTGGCTGTATTCGCTACGAGGGAGGACGTAGTCGGTGGCGGGAGTAGCTATCGGTGAGCTTTCAGTTGTCTGAAGGGGGAACCGCGCATTCTGGGCCCTGTCTCCATTGACAACGCATCCAGCTCGATAGCAGCCAATCTCTGTAGATTATACCTACGGCTGGTGGAAAAGAATATTCTCTTCGCCACGAAGAAATAGGATCTCGAGCAAACCTGGTGTAATCTCTACAACTTGCCTGTGTTTTGGCTGACGCTCTTCGGCTCACCTGCCATCAGTGCTGATTATCGCGCTGGCTGGCACAATTCGAGAATGACGGTATAATGGCGAAGATTGTAAGCCTTCCCCCCAATCGCCCTTGTTGCTGGTCTTGCTTGGATGAGGATAAAGGATGATTATTCGGAAATCATACAACATGTGGCTGCGGATTTTGCTCTGCATGAGTATCATGATTGGTCTGTTCGGTGGCGTTGTCCCCGCGAGCGCCGCGCCGCTGCAGATCAGCGCGCCCGATGGCTTTGTCTTTGAGCCTGTTGTTGATGGCTTAAAGATGCCGACAGGTTTTGCCATCGCGCCCGATGGTCGCATCTTTTTGATCGAAAAAGATGGGATGGTACGGGTCTTCGCCGATGGCGAACTGCAAGAAGAACCGTTTATCGATCTGCGCAACGAAGTCAACGACTTCACTGAGCGCGGTTTGCTCGGCGTGGCGGTGCATCCTCGCTTCCCCACTGTGCCTTACGTCTATCTGGCCTATGTCTATGATCCGCCGGAAGTCAAGGGCTTGCCCACCAGTGGTGCACGCGTCTCGCGGGTATTGCGGCTTTCCGCCGACCCCGATAACCTGAACCAGCATTTGCCTGGCAGTGGCGTGATCATTCTCGGGAGCAACAGTGTTTTCGAAAATATTGGCAATCCGACCACGGGCGACCGGCGGCCTTACTCGTGCGTGGGTGCTGGTGGTGGCTTTATTGAAGATTGTCTACCGAATGAAGGGACCAGCCATTCGGTGAATCAGCTGCTCTTTGGCCGCGATGGCGCACTCTATGTCAGTTCGGGTGATGGAATCAACTTCAACGCGGCGGTCAACATCCGCGCCCAGAATCCCGACAGCTTGAATGGCAAGATTTTGCGCATCGATCCGATCACTGGGCAGGGGCTGCCGAGCAATCCCTTTTATGATGGCAACCCCAACAGCAATCGCTCCAAAGTCTACGCTATGGGGATGCGCAACCCCTACCGCTTCACCTTGCATCCGCGCACTGGCCAAGTAGTCGTGGGTGATGTTGGCGATTTTGACTGGGAAGAGGTTAACATGGGTGGCCCCGGCGCCAATTTTGGCTGGCCTTGTTTCGAAGGGCCCAAAATCCGCGTGGATGATAATGGCTGTGAAGGCGTGATCAAGGGCGATACGGCCAGCATCGAGGCGCTCTATAGCTATCCCCACGAAAAGGGTCGCGGCTCGGTGATCGGTGGTGATTTCTACACTGGCACCTCATATCCCGGTTACTATCGGGGAACGTACTTCTTCGGCGACTTTAATGTCGGCATGATGTTTGTGATGACCTTTAATGCCGATGGTACGGTGGACGTGGCTGACTTTGCCAGTGGCGTGCCGGGGCCCACACAGATTACCGCTGGACCCAACGGTGATCTCTATGTAATGACCATTCTCGGCGCGCTCTTCCGCCTGCGCTATTATGGGGATGCTGCCGCCGCTCCGCCGCTGACCACCCGCTCTGCGGTGACAAGCACGGACACCGTGACCGAGACAGCGACCATCACCAGTACTGCCGGAACTGGTCGCACGGCCGGTGCCACCCCAACCCCAAGATCCGCTCCGGCGCTGGGCGTCGGTGCGAACAGCAATCGCGGCACCATCTTGCGCGAATGGTGGGCTGGAATCTCGGGCGATACGGTGGCTGACCTGACCAAGAGTGATAAGTTCGCTGGCAAGCCCACGGGGAGCGACTACTTGACTACGCTCGACGCCCCGCTCTCGTTTGCCAATGATTACGGGCAACGCTTGCGTGGTTATATCCATCCGCCGAGCGACGGCGAATACATCTTCTGGATCGCGGCGGATGATTCGGCGGAATTGTGGCTCAGCACGGATAGTGACCCCGCTAACAAGCAGTTGATCGCCAGCGTGCCCTCCTGGACACAATGGCGCCAGTGGGACAAGCACGGCTCACAGCAGTCGGGGGCAATCCAACTGAAGGCCGGCGAGCGTTATTACATCGAAGTGCTGCACAAAGATCTGGACCAGAAGGACAATCTCACGGTGGCTTGGCAAGTCCCGGGTGAAGAACGAGCCATTATCGACGGCGAATTTTTATCGCCTTTCGAGCCTGGCCGTTAGGGTTGCGTAGCTAGATAGCTAGAACGCAAAGTTCGGTCATCTGGCTACTTGCCAGCCGATTCTTCCCCCAATTGATGCATCAAAAAGACCACGAATTTGGGCGAATGGAAGAAACCTTCGTTTCCCTTCGCCCGATTCGTGGTTTATTGTGGGGGCGATTTTACGATTGGTGCATTTGCAGAATTTGGATTCTTCTCTATAATACCGTCCGCTTCCATTCTGCCTGTACTGTATGTTCCCTGGATTTTCTTATGGCTAAATTGGTAATTGTCGAGTCGCCGACAAAAGCGCGAACGATACGAAATTATTTGCCGCAAGGGTACCAAGTTGAAGCGAGCATGGGCCACATTCGGGATCTGCCCGCTTCTGCTTCTGAGATTCCGGCCGCTCAAAAGGGCGAACCTTGGGCGCGCCTGGGGGTCAATATCGAAGCAGATTTTGATCCGCTCTATGTGATACCAGCGGCAAAAAAGAAAGTTGTAACTGAACTCAAAAATAAACTTAAAAACGCCGATGAATTGATCCTTGCTACGGATGAAGATCGCGAAGGCGAAAGCATCGGCTGGCACTTGCACGAGGTGCTCAAACCCAAAGTGCCCGTGCGCCGCATGGTCTTTCATGAGATCACGCGCGAGGCCATTCAAAAGGCTCTGAACGAAACCCGAAATATCGACCTGGATCTGGTGCATGCCCAAGAGACCCGCCGCATTTTGGATCGGCTTGTCGGTTACACGGTCTCGCCACTGCTCTGGAAAAAGATCGCGCCCAAGCTGTCGGCTGGCCGCGTGCAGAGTGTGGCGGTTCGTTTGTTAGTGCTGCGTGAACGTGAACGGCGCTCGTTCGTCACCGGCGTCTATTGGGATCTTAAGGCGCATCTCAACAAGCGGCCAGATCAGCCCGATCATCGGTTTGAGGCCGCACTGGTGTCGGTCGCGGGCGTGCGTGTCGCCAGCGGTCGTGATTTTGATGAAAACACCGGCCAAGTCGCCGCCGATAAAAATGTATTGCTGCTCGATCAGCAACAGGCCGAGGAATTGCGTGCTCGCCTGCTGGGTGGGGTATGGCGAGTGGTCGAGTTGGATGAGAAAGACTCCACGCGGGCACCCTATGCGCCCTTTACTACCAGCACCTTGCAGATGGAAGCCAACCGCAAGCTGGGCATGAGTGCCAAAGAGACGATGCGCATTGCGCAGTCGCTCTACGAAAATGGCTATATTACTTACATGCGTACCGACTCGGTCAACCTGAGCGAAGAGGCCATCACCGCTGCCCGGCGGCGTGTGGTGGAACTCTACGGCGAGCAATTTCTCAGCGAGAAGCCCCGGCGGTATGCGACAAAAGCCAAAAATGCCCAAGAAGCACACGAAGCCATCCGCCCCGCGGGGGATCAGATGCGGCCGGTCGATATGCTGCCGTTGAGTGGAGACGAACGCCGTCTCTATGATCTAATCTGGAAGCGCACTATCGCCACCCAGATGGCCAATGCTCGCCTTAAATTGACGACTGCGACAATTAGTGTGGAGGATGCGCTCTTCCGCGCCAGCGGGCGCACGGTGCTCTTTGCGGGCTTCTTCAGGGCCTATGTCGAAGGCTCGGATGACCCCGACGCGGCGATCGAGGATCAAAATGCGCCCCTGCCGCCACTCAGCATCGACGAGACGGTCGATTGCCGCGAGCTGGAAGCACTGGGTCACGAAACCAAGCCACCGGCTCGCTACACCGAAGCTACGCTGGTCAAGGCGCTGGAAGCCGAAGGCATCGGACGCCCGAGCACCTACGCCAGCATCATCGACACGATCCAGCAGCGCGGGTATGTCTTTAAGCAGCGCAAAGAGTTGGTGCCTACCTTTACGGCCTTTGCCGTCACCCAGCTGATGGAAGATCACTTCAATGAATTGGTCGATCTGGGATTTACGGCCAATATGGAACAGAAGTTGGATGATATTGCTGGCGGTGAGGCCGACTATTTGGCTTATTTGCGTCAGTTTTTCCTGGGCAGCGACGGGCTGGAGAATCAAGTGCGCACGCGCGAAGCCAATATCGATCCGCGGTTTGCCAGCGTGGTCGAACTCGATAATCTCAATGCCGAGGTGCGCATCGGGCAGTTTGGTCCCTTTGTCGCCAAAGAGGTTGATGGCGAGCGCCGCACCGCCGGGTTGCCACCCAATCTACCGCCCGCCGATTTGACGGATGAACTAGTTGAACAATTGTTGAGCCAAAAGCTGGATGGCCCTAAGCTGCTCGGTACCGATGAGGCTAGCGAACTGCCAATCTATCTGAAGAATGGCCCCTACGGACCGTATGTGCAGCTTGGCGAAGATGCAGATGGCAAACAGAAACCCAAGCGTGCCAGTTTGCTCAAGGGCATGGACGCCACAATGATCGATCTCAACGTGGCGCAGCAATTGTTGAGTTTGCCGCGTACCCTGGGTGAACATCCCGAAACTGGCAAGCCCGTGCAAGCCAGTGTGGGGCGTTTTGGCCCCTATGTGGTACACGATGGCAAATATGTCAATCTGAAGGCAGATAACGTTCTGGAAATTGACTTGGAACGAGCCTTGTCGCTCCTGGCGAGTGCGCCAGAACGCAAGAGTAAAGGGGAAGGGCGAGCCAGCCGCAGCAGCAAAAACGTGCTGAAAGAGCTGGGTGAGCATCCCGATGGTGGGGCGGTTCAGGTGTTAGATGGTCGTTACGGCCCCTATGTCAATTACCAGAAGATTAATGTGACCCTGCCCAAAGAGCTCAAGCCCGAAGAGGTGACACTCGAACAGGCCTTGGCTTGGATCGCCGAGAAGGCAGGCAGTGGCACCAAGCAGAAGCGTGCTTCAACGGCCAAAGCTAAGAGTACCAAGACCAGCACAAGCAAAAAGGCAACCGCGAAAAAGAGCACGGCAACCGCCAAAGCAGGCTCAACTCGTAGCAAAACTGCCGCATAAAGCTTTAGCCAGTCGCAGCATATAGGAAAGGGAGGCCCAAGTGAATGCCTCCCTTTTTATTTTGCGACCTTTTGCTTGTGCGTTCGTACTGAACTGTAACAGCAATATGATATGAATGGTTAACTCAAGATTTTTAGGTGGCTCCTGTCGGTTTTGCCCACAGAACGTCATCTTTAGAGATTTTGAGTTTTTGACTGCGTTTATGGATAAAGGGGTAAAAAACAATGTCAGCCATTATTACGGCGACACAAGTGCACAAAACATTTCGCAACGGTCAAATCGAAGTTCACGCCTTGCGCGGGATCGATCTAACCGTTGCCCAGGGCGAAATGGTGGCGGTGATGGGGCCTTCTGGCTGCGGCAAAACCACTTTGCTCAACTGTCTCTCTGGGTTGGATGACTTCGACGATGGCGAAATCGTCATCGAGGGCACCAACCTGCGCAAGATGAACGACCGCGCCCGCACCAAATATCGCGCCGAGCGGATGGGGTTTGTCTTTCAGACTTACAACCTGCTGCCCGTGATCAGTGCCGTGGAGAATGTGGAATTGCCGCTCCTTGTCGGCGGAGTCAGTGCAGGCACTGCGCGCAAGCGTGCCTTGGCTGCACTGGAGCAAGTGGGCCTGGCCGAACGAGTCCACCATCGCCCTGCCGAGCTTTCGGGTGGCCAACGTCAACGCGTGACCATTGCTCGCGCGTTGGTCAATAACCCGGCCATTGTGTGGGCCGATGAGCCAACCGGGAATCTCGATAGCAAAACTGCCAGCGAGATTCTGCAACTCATGCGCACGCTCAACCAAGAGCAGGGCCAGACCCTGATGATTGTCACCCATGATCCGGTGATTGGCGAACTGTGTGACCGCATCGTCTATATGCAGGACGGCTTGATCCAAGCATAGTGTGGACGAGCGTCGATAGACGGTGCTGAACCGACTGTCGCTAGCCCACCTCTTTCACCGGTGAATAGCTTATGACAAACTTTCTCAATTATGCCCTGATCACGTTGATCGTGTTGGTGATTGCCGCCCTGGTTATGTTGGGCTGGCAAGCGTTGCGGCGGCCCGTCTTGGCCAAAATTGGCCTGCGCAATATCCCGCGGCGGCCCACCCAATCGATCCTGATTGTGGTTGGCCTCACACTTAGTACAGTCATTATTATCAGCGCGCTGGCCACAGGCGACACGCTCAATTATTCGGTACAACGGCAGGCAGTGGGCGCCTTTGGCGAGGTCGATGAAATTGTCGCCCCGCCGCTCCTCTCCGCTTTGATCAGCCTCGGCAGTGGACCCGAGGGCGAAGAAGGGGCCAGCAATGAACAATTTCAGCAATTGGAAGATCTCTCGGCCGGGGGCTTGACCAGTGTACTGGCCATCCTCGAAGGCGGCTTACCTGGCATCACCATGGATCGCTACGCTGAGCTGAGAGCGGCGGCCGAACAGGAACCGCTGATCGACGGCGTTGCGGGCTCGATCCTCTTTCCCACCATCATTCGCAATCAAACGACTGGGCAAGGCGAGCCCCTCGGCTTTGTCTTTGCGGTCGATCAAGATTACGACCAGCAATTTGGTATCACCACCGTGACGGGGCAATCCGTAACCATGGATGCCTTGCAACCGGGCGTGGGCAACATCTTTGCGCAAGCGGCCAATGTGTTCAGCATGGCGCAGAGTCTAGCCGCGCGAGCCGGGCTCTCGCTTGATCTTTCGGACGCAGTGCTGGCCGTGGCTGGCCTAGGCGCGGTATTGACCGGTGGGGTTGACGACACCGGCGAGATCGATCTGGCCGAGTTGAGCCTCAGCACTGAGACACTGGCTTCGCTGGGGGTTGATACCACCCCGCTGGAAGCACAAGGCATCTATTCAGTGACTTTAGAGTCACTGGGCATTACCACCGAGACGCTGCAGAGCTTTGGGGTGGTCACCACCACCATTCAACCCAACTCGCTGATGAGCAACACGCTCGGGCTGGATACAGGCCAGATTGTCTCAGCGACCAACAATCTGCTCTCTTCGTTCAACCTCAACACGCTGGGCCAAGAGATTGACCGGGCGCTGGCCCCTTTTGGTTTGCAGCTGCGCCAGGGCGATGTCTATCTCAGCCGATTGGGTGCCGCGAAATTGGATGCCAACGTAGGCGATGTCTTGGAGATTTTTGTGGGGCCTATCCCTATTCCGGTGCGGGTCAAGGCCATTGTCGAAGAGGCTGGGCCAGTGAGTGCGCTCTTGCCTACGGTGATGATGCCGCTGGAGGAGGCCCAGAAGCTCTTTTTTATGCAGGGCAAGGTCAATAATATCCTCGTCTCGAACTTGGGTGACGAATTGACCGGCATGGAGCACACCGCCGCGGTGAGTGACCGACTGCGCGTCTTGGCCATGGACGAGGCCGCACTGGAGCGGATCGTAGCGATCCTGCGGCGCCCGGATATCCAACCCCTCATCGAGCGTAAGGCGGCCAACTACCAAGATGAGTTCTTCGGTAGCTCTGAAGAGGAGGATGGCCCGCCAGCATTCATTGTCGATCTGTTCGAAGACTTTTCGCCGTTTGGGGAAATGTTCACGCAGTTGCAAAGTTTGCCACCTGCCTTGGCCGAACCTGGCATCAGCCCGGCGCTGCGCGCCGCCCTGGCCAATACAATGGTGCGCGCTTGGCTGCTGGATGATGCCGAGCTGCCGCGCGATGCCCAAAGTGAGTTGCAGGCCGCCTTCAGCACCGTCAATCAGTTTGATGTGATCGACGGCTTGAACAAACAGACGGTCGTCACCGCAGCCAATGTCGGGGGTTCTATCTTCTCGTCGATCTTCACGCTGTTTGGCACCTTCTCGATCCTGGCCGCCATCATGTTGATCTTCTTGATCTTCGTGATGTTAGCCGCCGAACGCCGCGTCGAAATGGGCATTGCCCGCGCCATTGGCGTCCAGCGCAGCCACTTGGTGCAGATGTTTGTCACCGAGGGCATGGTGTATGATCTGCTCGCGGCTGCGCTCGGCGTTGGCTTGGGGCTGGCCGTCTCCTATGGCATGATTGGCTTTTTGGACAATCTAGCCGCCAGTGTGAGTGCACTGAGTGGAGATGTTGGCGTCTTGCAGTTCCGCTTCAACGTGGCCCCCACCTCGATTGTGATTGGCTATTGTCTGGGCGTGCTGATCACCTATCTGGTGGTCACTTGGTCGTCGTGGCGCGTGAGCCGGCTCAACATTGTGGCTGCCATCCGCGATTTGCCCGAAGAGAGCAACCGCAAACGCCTTTCGCTGTTCGCCAAAATCCGCAATTGGCTCTTAGGTCCTATCTTGATCGCCGCCGGTGTAGCGCTGATCCAACAAGGGGCCAGCAATCTAACCTACTGGCAGATTGGCCTCACCTTCGCTAGCTTCGGGGTTCTGCTCTTGCTGGGCCAAGTGCTGGGTCGCACGCAATTGCGCGATGGGCAAATCAGCCGGATTGTGTACAGCGGGATGGGCCTAACGCTGCTGCTCGCGTGGGGTGTGCCATGGAATGCAGTGCTGGGACGCACTACCCGCGAGATCTTCCAGAATGATCAATTCTGGGCGCTCTTGTCATTTGCGGTGACTGGCCCGCTGTTGATCATCGGTGCCATTCTAGTGCTGATGTTTAATGCCGACCTACTCACTTGGCTGATCAGCCGCATTTTCGGCCGCGTGGGTGCCCTTACGCCGGTGCTCAAAACCGCCATTGCCTACCCGCTGAGTACTCGCTTCCGCACGGGTATGACCATGACCCTCTTTGCGATGATCATCGCTACCGTGGTGATCATGGCGCTGGTGATTCAAGCCACCCAGACGTTGGTGGTCTTGGATGACAAACAGAGTGGTGGGTTTGAGATCAAAACGTCGAATACTCTGTTGAGCTTCTTCAATCCACTGCGCGATCTGGAAGCCGAATTGCCGCGCTCGGTCGAACAATATCCGCACTTGGCCGATGTGGCTATCGTTGGTTCGGTGGCCCAGCAAGATATTTGGGTGCGGCCCGCGGGTAGTGACTGGCGCTTGGGGCAGCTAACTGGCTCCAATGCCGGGTATTGGCAGCAGGCCGAGCAAGTATACGAGTTACAAGCCCGGGCCGCGGGTTTTGCTGATGATGCTGCAGTCTGGCAGGCGCTGCGTGAACGCACCGATGTGGCGATTGTCAGCCCCAACTTGTTCCGCAGTGATGAAGTAGTCGCCGAGCGCATCCGTTTTGCGCTGCCGGAAAGTCTGCTGGCGAATGCCACACTGCCCGACCTGTTCGTTGACGTACGCGCTGGCAGCTTCGATACCCTGAACGAGGCTCCCCTCAATGATGCTCCTGGGCAGCGCGTGCAGATTATTGGGGTCTTGGCTGAGGATACAACCTTGGCCGGTGGGGATTTCCAGGCCAATTTGGGGTTGATTACCCAATTGACCGGTGAGGCACCCAGCCCCGACAATTTCTACATCAAAGCCAAAGCCGGTGCGGATCTGCGTACGGTGCAGCAAGAAGTAGAACGTGCCTTCCTGGGTAACGGCATCAACGTCACGGTCATGGCCGAAGATTTTGCTGTCAGCCAGAATTTGATCCGTGGGATTCTCAGTCTCTTCCAGGGCTTTATGGCCTTGGGCTTGTTGGTTGGTATCGCTGCGCTGGGGGTGATCAGCGTGCGTACCGTGGTCGAGCGACGCCAACAGATTGGGGTGCTGCGTGCTATTGGCTTCCAATCCAATATGGTTGCCTTGTCACTGGTGCTAGAGGCTAGCTTTATCGCCCTGACCGGCCTGCTGATTGGCACCGGTACGGGCATCTTGCTGGGCGAAAGCCTAATCCGTACAACCTTCCTGCAGCTCACCCCGGAGACGCCTTTTGTGATTCCGTGGGCACAACTGGGCTTGATCTTGCTGGTGGCCTATGGCTTCGCACTGCTCACCACGATCATCCCGGCCTACCAGGCGGCCCGCATCTAACCCGCCGAAGCGTTACGTTATGAATAAATGAACAAGGTGCTGAGTATACTCAGCACCTTGTTCGTGAATATCTTAGAGGCTAGTCTGGTAATGGCTGGTGTAAGCGAACGTTATCCTCCGGAAATGGTGGGGTTTTCCGGAGGTGGCTTTTAATAAACCTCTAGGATGACCTGCTCGCAGCGCAAGGATGAGATCAACGCAACATCACCATTGCGCTCGAGTAGCGCTTCATTTCCCGAAGAGAGGACAAAATCGCGTGCGGCTTGGGTGACTAGAGCTGTACCCGTCACCACTCGTACTTTATGATAAGTAGCAGGTACCCGGTAGAGTTCATTTTTATAGAGCACAACTCGCTGTTTAACTTGGTCCACTTGTGAACTGCCCCGCAGGGCGAATGTCGCGTTCATCCTTTGCTCCCTCTGCTCAAGTTGTCTTGTGAGTTATGACACCAGCATAGCAACAGCCTGTCTGCAGAGCGTCTTTTTTAGCATCTTTGGAGCGTCTAATGAGCACGAAGTTAAAAATACGGGTTCGATGGACAATCCAGGACAATTGGGAACAGTGGGTAGAAGAGTAGGTTACTGCGCCACGGGTTCAAAGCTTGTAGAGTTGTTGGGCATTCCCATGAAGGATGCGCACGGCTGCTTCCTCTGCTTGGGCTGCGCGTAGCCATCTGTTAGCGACAAACTCGGCCAACACCTGTCCCAATCCCCAGCGGCCCCACCGCGCTGCCAGCCAATAGATCTCGGGCAATGTAAACGCATCGGTCGCAAAGAGAATTTTGCTGATTGGGGCCATGCCTAAGATTTCGCGCAACAAGCTCAGAATGCCGCTGGTGGCAAAGGGAATAGCCAGCGATAGATCCAGCCAGACGTTGCCATAGATCGCCGCCAGGTGGGCCAATTCGCGTGTGTAGGGCCAACCAGCGTGCAACAACACGAGAGGTACCTGGGGATAATGCTCGATCACTGCACGCAGATGCAAGGGGTTGACCAAGCGCAAATCAGCATCGGCATCACCAAAGCCGGTGTGAAACTGCACCGGGAGATCCTGCTGTTGTGCCGCTTCTAAGGCCAGATGGAGCAAATAATCGCCCAGGGCCTGTTGCTTCAAGCGGAGACGTCCGCTACGTTTGGTCTCTGCCTGGAGATGGGCAAAATCGGCCGCGGCCTGTGCGCGGTCTGGCTGGCTGACTGCCAAGCCGCTGCGATAGGCGATGATGCTTTTGAGGGCTAGATAGCCATTCGCCCGCGCTTGCTCAACGGTGTGACGGAAGGCTGCGACAAATTGCCCAAAGTCGGGATATTCCCCCATCAATTGTTCGGCTGTGGTTTCCAGCCGCAACATGGGCTCGATGCGACAAGTCGGCAGCAGTTGTTGCATCTCCACGTGATTGTAGGCATCGGGCCCACCATAGCCATAATCAAGCAGTAGCGTGTGGATCTTGGCTTCGCTCAGTAGTTGTTGTGCCCAAGCTGCTTCTGGCTGTGCTTGCCGCGCCAGCCAGACAGCGCTGGACGTTGGCTCACAGCCCAAACGCTCGGCCAGCCAGTTGATGCTGCTGCGCCAAAACAGGCTGTGCTCAATGTGCTGACTGCGGATCGCGGCATCGGTGGATTCGCTAAACCAGCGGCGAAAGTCGGCCTCGCTATGGATGCTCGTTTTGTGCCAGAGCGGATGTGCATGGTGATCCCAAATAGGGATCTCAGCTAGGTCGAGCGGCGTGATGGTAGACATCATCAAAATTTGTAAATATGGTGGCGAATTTCAAACTCGACATCAGCGGCGGCAAAGGCGGCTGCTTCGGAGCGGCGTACGGTTAGATAGGCGGTGGCTAATTCATTGCCCAGCGCACTCATCAATACCTCGTCCTGCTCGAGTGCATCAAGGGCTTCGGCCTGGTTGGTGGGGTAACGTTGAATGCCACGCTCCGCGCGTTCGTCATCGTTCCAGTTGCCGGGGTCGATCAACGTCGCGTCGCCGGGATGCAGTTTCCGGGCAACACCATCCAATCCCGCGGCGATCAGCCCACCCAGTGCCAAATAGGGATTGCTGCTCGAGTCGCTGGCTTTGAGTTCCAAGTTGAGGGTGCTGGCTTCGTGGCCCCACGCACCCGAAGCGACTCGCACCGCGGCCTCGCGATTGTCGGGACCCCAAGCGGTATAGGCGCTACTCCAAAAATGCGGTTGTAACCGGCGGAATGAATTATAGCTCGGTGTTGTCAGCGCTAATAGACCTGGTAGGTGGGCCAAGACCCCGCCGATAAAGTGATAGGCGAGTGGGCTGAGCTTATAGGGATCGGCTGCATCATAGAGCAGATTCTCCGAGCCGTCGGCGCTCCATAGACTCCAATGGATGTGACAACCGTTGCCCGCTTGGTCAGGTTTAGGTTTGGGGGCCAGCGAGGCGATCACTCCGAGATTTGCGGCAACGCTACGTACTGTCTCACGAAACCAGACCTGGTTATCTGCCGCGCGTAATGCTTCGGCGTGATGCAACGGTAATTCATGTTGCCCATGCCCTAGTTCGGGGTAATAAGCATCCACAGGGATCTGTTGAGCCGTAAAGGCAGCCACAATCCCATCGATCACTTCGGCCGCGGCGTGCATGGCGATCGAGCTAAAGCAGAGGGCTTGATCGATGGGCACATAATCGGCGCTGCGGTTGCCGTCGCCCTGTAACCGGAAGAGACTGAATTCCCCCTCAAAAGCAGCTTGTACCGTGATCCCCTGTGCGGCAGCTTGGGCCAATACGCGTTTGAGAAAGCTGCGCGGGCAAGCAGCCCACGGCTGGCGATCGAGCGTGAGCATGTCACACATCATTGCTGCACTGTGGGGAGCATAGGGCAGAACCACAAAGCTATCTGGATCGGGCACCAGCCGAACTTCGCCAACTGGGCCCATGTCTGGCACGGGCTGCAGTTGATCTAGCAGATTCATGGCTTGCATTGCCACCGTTAGCCCCTGCCCGCTTTCCAGGCGACCTGCCAACCGCTCGATGGGCACCAATTTACCGCGGATCGTTCCCCCATTATCCACATACAAAAAGCGTACCAGGCGGACACCCGCTGTACGACAGGTATTGAGAATCTCGTCGTGTGTCATAACGCTGCCCCTTCGGCCAATTGATTCAGGTTCTGTCTTGCTCTCTGCTAGAATAGCAAAGATTCTAGCTCACTCACGCATGATGGATCTCGGATGAAGAATAGGAATGGTTATGCAGCAGCTTTCTGCGAGCCAAGGTGGACGCGCGCTTGCGCAAAACAATCTGCTTTGGCTCACAATTCTTGTGCTGGTGGAAAGTCTTCACTTTGTCTTTGCTCGCCTGCTTTCGTTGGTGATCAGCCCCGATATTTCGGCGATGTATGTGCAAGCCGTTGGTACGCTGCTCTTTGGTAGTTATGCCCTGGCTACGGGCAAGTTAGATTGGCGGATCTTCCGCCGTCATTGGCTCTTCTTCTTGAGCATTGCCCTCTTGATCGGCGTCAGCACCAACATGAGTTATCGCACCATCACCGTAGTGGATCCCGGCACTGCGTCGATGCTGGGTAAAGTTTCGATTATTTTCAGCTTGGGCTTTGGGTTCTTTTGGTTAAAGGAGCGGCTGACACTGTCCCAGTGGATTGGCGCTGGGATCTCAATCATCGGCAGCTTTGTGATCGCCTTTCAGCCGGGTGATTTTTTGCAATGGGGGGCTTTATTGATTTTGGGCGGCACGCTGATGTACGCCTTGCATACCGCTATTGTGAAACGGTTTGGCGGGCAGATGGACTTTGTTAACTTTTTCTTTTTTCGGATCTTGACCACCACTGCCATTCTCTTTGTCATTGCCGCGGGAAGAGGTGTCCTCGCTTGGCCCACGCTCGCTGGGTGGGGCATTGTCAGCCTCACTGCCGTGATGGATGTAATCATCAGTCGCTTGTTGTTCTACGTGGCTTTGCGCCGGATGACCATGAATATCCACACGATTGTATTAACGCTGAGTCCAGTGGCGACGATTCTCTGGTCATTGCTGCTATTTGATACTTTGCCGGGCCTGCAACAGGTGATCGGAGGCGGTGCGGTTTTGCTGGGCGTCTTAATTGTTACCTGGCCAGGACGAGGTGTTGCCCGCTAAGTGTCATGGCTCGGGCGCCACTTGTAGTAATTCGGCCATATCGTGTGCCAGTGCGTGGTGCTCACCGCCAACGTCGATCAGCAAAGGGCCAGAAAAGGGCGCTCGTTTGAGCAGGGTGACAGTGGTATGAGGATAGAGACTCAGCCCGCCGAGATAGCTGAGTCGTTCCGGATCCTGTACTAGCACCCGCACAATCCGATAGGGTCGATTCAGTTCCGCAATGCTGAGGGGCATCCCTTCGACCGCCTCGATCCGCCCATCCTTGCTGGGAATAGGGTCGCCATGGGGATCAACCGTTGGGTTATTCAGAGCCGCGGCCATCGCATCTTCGAGGACTTCGCTGAGCACATGCTCGAGCCGCTCTGCTTCGGCGTGGACTTGATCCCACGATAAGTTGAGTTTTTCGTGCAGATACAGCTCGATCAAGCGATGGTGACGCAAAACCTCCAGGGCGATCCGCTCCCCCGTCTCTGAGAGCGCAATGCTCTGATACGGCGTATACTCCACCAATCCTAGATCACCCAATTTTTTGACCATATTGGTGGCGGAGGCGGGCGAAACCTCCAGATATCCAGCCAAGGCTGAATTGTTCACTGGAGTGCCCTTGCCAGTCAGGATATAGATCGCCTTCAGATAATCCTCATGAGCCGCCGTTAGAACTTTTTGAGGCGGTAAAGAATTAGATTTAGTCATGGTTAAATTTTAGCAAAGGAATGGAGCAACGTCAATCCCTGGCGTTGGTGGCCAACCCCGCATTCTCTGCTACGAATACGCCTCAATATCTTGACAGAGTTTCTCGTAGCGTGTCAACCGCCTATAGGAGCGATCCGAAGTGGGTGTATCGATACAGATAGAGATGAAGGTCAGGCCAATTGATGGGGTGTTACGCAGCAATGCTTGCGCGGGGATCAGGGATAAACTTTCGGGGGGGCTGCCCGCCCCGAAAGTTGAGTCACTCGCTTAGGCTGCTGCTGGATAGCCGAAGTCCAGGTCGTCCTCTGCCAACTCTTCGATGCCGACCAATGCTAACTCTTCGGCGAAATGACACGCGGCGAAATGACGCGGCTCCACCTCGCGTAGAGGTGGCTCCTCTTGGCTGCAAATGGGCTGCGCATAGCGGCAGCGGGGGTGGAACTTGCAGCCGCTGGGCGGGTTGGCCGGGCTTGGTACATCGCCGCTCAGGATAATGCGCCGTGACTTCTGATCCGGATTCGTGCGCGGCACAGCCGAAAGCAACGCCTCGGTATAGGGGTGCTTCGGCGTTAGATAGAGGTCGTGGACATCCGCCAATTCCACAATGCGCCCCAAGTACATCACAGCCACCCGGTCGCTGATATGCTCCACCACCGAGAGATCGTGGGCAATGAAGAGGTAGGTCAAGCCAAATTCCTGCTGGAGGTCTTCGAGCAGGTTGATCACCTGTGCCTGGATCGATACGTCTAGCGCAGAGACCGGCTCATCCGCCACAATTATCTTCGGGCGCAAGGCCAGTGCCCGGGCAATGCCAATGCGCTGCCGTTGACCGCCGCTGAACGCGTAGGGATAGCGGTTCATGTGCTGGGCCTTTAGACCTACCATCTCCAGCATTTCACGCACGCGCGTGCGCAGTTCGTCTTTATCGGTAATCCCGTGGATAACCAGTGGCTCACTCACAAGGTCAAAGACCGTCATGCGAGGGTTGAGCGAGGAGAACGGATCTTGGAAGATGATCTGCATCTCGCGCCGCATGGCCTTGAGTTCTGTTTGCGAAAGGGTGGCAATGTCGACCATGCGGTCGCCACTGCGATAGAGAATCTGTCCCTCGGTGGGGTCCATGGCCCGCAAAATCAAGCGGCCTGTGGTCGTCTTGCCACAGCCCGATTCTCCCACCAGGCCCAGCGTCTCCCCTTGATAGACGGTGAGATCAATGCCATCGACCGCACGCACGTGGCCAGCGACACGCCGAAACAGCCCCTTTTGAATCGGGAAGTATTTCTTCAGGTTCTTGACTTCTAAGATAGTATCAGCAGGCTTATCCATTGTTCGCTCGTTAATTGTTCCATCAGCGGGGTTCACGCGACTTGGCTTTGCTGGGCTGCACCGGCGAGTTGCGCCGCTTCATACAGGGTGCAGCGCACAAAGTGGCCGGGTTCGACCTCGCGTAGCGCCACTTCCTGATGGCAGGCCGCGTTTTTGGGCGCGGGACAGCGCGGCAAGAACGCACATCCTTGCGGGATCGAGAAGGGATCAGGCACACTGCCCGGGATGGGCGTCAAGCGATCTTTGCGGCGGCTGCCTAATCGCGGCACGGAGCGCATGAGCCCCACGGTGTAGGGGTGCAGCGGTTGGCGGAAGATGGTGCGCACGTCGCCGCTTTCCACGATCTTGCCCATGTACATGACCGCCACTTGATCCGCCATCTCGGCAATGACGCCCAGGTCATGGGTAATGATCAGAATCGCCATGCCCAGTTCTGCCTGCAGTTTGCGCATGAGATCTAAAATCTGGGCTTGGATCGTCACATCCAGCGCGGTGGTCGGCTCATCCGCGATCAGCAGGCGCGGGTTGCAAGCCAGGGCCATCGCAATCATGGCGCGCTGGCGCATCCCGCCGGAGAACTGGTGCGGATACTCCTTGATCCGTTGGGTGGGGTTGGCAATTCCCACGTGGCTCAATAATTCAATCGTGCGCTCCATGCCCTCCTGTTTGTCCACGCCTTGATGCAACGCCACCGACTCAGCAATCTGGTCGCCGATGGTATGTACCGGCGAGAGCGAGGTCAGCGGCTCTTGGAAGATCATGGAGATCTCATTGCCGCGAATGTTGCGAATGAGTGGGCTGTCTGGGTTGACTTTGGCCAGGTCGACAACTTCGCCACTTGCCCGTTGAAAGCGGATCGCCCCCTCAACGATCCGGCTGGTGCGCTTAGGCAACAGCCGCATGATCGTCGAGGCGGTGACGCTCTTGCCACAGCCCGACTCCCCCACCAGGCCCAGCGTTTGGCCCGGCTTGATCGCAAGGGAGACGCCATCCACAGCGCGCACAACGCCGTCGAAGGTGTCGAAATGGACTTTGAGGTTATCAATTGAAAGCAGCAAATCGGTATTCGCAGCAGGCGAATTCGCTGCTTGATCTGTAAGTGTTTGTTGCACTGTAATCTACCGGCACTCTAAATAGGGTTGTTGAACAAATTCAGTGTGGTCACCAGTGTGATCAAAGCGGGGCATAGATCCGCACCGCACGCGCCTAGCGCGAGTAAGGATCGGCCGCGTCGCGCAGACCATCCCCCAGGAAGTTAAAGGCGAGCACAGCCACCACGATAAAGATCACCGGGGAAAAGACCCACGGGTACACTGCGATGGACTGGAGGTTTTGCACTTCCTTCAGCAAGACGCCCCAGCTGGTGATGGGAGGTTGCAGCCCCAAACCGAGGAAACTCAGCGCAGTTTCGGCCAAGATCATGCCCGGCATCGAGAGGGTGGCGATCACGATGACGTGCCCGATGGAAGCGGGGATCAGGTGGCGGAAGATGATCCGCCGATTGCTCGCGCCCATGAGTTTGCCTGCCAAGACAAAATCCTGCCCCCGCAGTGCCAGGACTTGGCCGCGCAGTTGGCGCGCCAGCCACGTCCAGCCGATCAGCGAGAGAATGAGGGTAACGCCGAAGTAAACGCGCAGCGGCGGCCAGGTCGGCGGAATGGCCGCAGAGAGCGCCATCCACAGTGGGATGGACGGGAAGGAGCGAATCAACTCAATGGTGCGCTGGATCAATTCGTCAATCCAGCCGCCGAAGAAACCCGAAGTAACGCCCAGCACTGTGCCCAAGAAGAGGCTGAGCAACACGCCCACCAAACCAATGGTGAGCGAGATTTGACTGCCTTTTAGCACGCGCGTGAGCATATCGCGGCCCTGATGGTCGGTGCCAAGCAGGTTGACGGCAGAGCCTTCGGCCCCAAAGAGGTGCACGTCCCCCTCAATCAGCCCAAAGAGTTTATACGGTTCCCCCTTGACGAACAGCTTCACCGGGTACTTGACCGACTCATCCACCTCGGAGACGCGCGCCAGCGTCGTCATGTCCAGCGTGGTTTTGAAGCCGTGGACATGAGGGTCAAAGCGCCCATCCTCGAAGAAGTGAATGCGCTGCGGTGGCATGTAGATGCGGTCGGTAAAGCGCGTCGTCAGCGTATAGGGCGCCAGGAACTCGGCAAAGAGGGCTACCAGGTAGAAGAGGGCAATGATGATGCCGCCCGCCAGCGCGGCCCGGTTGCGCACAAACTTGCGCCACATCAGCTGCCACTGAGAAAGCGAATAGCGCCGCTCATCTTCGCGGCGTTCCTGCGCCGCACTATCCAATTCAAGCTCGCCATACCGCTCTCGCTGCAGGGTCGCATCCAGCTCACGGTACAGATCGAATAATCGTTTTGATTCAACCGAATAGCTCATTCAAACACAATCCTTGGATCAGCCCAAGCCAGGGCAATATCAGCCACCAGATTCGAGAGCATGAGAATGAAGGTCATAAACATGAGGAACGTACCGGCCAGGTACATGTCCTGAGTCTGCAAAGCCCGCAGGAATAAGGGGCCGGTGGTGGGCAATGACATCACAATGCCAACCAGCGCCGACTCGGAAATGATCTTTGGAATTTCCAAAGCCAAAACGCTGATCATGGGGTTAATGGCGACACGCACGCCATATTTGGTAATGACCATGCGCTCAGACAACCCCTTGGCGCGGGCCGTGGTGATAAACTGTTGGCTCATCACGTCCAACATGCTGCTGCGCATGATGCGCTGCATCTGCGCGGTGCTCGCCAAGCCCAGAATCAAGGCCGGGGGCCAGAAGTGATTCCACATGTCGAGCAGTTTTTCCATGGACATCGGCGCATTGGAGTATGCCGACGACATGACGCCGCCCACATCGATACGCAATACCAACGCCCCTAAGAACATCCAGAAGAGCGCCAGCAGGAAGCCAGGCAGCGAAAGCCCTAAAAAGCCGATAAACGAGAAGAAATTGTCACTGAACGAATATTGGTGAGTGGCTGAATAGATGCCGACCGGGATGGCATAGCTCACTGTGATCAGCAGAGAAAAGAAGCCGAGCAGGAGCGTATAGGCCAAGCGGTCGCGCACCAGCGGCCACACAGGCGCATTCCACGCCAGCGACCAACCAAAGTCACCTTCGGGCCAGCCCTGGATCCAGCGTAAATACTGGACATGCAGCGGCTGATCCAGGCCATAGCGCTGGCGCAGGATCTCGAAGGTGCGCGAGTCCTGCGCGCTGCCGCCCTGGGCGATTTCCGCCTGCATTGTGTCAAAGAAATCACCGGGAGGCAGTTGAATAATGAAGAATGTGATGACCGAGACGAGGAAGAGCAGCGGGATCATCGTTATGAGCCGCCGCACGATAAAAGCAAGCATAGAGGGTTCTACATCCTTTTGACCAGTCTTCTCGGTTGTCTAGGCAGGTGTCTAGGCGGTTATCTAAGTGGTTGTCTAAACATCGTGCCTAGGCGTGGCGAGAGGCAAACACCATCCCGCCGGGGGATTCCGGCGGGATGGCGCTGTGCAAGGGACGGAGCGTGCGTTACTCTGCGTCCTCGAAGTAGTAGGTCGCGGGGTTCTGGTTGCCCGGCGACATGGCGATCCACGAAGAGACGTAGGTCTGATCGGCCCACACGTTCTTCATGTTGTTCTTGACCAGGACCGGCGCAGGCATACCACCGGCGATGTTGATCACCCACATATTCTCGGTGGCATTACGCACCAATTCTTGGCCCAGTTCCATCTGCCGTTGCGGGTCCGCGGTGCGCATGATCTCGTCAAAGATGTCCTGGCCTTCCTTGATGTAATCCGGCGGTTCCTCGCCCGATTCACCATCGGTCTGGTACCAGATGCCAAACTGCGGGCCCCAGAAGGACTTCTCGTTGAAGGCCAGCAGGTTGTCGGGGTTCATCAGCGGGAAGACGCTGCCCGTGCCCCAGACATTGATCATGACCTGGTTGCCAATGGCGCGCGGCCAGTAGAGGTCGCGGTTCATGGTCTTGAGCGTGGTCTTCAGCCCAACACCGTTGAGTTGTTCGGCGACCAGTTCGAGCGCGGTATCATCCGGCCCGGCTGTGGCTTCGATGACCAGCGTCAGGTCCGAACCATCCTCGAAGGTGTAGAAGCCATCGCTCCCCTTCTGCAAGCCGATGCCTTCGAGCAGTTCTTGCGCGGCCTCGGGGTCATATTCGGCCATGTACTGCGCCATGTCCTCGACATACCAGTTGGTGCCGGGACCCACCGACATGTTGTTGACGCGGCCTTGGCCGAAGTAGGCGACTTCGTTGATGGTCTGGCGGTCGAGCGAGAGCGACAGGGCATAGCGGAAGTCGCGGTTCTGCATCAACGCCCGATATTTCGGATCGTCATAGCTCTGGTTCGGCTGGAGAGAGACGCTGGACGCGCCCTCAGTAGCCCACAGGCCGACCGTGTAGCCGCCCGCGGCCTCGTTCTCCTTGAGCACAGGCAGGTTGGCAAGCGCCAAGTGGCGCGACTGCATGTCCAAATCACCGCTGGCCGCCATGACCGCGATGGTCTGCGCGTCTTCGACCAGCGCCATGTGGATGCGGTCGATGTAGGGCAGTTGCTTGCCTTCCGGGTCGACCTTCCAGTAGTAGGGGTTGCGCTCGAGGATCAACTCAGTGCCGCCCGGATCCCACTGCACCGGCTTCCACGCCCAGATGACTGGCCGGTCGACGTTGTAGTCGAAGGCCATATCTTCAAAGAGGGCGTAGTCGGTAACTTCCGGGTTGTACTTGGGGTGGAACTGTTCTAGGTAGTGCTTGGGTGCAAAGACGCCGAAGCGTTCGAAGCCCAGCGGCCACTGATGGCCGTGGAAGGCAAGGCCCATCGAGTCGACAATGCCGGTGGGGCCGGGGAAGATGAACTTAATGGTGTAGTCGTCCACCTTCTCCAAGGTCATCGGCTCGCCGTCTACGGTCCATTCGATGTGGGGCGACGGGGTGATGTTGGTGTCGAGTTCGATGGCTTCCCACCAGAAGATAATATCATCCACCGTCCACGGCTCGCCGTCGGACCACTTCAGCCCTTCGCGGAAGTAGAGCGTCAGCACAGTGCCGTCTTCGCTCCATTCCCAGTCCTTCGCCAGACCAGGTTGGATCGGGTCGGCGAAGTTGGGCGCCCAGCGCAAAACCGGGTCATAGTTGAGGCGTGCCCAAGCGTGGTAGTCCTTCACACCGAGGAACGCGCGGTGCCAAGTGCCCCCGTACTTGCCGATCGACTCATAGGGTTCCACCACCAGCGGTTCCGCGGGCAGACGCTCTTCGAGCGGAGGCAGTTCGCCGCGGGCAACAAGCTCCGCCAACATAGGAGCTTCTTTACCGCCGGTATCCGCCGCGGCAGCCCCTTCTGCCGGGGCCTCCTCAGCTTCAGCAGCGGCCTCCTCCTCGGCGGGCGCCGCGTCTTCGGCTTCAGCTTCGGCGGCGGGCGCTTCTTCAGCCGCAGGCAGTTCGGGCCGCGGGCCACAAGCCGCAGCAAAAAGCGCCACAATCGCCAGGAGCGTTATCGCCGTCCATAAGCGACGTCGAAGTAGGATCATTGTTTCCTCCTTTTCGGATTCAGTCTATTCAGTGCGTCGACGGGCGCGACACTTTTTTGGGATGAAATTGAGATAGAGAGAACAGCAGTACAGCTAAAGGTGAAAAGTGAGGGACCACCCGAAATTGTACTGTGGACACAAGATACTCAAAACGCTTTAAACTGTCAACCGCGGCTTATGTACGCGCGCCATAATGTTTCTGAAAATCGGGTGTTTCCAGAAAGATCATGAAGATCATGGCAGAACCCCCGCGGTTCGGCCCAATACCCTGATCAGGTTGACAGCCAGCGGACAGGCTAACTGTCAACCTAACTGTCAACCGATGCGATGAACGACAGGTTTATGAACGGCTTACTGCGTGCGCTCCTGTGTGACTACTTGACTGTGTGCTACTTTGTCGGCTCTTGATAGGTTGCGTGGGCAGCCAGCAGGTCAATCGTCGCGCGTACCCGGTTCTGCGGCGCTTTCACCTCGCGCGCCTTGCGCCGCACGAAATCCTTCAGTTGGTCGGCGCGCAGTACTGCCACCGTGGGGTTTTCCAGCGTGATCTGCATGGCCGGGTTGAGAAAGACAGCCACCGGCTCGATCGGCATACCGGACGCGGCCTCATCGCTGCCCGGTTCGCTATCCAAGATCTTTTGCAACTGCTTGATCTGATCTTCCAACTCAAACGTGGGATTACCCACGCCCTCGCGTGCAAAGACGCTGAAGAAGCGCCCAATCGAAAACGGCTCGCGCCAGCGATCCCCCTGCACTGTGACGCGGCCGCGATCCGAACGCAGGGCAATGACGAGGATGCCACAGGGACCAACCACCACATGATGCGCCGGTAAGCTCCATGCAAAATAGGCATACTTGTCGTCGAACCCCTTCATGCTCCGCTCCAACACCTCGTCGGGACGGGCAAAGCCTTTGCTGCCCGGCCAGCGTCGCCGTGCATAGCGATTGACGAAGTAGCTGCCGACGCTCGCCAACAGAAAGCCCAGGGGCAGCGCGGCAAAGCTGATCCAGACCCAGTTTTGCTGGATCAGCGCGGAAATGGGATTGGCAGCCGGTTGATCGGGCGGCAGCCAGGAGGGGACAAAGCTAGCCAATAGACCGATGAACAAGACGCCAAGACCGGCCAAGCTCAAACGCCGGCCTAGCCGCTCTTTGCGGTTGATCTCTGTAACATTGCGATAGACCTTCATGCCAGACTTTCTTCATGCTGGGGTCCAGCCGGGCCGCCCCCTGCGCGCAGCGGCAGACTGGACCCATCGGCTGTGGGCGATGGGCTTCCAGGTGGATGATGGTGCAGGATGGCGTGTTGGCCCGGACGCGCATGGTTCCTGGAGCCTATAGCGGCGCATTGGAGACAGAAACGAGGGCTGCGCCGCTCGCTCCAACCGTTAGGCCGTCGCCGCCGAGAGTGCGCTGTCGTCGAGCGACTCGGCAGCGGACGGGGCCGTCGTCACGCCTTCGTGGATCTTGCTTAGGATATTTTGCTCGATGCCCTGCTTGGCAACGCGGATAGCATGGCGAATGGCCGGGCCGCGGCTGCGCCCATGGGCCACCACGACGATGCCGTTTAGCCCCAACAGGACCGCGCCCCCAAATTGGCTGTCGTCCATGCGTGCGCGCAGGCGTCGCAGCGCGGCCTGGGCCAAAAATGCGCCCATGCTGCTAATAGGCCCGGCGGTCAACTCTTCCACCATGACCCGCTGCATCAATTTGGCCGTCGCCTCCGCGGTCTTGATGAAGATGTTGCCGGTAAAGCCGTCGGTCACCACCACATCGGCCCCACCGTCGACAATCTCCTTGCTCTCTATATTGCCCTGGAAGTTGATCCCTTTCGTACCTGCCAGGACATTATAAGCGCTAACGACCAATTGATTGCCTTTGCCTTCTTCTTCGCCGTTGCTCAAGATGCGCACATTCGGATGGTGCACCCCCATAACATGCTTGGCATAAATAGTCCCCATGATGGCGAACTGTTGCAAGTGTTCGGGGCGCACATCCGCGTTCGCGCCGATATCGAGGATAACACAGAACCCGCGATGCGTTGGAAAAGGCGAGATCAGCGCTGGGCGCAAGATCCCCTGGATGCGCCCGAT
>CAZMRA010000012.1:0-36579 GCA_964568485.1 uncultured Caldilineaceae bacterium | reverse complement strand
TGGCTTCACGAGGACGATCAAATCCGCGCCATCTGCTTCTTGCTTGAAGAACCTCAGGCCCATGGCCCCTTCAATCTCTCGGCGCCCAATCCAGTTACCAATGCCACCATGGCCAAAGCCATTGGCCAAGTGATGAATCGCCCTGCCATCTTCCCGGCACCAGGCTTTGCCCTGCGTACAGTCTTGGGCGAAATGGCAACGGTTGTCCTCGACGGCCAGCGAGCCATCCCCCAACAACTGCAGTCGCTGGGTTTCACCTTTACTTACCCCACCCTGGAAGCAGCACTACGTCAATTGCTTGGATAGGCGCCCTGTAAGACAAGCATACTTCTCATATGAATAGAATTCTCTGCGCCGGGCCATGTGGATGAACCATTCTTGGGCTACGCCTATTTAGTAGACAGCATAGAAACAGAATCCAAACCGTTTCTGCATTTTTCTCAGCACACTTCAGGCAATAAGCAATAAAAAATACGATTTTGCAAAATTTACTTTCTTGATAGAATGCAGGCACGTTCAGCAGAACAGACTCAGCATAACGTACGCTGTTCGTCATGACAGATTTCCTATTTGCACCTCATATTTCGGTCTCCCGCGAATTGTGAGCTTAAGAATTCGGATGGTTGTATGGTACTGAATTGAGGAGGTTTTGTGGACGAGCATTCAGGCATCTACAAGTTTGTTAGTGTGGGCGAATTGGCTGAGACAACCACCCAAATGTTGGCTTTCGGGTTGCAAACCAGAACCAAGCTGGGTAGTGGACAAGCAGCCGATGGGCGCAACGAGCACAGTATCGAACGGGTAGAGCAATTGATCCTGCAACAGGCACGCGATTACCTGGCCGAAGTGCGCGAAGGGTTTGTACTGAGTGTGCGCGCTACCAAAGTCACCAATGCAGCCGAGTTGCAATTTCTGCTCGAACGCGTCTTGCTCGATTGGTCCACTTTGAGCCGGCAGTTGGGATTCGAAGAGCCGACTGAAGAAGACACCCCATCTACCCAGCCAACCTTAGAGCGTGTGCGGCAGCAACTCCTAGCCTATGGAATGGCCGCTAGCGCACTAGCCCAATTACCCCGGCTGCCCGCTGAGCAGATCACCTTTCCGTATAGTTACAGCAAGCCACCAACCTATGCCGACATTCCCGCTCCGGACAGTCCAGGTGACATGCTTTGGCGGATTGAAGAGCTAGAGCAGATGATCTGGCGATTGATGAGTGAGGGATTGCAAAGTTTGCTCGAGCAACGCTATGGCGCACTACGCCGCACCTATGGCTTCTTCGAAACCAGTGCCCATCTTGCCAACCGCGAAGCCGAACGCTTCGGGATCAAACCCCGCTCCAAGGGACTACTACTCTTATAACCAGGACAAGGACGAAGTAAATACGCGGTAGAGCGCTACTGCACGAATAGTAGCTATTCGCCTCTGACCGGGCGAATAGCTACTCCCTTTTTGTTGCAATTAACAGCTCACATTGCGAAGAATGCAGTAAATAGAAGAGATGTTGCGTTCACTCTGTACGCTGGTAGCGCAGTAAGACGACCCCACCCCCCAATTGCCGGGTTTCAAGCAGTTGTAAATTGATCATCTTATCCAGCGCCGGGAACATGGGTTTGCCACCGCCCAGCAAGACGGGATGGATAACGAGACGATATTCATCAATTAAGTCGAGCTGCATAAAACTCGCCGCAAGACCAGCACCACAAACTACCATATCCTTACCAGGCTGCGCTTTCAGCGCTCTGACCTCTCCGGCGAGGTTATCACGCACAAGCCTTGCGTTCTCACCAACTTGCTCAAGCGTCTTTGAAAACACCAGCTTGGGTATGCTCTGCCAGATTCGGGCATATTCGATCTCATAAGCGGGTGCTGACGGATTGGTATGCGCGGTTGTCCAGTGACCCGCCATGTCTTCGTATATCCGCCGCCCATACAAGTGGAAGCCAAACTCCCGCTCCTGCTGGTTGAAGAAGCGATGGAGTTCCTCATCGGGATTGCTCCAATCGAGTGAACCGTTTGCATCCTCAACAAAACCGTCGAGCGACACGTTCAGACAATAGACTACTTTTCTCATGGCAACACTCTCCCAAGCTAGTTGTAGAATACTTCACTGGAGACGACACGTTTTCATCGCGGTAGAGGGAAGCGAGGCTCAGCCATCTTAGCACAAACGTTCGATCACTTCAACTAGACTCACGCCATGATTGAGGAAACTTAAAGCGGATGAACCAAACTTTGTATCGTCACGCCACCTGCTGCCTCCGCCGCCTAGCGTCAATTTCAACCCAACCGGGTTACTGCGCAAGGTGAACGAACAGATGTAATCAGCTGCCTCTTTGTGATTTGCTTTGACATCCCTCTGTAACTACATTATTATCCCTGGTATACAATCCGGCCGGACTGACACGTTAATGAGCGGGGACGCCATGATCAATGGCTTTTGGCATGTATCATTTACCGTAAGCAATCTAGAGGCCTCAGTGGCTTGGTATACTGAAGTGCTGGGCTTGATCTATGTCCGTGGCCAAGAACAGGCCAACGAATATACGGCCAAATTGGTGGGTTTTCCCGACGTGCACCTCAAAGTAGCGCAGCTACGGGTCCCCGGATTAGCCGTTCCTCGCTCGCAACATCATATCGAACTGATCGAGTATGTCTATCCACCCGGCGCGCCGATTCCACTAGATACCAATCGGGTAGGCGTCGGTCACTGGGCCTTCCAGGTGGAGGATCTCCAGGCCGAATATGAGCGGCTGCGTAAGCTGGGCGTACAATTCAAATCGCTCCCCAATGCGATCACTGCCGGAGTGAACAAAGGGGGCTGGGCCGTTTATTTCACGGATCCCGATGGCATTACCTTAGAGATGGTGCAACCGCCGCCCTGACGATTGCCGGATAGTCCGTGCGTGCTGCCCACCATTCCATAAATCAGAACCAAACTATCATTAGAGCGAAAGTAGCCAGAGGATGGAACAGAGATTGTTAGGCAAAGTGGCAATTGTCACCGGCGCCGGCCAAGGAATCGGCCGTGGCGTTGCGTTGCGCCTGGCACAAGAGGGTGCGCGCGTCGTGGTCGCCGAATACAATCTTGCCACTGGAACCGAAACCGCAAATTTGATCACCGCGGCGGGCGGCGAAGCCACTGCCCTCGCCGTCAATATTGCCGATGCTGCCAGCAGCCGCCGCTTGGTTGAGCAAGTCGTCGATCACTTTGGTGAGATCAACATTCTTGTTAACAATGCAGGGGTGGCGCAGACCAAACCCTTTTTGGATCTCACAGAAGAGGATTGGGATCGTGTGTTGGATGTGAATCAGCGCGGCATGTTCTTTTGTCTGCAAGCCGTCGCCAAACAGATGATCCAGCAGATCCCCGAAGCAGAGCGGGCGAGTGGGCTCACCGATGTGGTCAACATGAAGCCGGGCAGCGCCGCGGCCAGCAATGTCCCACCCCAAAACTGGGGCAAGATCGTCAACCTGTCTTCGATTGCGGGCCGCCGTGGTCGCCCCTTGCAAACCCATTACGCGGCGAGCAAAGCCTCAGTAATCAGCATCACCCAATCCGCGGCCATGGCGCTGGCGCCTTATAACATCACGGTGAATGCGGTTTGCCCTGGCATTGTGCCCACACCTATGTGGCAGGAGATCGATGCTGCCCGGGCGCAACTCTTTGGTTCGCAACCTGGCGAAGCCATGAAAGCCTTCGTCAACACGATTCCCTTGCGCCGACCGGGCCGCCCCGAAGATATTGCTGCCGCCATTGCCTTCTTCTGCTCGCCGGATGCCGACTACATCACCGGGCAGGCGCTCAACGTAGATGGCGGCTACGAAATGGATTAAGCGCTGTGCCCAGTCATGTCACCGATTCGTTAATCTATCGCGATTTTTACACCACCGACGCCATGAACGCGATCTTCGAGGATCGCCACTTGGTGCAATGTTGGTTGGATGTCGAAGCCGCTTTGGCGCGCGCCCAAGCCAAGTTGGGCATCATCCCAACCGAAGCTGCGGTCGAAATTACCAACCACGCCCGTGCCGAGCACTTTGATCTGGCCGAGTTACGCCAAAGCATGCAGCTCGTGGGCTACCCGATCGTCGGGTTGGTCAAGCAGTTGGCCGCAGTTTGCCAGGGCGAGGCAGGCTATTATGTGCATTGGGGTGCCACCACGCAAGACATCATGGACACCGCCAATGTGCTGCAAGTGCGCGCCGCCCTGGAGCTATTAGAGCGCGACCTGCAACAATTGATCCACTGCCTGGCTGCACTGGCCAAACGTGAACGCGATACGGTGATGGCGGGGCGCACCCATGGGCAGCATGCCCTACCAATCACCTTTGGCTTCAAAGTTGCCGTCTGGGTCGATGAACTACAACGCCACGCTGAACGGTTTGCGCAAGCCCGCCCGCGCATGCTGCGCTGCTCCTTCAATGGCGCGGCTGGCACTCTGGCTTCACTGGGCGATCAAGGCGGTGCCGTCCATCGCGCCTTAGCCGCCGAATTGGATCTGGCCCCTGCAGCGATTGCCTGGCACACCGCCCGCGATGGTTTCGGGGAATATGTTGCGCTCTGCGGCCTGCTCACCGCCACCTTGGGCAAAATGGCCCGGGAAATTGCCCGTCTACAACAAAATGAATTTGGCGAAACCGAAGAGCCATTTGTCCCGGGCAAAGGTGCGTCCAGCACGATGCCGCAAAAGCGCAACCCGATTCTCTGCGAAGCCGTGATCGGCATTGCCCAACTGGTGCGTCAACAGGTGCCGAGCATGCTGAGTGCCATGCAGCCCGAGCACGAACGCGCCATGGGCGAATGGCACGCCGAATGGGATCTGCTGCCCCACACCAGCCAGTTGACGCACGCCGCCCTACAGCACTCACTCGCTATCTTCGGTGGATTGGTGGTGCACCGCGAGCAGATGCGGCGAAATTTGGATCTCACCCACGGCTTGATCGTCGCCGAAGCGGTGATGATGCAGCTGGGTCAGGTGATCGGTCGCCAGCACGCGCACGAAGTAGTCTATGCCGCCTGTGCCGAGGCATTGACTAGCCAACGATCTCTATACGAAGTTTTGCTCGCCGTTCCGGAAGTTGCTCAACATCTAACACCGGCCCAACTGGCCGCCTTGCTCGAACCAACCAATTATCTCGGCGTGGCGGGGGAACAGGTCGATCAAGTCTTGCGGACAGTGGAAAGCGATCAGCAACCGTGATCACCCCTGCGCAACAATTATTGCGGTGGGCCGACATATTGCGCGACTTCTCGGCGCTTGGCTTGCACTACGCAAACGACATCTACGAACGCGAGCGCTGGCAGCAAGTGCAGTCGATGGTGATCGAGATGATGGCCTATGCCACTGGCGACATGCCGGCCGAATTGGAGCCGTTACGTGCCCCAGTGCTGGGGCGGCCCACCCCCTTTTCGGTCTGCGATGCCGCGGTGATCAACGAAGCTGGCCAGATGTTGCTGATCCAGCGGGCGGACAATGGGCTGTGGGCGCTGCCGGGTGGCGCGTTAGAGGTGGGTGAAACGCCAGCCGAAGGCGCAATCCGCGAAACCCTCGAAGAGACCGGGGTGACCTGCGAAGTTGTCGAGCTCGTCGGGATCTTTGATTCGCGCTATTTGGGCAATGCGGAAAGCCGCCACCACATGTACCAGATCGTCTTTCTCGGCCGCCCAATCAGCATGATCCCAGCGCACGAAGCTTCGTTCGCGCATGAGGTCAAACAGATCGGCTGGTTTGCCGAGGATGCCTTGCCCGCCACGTTGGATCCCGGTCATGCGCAGCGCATCCCCATCGCTTTTCAGGTCTGGCGTGGGGAACGAACGGCATTTTTTGACCAGCCATAAGCACGCCGGAGCTTAGCTCCGCGCTCTTTGTACCGTCAGTTTTCGTCTATTGGATTTGTTTATCGGTTACCGATTCACAAAAAGGGATAAAAACACGTCGAATGTCAACTGATATTGTGATGCCCAACCTGGGTTTTGATGCCCAGCAAGCACGTCTGATCGAATGGCTGAAAAAGCCCGGCGACCCAGTGCGCAGTGGCGAAGTCATCGCCGTCGTCGAATCGGACAAGGCGAATGTGGAATTAGAAAGCGTGGCCGGGGGCACTTTGCTCGAGATCCTCGTGGAAGCAGGGATCGAAGTTCCCATCGGCACGGTGATTGCGCGGGTGGGCGAAGGCCAAGTCCAAGCCAAGTCTCCGGCTGCTGCACCAGCTGCGCCGCCAGCACCTGCTCCCGCCCAGCCCACCGCCGTGGAGATCACCCCGGTGGCGCGGAAGCTTGCCGACGAGCACGGCGTGGATCTCAGTCAGGTCACTGGCACCGGCCCACGCGGACGGATCACCCGAGAAGATGTGGAGCAGGCCGTCAACAGCCGAGCAGCAGCCCCCAGCGCAGCAGGTGGCATTTTGGCTCTGCCCAAAGTGCGCAAAGCTGCCCGCGAAGCCGGTGTGGATCTAGCCACCGTCAAAGCAACCGGCGCTGATGGCATTATCACCATGGCCGATTTGCAAGCGCACTTGCAAGCCAAGGCAGCTCCAGTAGCCGCAGCGCCAGCCGCCGTGGAGAGTGTGGTTGCGCCAGCTCCACAACCAGTCGCCGCACCAGCCCCAGTCAGCCAGCCGACCCCACCACCAGAAGGCGCCAAGGCCATCCCGCTGAGCCGCATCCGCCAATTGATTGGCCGACGCATGGTCGAAAGCAAGCAGACTGCACCCCATTTTTATGTGGGCGGCGAGTTCGATCTCGAACCGGCTTTGCAGCGCTTGAAGCGTTTGGCCGAACCGCGCCCCGGCATCAATGATCTGATCCAATATCTGGCGATACAAGCGTTGCGCCGGGTGCCTGCACTCAACGCCATCTTGCAAGATGACACCATCTACCAATCGGAGAGCATCAACTTGTCGATTGCGGTGGCGCGACCAGAAGGTTTGATCACGCCGGTGTTGCATGGGGCCGAGCGCTTCTCGTTGAATGGCTTGGCGCAAGAGAGCCGCAAGTTGATTGCCCGGGCGCGCGACAACAAGCTCCAGCCCGATGATCTGAAGGGTGGCACCTTTACGATCAGCAACCTGGGTGTTATGCGCCAGGTAGATCAATTTGCAGCGATTCTGAATCCGCCGCAAGTGGCGATTTTGGCCGTCGGTACGGTAAAGCAACGCCCCCTGGTGATTGATGGCGGCTTGCACATTCGCCACACGGTGCACCTCACGCTTAGCGGAGACCATCGCGCGATCGATGGCATGGATCTTGGTAACTTCTTAGCAGCATTCCAAACGGAATTGGATAATTTTCAGCAGCAGCAATAATGAGTGATGCCTCCCATTGGGACATCACGACGGACAGTTCACGTTTCACTCGCAAGTGGCGAGCCCAGAAACATTCTAGCAGCAAAGGAAGTCTCATGGCACCAGCACTTGAGTTGAATACTCGACAAGACATTCTCCGCCGCATGTTGGAGATTCGGATTGCCGAAGAAGAAATTCAAAAACTATTTTTGCAAAACTTGATCAGCGGCACGACCCACCTTTGTGTTGGGCAAGAAGCCTGCTCCACAGGGGTGGCCTGGGCCCTCCAACCAGGGGATACCGTCACCTGCACCTACCGCGGTCACGGCCACGCGCTCGCTCTGGGGATGAGCCTCAAAGCCCTGATGGCCGAGATGATGGGCAAGCAAAGCGGCTGTTGTGGCGGTAAGGGCGGCAGCATGCATATGACCGACGCCAAGAGCGGCCTCTTGGGCGCCAACGCCATTGTCGGTGCCCAGTTGCCAATCGCCGTCGGTGCGGCACTCACCTATCAGGTCAAAGGTTTACCCCATGTCGCCGTCAGCTTTTTTGGTGAAGGGGCAACCAATATCGGCGCTTTCCACGAGGCCCTCAACATGGCCGCAGTGTGGAAATTGCCGGTGGTCTTCTGCTGTGAAAACAATAAATATGGCGAATATAGCGCCCAACACAAAACCACCCCGGTCGAAGATATTGCGGTGCGCGCCAAATCTTACAACATCCCCGGCATCGTGGTCGACGGTCAAGATGTCGAGACCGTCCACGAGGAGATGACCAAGGCATTGGACCGTGCACGCTCAGGTCAAGGGCCAACTTTGATCGAGTTCAAGACCTATCGCTTCCGCGGTCACTCACGTACCGATACTGCACCCTATCGGGCCAAGGGCGAGCTTGAAGAGTGGTTGAAACGAGACCCGATCGACTTGCTCAAGCAGCGCATGATCGACGATGGTCAGCTCGATGAGACCGAATTCGACGAGATGAAGGCAGCGGCCACCACCGCGGTCTATGACGCCATCGAATTTGCCAAGGCCGAGCCCTATCCCCCGCTCGAAGCCCTACTGACCGACATTTATTACGAAAAATAGAGAGCAAATTGGGGAGATTGATCATCTCTGCCGATCTATCGATACGAGGACACAATCACTATGACCGTGATGACCTATCGCGAAGCTGTTTGTAAGGCGCTGGCTGATGAGATGCGCGCCGATGAAAATGTAATCTTTTTTGGCGAAGATGTGGGCGAAGCCGGCGGTGTCTTTAAAGTAACGCCCGGGCTTTTCGAAGAATTTGGCAAAAATCGCGTGCGCGACACGCCGATCTCCGAGCAAGCGATCATTGGTGCAGCCCTGGGTGCTGCGATCACCGGATTGCGCCCGGTGGCCGAGTTGATGTTTGCCGACTTTGTCCCTGTGGCCATGGACCAGATCGTCAACCAAATCGCCAAATATCGCTATATGAGCGGCGGCCAATTTGTCGCCCCGTTGACCATTCGTGCAGCCCAGGGCATGGCCTTTGGCTTTGGCACGCAACATTCACAATGTGCCGAATCCTGGTTGATGGGCATTCCCGGCCTCAAGGTTGTTTCGCCGGGCACCCCGACCGATGCATATGGTTTGTTGCGCGGCGCCATCCGGGAAGATAATCCGGTCTTTGTGCTGGAGCACAAAGGGCTGTACAACCTCAAAGAGGATGTTCCCGATGATACTGGCCCACTGCCCTTGGGCAAGGCCCAAGTGCGTCGCGCTGGCAAAGATGTCACCATTGTCGCTATCCAACTGATGATGCACCGCTCGCTTGAAGCAGCGGAATTGCTCGCCAAAGAGGGGATCGACGTTGAGGTGATCGATCTGCGCAGCATGAACCCGCTCGATGAAGAGACGATCCTGCAATCCATTGCCAAGACCAATCGGCTAGTCGTGGTCGAAGAGTCACCGCACAGTGCCGGCTGGGGTGGGGATCTTGTTTCGCTCGCCGCGGACAAGGGCATCTATTGGCTGGATGCGCCGGTCAAGCGGGTCAACCTTGGCGGCTCGCTGATCCCCTACAGCCCGCCGTTGGAAGAAGCAGCAATCCCGAGTGTCGAGCGTATTGCTACCGCTGTACGCGAAGTGGTCGCTGCATAAGCAACATTTCTGGTCTATAAAATTAGTAGCCTGGTGGGAAGCCGCCAGGCTACTTTATTTTACAGGGGAGCCTCTCTGCAGCTCCATTCACCTGTCAACACCAAGATTCGCGTTTTGGAGTTGACAGATCAAGCTTCCTTCGCTACTATGCAGTAAGCCCATTTACTTGAAATAGTGTTCCGCGTGTCGCCCGACAAGTTGTAATGTTGCGGCTGCAGTAGGTCTCAATCTCCCCGAGCTCCTTGTACTTTTAAGGGTATCCTCGGGCTGCTGACGAGACCGTACGTCCTACCGCTGTAGTAATTGAATAACTGCATTATATTCTGCGCCGCCGTGGTCCTGACGCACCACCGATAAGTCGTTTTGACTTACTTACCGAAGCTTGGTGCTGTTCGCTTTCCCTGAAGCAATAGACGATTCAATTACCTAAGGGTTCAAGAACCAAGCCACACGCACGCTGCTTCCCACTGAGTTGATTGTTCGTATTCTAACTGCTCCCTACTAAGCTCCTTCCATCACCCGTCGCGAACGGAGCAAACATCAACGTACTCTTTCCATCAACAAAGGAGAAAACCGTGTCAAATCTAGTTAGTGGTTCCACTCCCCGTATTTCTCGCCGCCAATTGCTGCAGTGGTCGGCTTTGGCCGGTATTGGCTTGGCCGGTATTGGCATGACAATCAGTGCTTGTGCCGCACCGGCCGCTCAAACTAGTGGCTCCAGTGGTGAAGCCGCTGCGCCCAGTAGCGAACAGACCACCGTGATCGCCACCACCTCCATGCCAGTGAATACGTTCGATAACAGCCTCGCTCGCGCGGCCGAACAATTGCCCGATATTAATTTGGTGGTCAATGCCAATAGTTGGGGTGCTGGTGGCTGGGATGGCTATTCAGATAGCTTGTTAACCCGTATCGCCGGTGGAGAACAAATCGACGTGATCATGATCGCCATCGAAGGCTTAGGTTTGGTCACTGACAAAAATGTCTTGGTCTCGCTGAACGACTTCTTTAGTGCCGATGCTGCGGCGGCAGAGGTACTGGAAAATGATGTTCACCCGACGCTGCGCGAAATGTTGCAGGTCGATGGCCAACAAATGGAATACCCCTTCTCGTGGAACAATATGGTGCTCTATTACAACACGGCCATCTTTGAAGAAGAAGGAGTTGCGCCACCCACGAATGACTGGACTTGGGACGATTTTCTGGAAGCCAGCCTGAAACTGTCGAAAGTGACTGGTGGTGCGGATGATCGCTTCGCCTATTCGTTCTGGGGTTCAGGCATGTTTGGCATGGCCGCCTGGTATTTCAACAACGATACTTCGCCCCTTACAGCCGATTGGAGTGCCTCGAACTTACTTGACCCCAAAGTGGCCGAAACTGTGCAGTTCCTGGCCGATTTAATCTTAAAACATCGCATTGCGCCTAACCCTGAAGGGTGGGACGAAGGTGCGCAATTCCATGCAGGCAATCTAGTCATGCGCACCTGTGGTCGTTGGTGTATCGCCGGCTCGCATGAAGCCCACTTCGAAACATACGATCTGCAATATCAACCCCACCGTGCCGGTCCGCTGAAGACTGTCGCCGGAACCGACGGCTGGGGGATCTCTTCATCTAGCAAAGTGCCAGACCAAGCCTGGGAAGTGGTGAAACTGCTTTCCGGCCCCGACGCGGCTATCGACATGGTACAACTGGGCGGGAACATTCCGGCGCTCCGCTCGGTGGCCGAAATGCCGATCTTTGCCGAATCTGGCCCGTCCAATTCGGCCATCTTCTACGAATCGCTCGATTACGCCGCGACCGTACCTTCCCCACGCAACTTTAACGTGATTGAACCGATCTTGAATCGCCACTATGCAACGATCTGGAATGGCGAACGCGGTGTTGAAGAGGCGCTAAATGCGGCTCACGAAGAATTGCAAGCCGAAATGGACAAACTACAAGCGGCCTAATTGCATACTTCAACACATGTTTTGAGAACAGCAGTTTCTATCCACATAGGCTGCTGTTTTCAATCCGCATCAACCATAGGGAGCAGGCATGAGCGCAAGCGAATCGATCAAGCTGCCCGCGCAGCGTCGTCGCGCAAGTCATCTTTGGCACAATCGTCTGTTACGCGGCGAAGCGTTGGCTGGTTATCTTTTTATCACTCCGGCGGTAATTGGTCTCTTCACTTTTGTGATCATACCGATTCTGTCGTCACTCGTTTTGGTCTTTCTAAAATACGATCTACTTACCCCGCCCGAATGGGCAGGGCTGAGCAATTTGACTCGTCTGCCAAGTGACAAACGGCTGTTTGTCATCTACCGCAATACATTTATCTTAACCTTTGCGGTCACCATCTTGAACAACATTTTGGGCTTTCTCTTGGCAATCGGTGTTAACCGCGCCATGCCTGCCTTGTTGCGTTATGGCCTACGAACGGCCATCTTTTTCCCGGTGTTAACAACCACAGCTTCATTGGCCGTGGTATGGCGCCTACTCTTGACGCAAGATCGGGGTGTGGTCAATTATTTGCTGACTCAAATCGGCCTCTCCCCCATCCCCTGGCTCAGTAGCTCAACTTGGGCACTCGCCTCAGCTATCCTCTTTGATGTCTGGAAAGCCTGCGGCTATTTAATGGTCATCTATTTGGCCGGGCTGCAAGGGATTCCACAAAGCTATTATGAAGCCGCGAAGATCGACGGGGCGAATCGGCTCCAGCTGACCCGCTATGTCACCTTGCCGTTAATCTCCCCAACTGCCTTTTTTGCCATCGTTATCTCGCTGATCGGGGCCTTTCAAATCTTCGACAATGTCTATGTGCTGACCGAAGGTGGCCCAGGCGATGCATCGCGCGTGATCGCCATTTATATCTATGAACAGGCTTTCCGCGGTTTTGAGATGGGCTATGCATCTGCGGTTTCGTTAACCCTCTTTGCCATTCTCGTTGTGTTGACGCTCTTCCAGTTCTTGGGAGCACGCAAATGGGTCCATTACGAATAAGCATAAGGTTCATTGAGAAATCAGATAAAAGTCATCAACGTTTATCTGACTTGTCTCTGAGTAAAAAGAGGTTGCTATGAGCGTTACCACATCTGCGACGAAACCTTCGCACCGAGAATTCTCTTGGCGTACACCGCTCTTCTGGCTTTGGGATAGCTTACTCTGGATTTTGCTGATCGGCATTGCCATCATCGAGTTTGCCCCGATCTCCTGGATGATCTCAACTTCGCTACGCGATCCCAAAGATTCCTTCAACTTGCCGCCCGATTTTTGGCCCACCGCTTTTCATTGGCAAAATTATGCCAATGTCCTAAACTCACCCGACATTCAATTCCTGCTTTTCTTCTGGAACAGCGTCAAGATTGCCAGCATCGTTACCATCGCCCAGTTGATCACCTGTTCGATGGCTGGCTTCGCTTTTGGGCGTTTGCGCTTCCCAGGGCGAGATCTAATCTTCGGCATCTTCCTAGCTTCGCTGATGGTGCCAGGCACAGTTACGCTAATCCCCTCGTTTATCCTGATCCGCTATTTCTCACTCATGGATAGCCATTGGGCGTTGATCTTGCCTGCGCTGACCAGTGCCTTCGGCGTCTTTTTGTTGCGACAACACTTTAAAGCTCTGCCGCAAGATCTGCTCGAAGCAGCGCGCATCGATGGCGCAAGCTTTTTCCGCATCTACTGGAATATTCTCCTGCCGTTGACCGGGCCAGCCCTCTCAGCACTCGGGATCTTTACCTTTTTGGGGTCGTGGAACAACTTTGTCGGTCCACTGCTCTATTTACGTAGTTGGGATCAATACACTTTCCCCATTGCGATTGCGACCCTACGTGGGTACATGGGCACGGGCAATCAGTCTGAAATCCTAGCTGGCATTATGATTTCGCTTGCGCCAATTCTGCTGCTCTTCCTCGTTGGCCAACGATGGATTGTGCAAGGAGCGGCGATCACTGGGCTAAAGGGGTAACTATCTCCTCCTCAATGCAGTCTGCAGCGGTGAGCGCCCGTGGGTGGTACGTATAACATCGGCTATACAGCCTGGTGGGAAGCCGCCAGGCTACTTTATTTTGCAGCAGAGCCCCCTATTTAGTCGCAACTATGTTCTAATGGTATGATCCCACATTAGCGTTCAACCTAGCTGCTGGCTAGAATATGGTCTTCGCTTTGCGGCCGGGGCAACGTGGCTTGCACTGCGCTGTTTTCGGCCCAGCCAGCTATTATCCAGAAAGGTTTGTATGACAAATCCTGAGCTGACGTTGGTAACGTTTGACGTGAATGGGAAAGAACAATTCTCCGGGCCCATCCCCACGCATGATGTTGTCCACCTGGCATTGGACAAATTATTGCCGCACCGGATCTTGGCCAATCACCGCATTTCGGTCTACAAGGGAGACAATTTGATCTACCCGGACATGTTCCTTTATGAAATTATCGAACATTACGGAGATGCGAATTTTACCGTCGTGGCCAGCGAGTTGGATCTTACGAACGACAAGCCTTTTACCAATTATGGCTTTGATCATCTCGCACTCGCCTTTGAAGATCGCAGCGTGGCCAAGCGCTTCTTTGCCGAAGGTTTGGGGCTGCAAGTCGTACGCGATGATGAGCATCTCACTGTAGTGACGAGTGGCAATACAGCCCTCTTCCTCTTCGACTTTAATCCCGATGCACCGCTGGCGCCGCCTGCACCCAGCCGCATTCACCATCTCGGCTTTGTGGTGGATGATCTCGAGGCCGCCGCGTCCCATCTCAAACGTAAGTTTCCGGAATTTCTGGGCGATTTTACCCTGCTCGAACGAGTGGAACGCTGGAGCTTGTATGGCCATATCCAAATCGGCTCGATCCGTTTCATGCTGCAGCTCAGCCAGATCAAGCCACAATTCCGGGGGCTGACCACCACGACGGCCGTTGGCGCGGCAAGCGAATTTTATGACTACGCCAGCCGAGATTATGGCATCCGCCTAGGATAGCTCATTCCACAACGCCCGTCTCCTATCACTATTGGTTGTACGAAGGAGAGTATTTTGTCTTACGCCATCGCTATTGCGAGCCAACTCCAGCTGCGCCCTGCCCAAGTCGAGGCGGCGATCGAATTGCTGGACGGCGGCAACACCATTCCGTTTATCGCTCGCTATCGCAAAGAGGCTACCGATCTGCTGGATGAAGAGCAACTGCGCCAGATCCAATCCCTGCTCGACGCGCTGCGTAAGCTCGATGAGCGACGCGCGGCCATCTTGGCCTCGATTGAAGAGCAGGGCCAGTTGACGCCGGAGCTGCGCGAGCAATTGCTCGCGGCAACCACCTTGACCGCACTGGAAGATCTCTATCAACCCTACCGGCCCAAACGGCGCACTCGGGCCAGCATCGCCCGTGAAAAAGGCTTGCAACCGCTGGCCGAGCAGATCTTGGCCCAGCCGCGCACCAAGAGTACCCTGGAGGAACTGGCCACTCCCTTTCTGAATGAACAGGTGGCAACCCTCGACGAGGCTTGGAGTGGTGCACGCGATATTGTCGCCGAGTTGATCAGCGATCATCCCGAGGTACGCCGCATCACGCGCGAAAAGGCGCTCAAGTTTGGTGAGGTTCGTGCGGGCAAAATTGAGGACGCCGAAGATGAGAAGGCTGTCTTTGCCCTCTATTATGACTTTACCTTACGCCTCGAACGCATTCGTCCCCACCAAATTTTGGCCTTGAACCGGGGAGAAGCGCTGAAAATTTTGCGCGTGGCGATTGATGTGCCCGAACGCGATTGGCAGCAAGCCATCAACACTTATTTTCCGCCCAACCCAGCATCACGGTTGGCCGAACAATTAAGCGAGGCGAGCCAGGATGCCGCCGAACGCCTGTTGCTCCCCGCCATCGAACGGGACGTGCGCCGGATTTTGACTGAGCGCGCCGAAGCCCATGCCATTGGCGTCTTCGCCGCGAATTTGCGGGCGCTCTTGACCCAGCCACCACTGGCCGGACACACTGTCTTGGCCCTTGATCCAGGCTTTCGCACCGGGTGCAAAGTGGCCGTGGTCGATCCATCGGGCAAATTGCTGGTGACGGACACGGTTTATCCCCACGAACCACAACGCCAGCGAGCGGCAACGCTACGCACCTTGAGCGAACTAGTCGCGGCGCATGGCGTCACCCTGATTGCTATCGGCAATGGCACAGCTTCACGCGAAACCGAACAAATCGTGGCCGAGTTGATCCGCAGCAAACCAGCCTGGGCCAACGGCGGGTTACACTATTTGATGGTCAATGAAGCCGGGGCGAGTGTTTACAGTGCGAGCACACCAGCCCGCAGTGAATTTCCCGAGCTGGATGTGAGTTTACGCAGCGCCGTTTCCATTGCCCGGCGCGTACAAGATCCGCTAGCCGAGTTGGTCAAGATCGAACCCAAAGCGATTGGCGTGGGCATGTACCAACACGATGTGGATCAAAAAGCCCTGGCCGCGTCCTTGGATGGCGTGGTCGAAAGTGTGGTCAATCAAGTGGGTGTCGATGTGAATACCGCATCGCCAGCCTTATTGACATACGTTGCCGGCATCGGCCCCAAACTGGCGGAGAAGATTGTCGAACACCGCAATCAGCAAGGGCCCTTTGCCAATCGCAAATCATTGCGAGCAGTGAGTGGCTTGGGTCCCAAAGCCTTTGAGCAAGCCGCTGGCTTTTTGCGCATCCGTGGGGGAGATCAACCGCTGGATGCCAGCGCCATTCACCCAGAAAGTTACGCCATCGCCCAGCAGGTTCTCAAACGAGCAAAGATACAGGTGGACAGCCCCCTCGCTGAGCGAGCGAGCAAATTGGGCGAGCTACAAGCAGCCAATCCGCTAGCGACCCTGGCCCAAGAGTTAGGGGTTGGTGCACCCACCCTGCAAGATATTTTTGAACAATTGGTGCGCCCTGGCCGTGATCCGCGCGCCGACCTGCCCACGCCAATCTTGCGCAGCGATGTCCTTTCTCTGGATGATCTGGCCACCGGACTGCAGCTAGAAGGCACCGTGCGCAATGTGGTGGACTTTGGCGCCTTTGTCGATATTGGTGTCAAGCAAGATGGCTTGCTCCACCGCAGCCAGATTCCGTTCGGCACGGTACTCAGCGTGGGGGACATCATCACCGTGGAAATTCTCTCGGTCGAGAAGGAGCGTGGGCGTATCAGTTTGGGTTGGCCGGGCAAGACCAACGTCGACTGGACAACCGCTTAAGCGCCTAGCTTCCGTGTGCGAGCAGCGCAGTAGCTTCGATCTCGACCAAGAGTTCGGGGCTGATCAGCGCCTTGACTTCGACCATAGTGGCCACCGGTCGAATGTCGGCAAAAAATTCGCCGTGGGCACGGCCGATGGCTTCCCACTGGCTGATGTCAGTCACAAAAATGCGAGTCCGCACCACATCGGTCAGTGAAGCCCCGGCAGCGCTCAACGCCTGTTCAATCTTGCGCAGGATTACGCGTGTCTGCTCTGCCGGATCGCCCACGCCGACCACATTGCCAGCCTCGTCGACGGCTGTGGTGCCGGCTACTTCGATCTGATTGCCGACCCGGACAGCCCGTGAATATCCCACGATTGATTCCCAGGGGGCGCCGGACGAAATTTTGATGCGTTCGCTCATGCTATTGCGTGGCCCTTCTGCTAGCTTCTTAGGAGAAATGAAGGTATAATGACACTACTGATTTCTATCCTAAAGGTTGCAGCCGGCTAGGCTGGGGATGTTCCTTGAACACCTGTCACTCTTAGGATAGATATTTATTACGCTATTCGCGTCAAGCAATGAGAGAAACCAGGCTTCTGTTAGAAGCCTGGTTTCTGTGAAGGCACATAGTTTTTCAACATATTCAATCGAAATCTATTCAGCAAGTTAAATAGACCTATCTGTCGAGGAGGAAAGCATGAAACTTGGCGTTCGTACGAGTCTGTTAGCCCTTGGGATCGCTGCCCTACTATTAGCAGCGCTCAAAGGCGGCCTTTCACCGATTCCAACAGACCCAGCGCCTCGGCCCACGCCAACAGCCCCGGCAGAAGTGATCACTGCGACGGAAAGCATCACGGGGACTGTCGCGCCAACCGTTACCGACGGACTAACGGCAACCGAATCGATCACAGCGACCGAGAGTGTGACAACCGCTGCACCGCTCACCGAGACGGACGCAATCACGGACACTGACACCGTCACCACAACGGATGCACTCACCACAAGCGAAACGATCACCGCGAGTGAGGCGCTCACGGCTACCGAAGAGATCACTGCGCCCGAAGACATTACCACGACTGAAGCAGTGACCACCCCATAAATTCAATTTGCTTCTCTGTTGCTGACGTTGCCAAGTAGCAACGTCAGCAATCACCATTTTCTGCTTTGGCGTACCAGCAATTCAACACAACAATGTGGCTTGGAGGGATTCAGCGATGCTCAGCGGCTGTCTCTACACCATCTTCATTCGCCCATTTGTGATCGTCGGGCAGCTTCTTTGGAATCTAATCCAGCTCATCCCTTATGCACTGGTGATCGGGTTGATCTGGTTTGCGCTTAATAATTCGAGCCTCAGCAACCTGGGTGTAGACTCCTTTAGGAGTTGGACGATGCTGTTGGGCGAACGTCTTGACCAACGCTCAACCAACCCACCAGCCACGGCGCTACATAACCGCTACCCGCTTGATTTCCGCTTCCGTTGGCAAGGAGAGCAGATCTATTATTTGGGCAACCAGATCGAAGATCGCTATTTTGTGCAGCTTGCCGAGGAGGCCAATCAGTTGGGGGGGAAAATCACTGTTGAACAGGCAAGCGATGTTGAACAAGCCCTCGCTGAACGGCGCTTGAATGTACTCACCAAGCTCGGCGTTCCCCACGAGGTGATTATCCGCGGCTGACCTCCTCTTGAACGCGCCAAAGCAATTCACTACATACGTCGCAAGGCGGACGAAGTAATTATTTGGTTGCCCTAACTTCGGCTTTTAGGCAGTAACACGTGCGGGCGCTCCAGCAAAGAGTTCCCCCAGTTGCTCACCGGGTAGCTGTGGCTGGGTGTCGTAGAGATAACAAGCCGCGACGTGTGTGTCATCCAGCTGATAGAGCGGGGGGTGACTCTGGCGGCATTTGTCCATCACATGAGGGCAGCGATTGGCAAACTTGCATCCTTGCGCTGTCGTCTTCGCGTCTTCCCCGATGATAATCTCTTGTTGGCCCCATTTGCGGGTGAGATCCGGCCAGGGAATCGAATCAATCAGCAATTGGGTGTAGGGATGCTGGGGATTGGTGGTCACCGTGTCCACATCGCCAGCTTCCATCACCGACCCACGATACATAATCATAATATAATCGCAGACGTGGTAGGCCGTCGTTAAGTCGTGGGTAATGTAGAGAATGGTGACGCCCAGCTCATCATTCATCTTGCGCAGGCTCTCCAAGATCGTCGCCCGCAGAGAAGCATCAACCATGGAGACAGGTTCATCGGCGATGAGCAATTGAGGTTTCATCAGCAACGCACGTGCTACCGCTAGGCGCTGCCGTTGGCCACCACTAAGCTGATGCGGGAAACGCCCCAATGTCTCTTCTGGACGCAGCCCAACACTCACCAAGGCTTGTTCCATCAACGAGCGGCTTTCCGCTTTGGAACGGGCCAGTTTGAAGTTAGCAATCGGCACTTCCATAATGTGGTCTACTTTATAGAAGGGATTGTAGACCGCAAACGGATCTTGGAAGACGGCCTGGACTTCTTTCCGAAACTTCAGCTGTTCCTGACCAGTGAGTTTCTTCAGGTTACTCCCTTTGTACAGGACTTCACCCTGGGAAGGCTGGAGGAAGCCCAGCGTAATCATCCCCATCGTCGTTTTGCCACTCCCACTCTCGCCAGCGATTGCGATGATGCTGGGGTGGTCATTTTTCACATAAAACGAGACATTATCGACCGCAACCGTGCCGGTGCGAAACTTTTGCGTAACATTGCGTAATTCAAGCAGATGGGTCATGGAGTGCGGCCCCTAACATGGAAGATCAACAATCAAAAGGCTAATTTCAGTTAGTCACTGGAGCGTTCTCGACATGAACGCAACGCAGACCGGGCGTCATGACGAACACCCTTGACGAAGCGAGCACAGGTTTTATTGCTCGTGTAGATGACAGGCAGCCCAGTGCCCGTGTCCATATTCACGCCAGTTTGGGATAACCTGCTGGCAGATCTCCATCGCTTTGGGGCAACGGTTGTTGAAGACACAACCCGGTGGCAGATCACGCAGCAAGGGGGTAATGCCAGGAATCCCCTTAAACACTCCACGCTTCCCCAACACTGGCAGGCTTTCAATCAGCAAATCGGTATAAGGATGAAGCGGGCTCGTGAAGGTATCTTGCACAGTGCCCAGCTCAGCCATACGGCCAGCGTACATTACGGCCATACGATGGACAAATTGCGCCATCAAGCCCATATCGTGACCGATCAGAATAACGGCGCTGCCCAGCTGTTCTTGCAGACGGCCGATCGTTTGCATCACCTGCCGCTGTGTCACCACATCGAGCGCACTCGTAGGCTCATCAGCGATGATCACTTGAGGGTGCATGGCAATGCTGATGGCAATACAGGCGCGCTGTTTCATCCCGCCGCTCAACTCGTGGGGATACATATTCCCAACTTTGCGGCTGAGTTCCACTGCATCCAGCGCTTCCAGCGCTCGCTCTTGCAGGGCGGACTTGCTGAGGTTTACCCCATGATCGACCATGCTATCGATGATCTGATCTTTCACCCGCAGAATCGGGTTGAGCGAGTTCATGGCGCCTTGGGGGATCATGCTAATCCGGCTCGCCCGGACTTGACGCATCTCCTCTTCACTCAGCGTAACCAGGTCCGTATCTTCCAACAGAATTTGCCCACCAGCAATCCGCCCCGGCGGCTTGATCATCCGCAAAATTGCCAGTGCCAGAGTCGACTTGCCTGAGCCAGATTCACCGACCAGACCCATTCGCTCGCCCGGTTTCAGATCAAACGATACGCGGTTGGCCGCCTTGACCACACCGGCATCAGTGTAATAATGGACATCCAGGTCTTTTACCCGCAACACATACTCGCTCAAATCAGCTCTCCTTCGACATCAGGAATCCAGGTACAGAACTTACACAAGCCAGAAAATTTAACTGCGCCTGCATAAGCCATTGATTATTCAGAGCGGCGGACACGTGGATTGGCCAGTTCGTCCAGGCCGGCAGAGATCAAGAATAACATGACGAACATCAACACGATCGTCAAAATCGGCATCATCAACCACCACCACATTTCGCGCAGCAAGGCATTTTGCGACATGGCCCAATAGATGGTCACGCCGATGGTGGGCTCGCGCAACGGCCCTAAGCCGAGCGCTGCTAAACCAATCGAGGCGAAGATCGCCCCTGTGACCGAGCCCACCAGACTGGCCCCCAGATAGGGCAAGAGATTGGGCACCAATTCGCGGAAGATAATACCCCAATTGCTCATACCATTGAGCCGGGCCATCATCACATAGGAGCGTTCACGCAAAGTCAGCACTTGCGCACGGATCGTACGCGTCGGCCCCATCCACGCAGTTAAGGCAATTACAAAAGCCATCCCAGTGAGGTTAAAACTGTCGGGGCCAAGCGACGAGGCGATGACGATCAGGATCAATAAGCCAGGCACAGTCAGCAAAACATCCACTACCCAGCGGACGATTGTGTCGTACCAACCACCAAAAAAGGCCGAGGTAAAGCCTAAAAATGACCCAAACCCCACGCCAATCAAACCGGCGATCAGGCCGATCCGCAATGTTTCCAAGATCCCAAAGACGGCAACGGCGAAGAGATCGCGGCCTTGGCCATCTGTCCCAAAGGGATACTCCCATGAAGGGGGTTGGCTGGCCTGCGCACCAAGCGGATAAGCTTCTTTGGGATCTACAAAGAAACGGCCAATCAGCGAAAAGAGCACCAAAATGACAAGAATTCCTAGCCCAATCGAGAGTTGGCGATTACGGCGCAAATAGCGGAGGGCGAGGCCTAAACCGCGAGGGTTATTTGCTGCTGTTGAGCGGGTAGGCGTAGAAAAACCAGAGATGGGCGAACCTGAACTTTGAACAGCCATCTTATTATCCTTCGTAGGCAATACGGGGGTCAAGCAATGGATAGATCAAGTCGATGATGAACATCGCGATCCCAATCGCTACAATCAAGATAAACACAATCCCATAGATCAGGAAGTAGTCCAACTGAGTAATTGCTCGGGCCAGCAGCGAGCCTAAACCTGGATAGCGAAAGACCACTTCGACCAAGACTGAACCACCAACGATTTGGCTGAAGGCAATCGCTAGCCCAGTAATCTGCGGCAACAAGGCATTGCGCACCGCATATTTATAAAAGAGGCGCCAGTTTTTCAGCCCTTTGGCTTCACCAAAGGTCATATAATCTTCACCTTGCACTGTTACCATCATGCCGCGCATGCCAATGGCCCACCCCCCGGCTGTCGTGAGGATAAAGGCCAATGCAGGCAAGATGGCGTGTTTGCCCACTTCCAAGAAGAAGTTGAGATCATATGAAGGCAAGGTGGTCGCCCCATATGCACCCCCAAGGGGGAGTAATTTCCATTTGAACGCCACAAAATAGATTAACAATAAGCCGACAATAAAGGGGGGAACCGCCCCGATCACCAACAGCGACGGGACAATATTGCGGAAGAGAATCCCCGAACGGCCCCACGCCATCAAGGCACCTAGTAACGTACCTATCAGAAAGGTGACGATCGTAGTGACGGAGAGCAATCCAACAGTCCACCAGATAGCCTGGCCGATCAATTCCGGCACGGTTTTGGGGAAATTAGCAATCGAATACCCCAAATTGAAGCGCGCCATCTCCCCCATATAGGTGAGATATTGCTCCCAGACGGGCTTATTCAGGCCAAATTTAGCCTCGTAGCTTTGCACCATCTCTTCAAAACCGGGTGGGATATAGCCCCCGCGAGAAGCCTGCTCCATCAATTTTTCACGAATCGGGTTGCGCGGAGTAATTTTGGGGATAAAAAAGTTGAGTGTCGCCGCCGACCAGACGATCAGAAAGAGCATGAAAATACGTCGAACCAGATAAGATAAAGTCATTGGGTTGCTCCAATTCGGGTTACAGCATACGGGATACAGAAGTCAGGACCAGCAGGGTAGCAAACGCAAACCGAATCTTGGTTCCTGTTTCTGTATCCCGCAATTCTAACTACGCAGTCGGCTGCAAGCGATGCAGAATCAACGGGAAGGTCAAGTGCCAGAACGCACCGTTCAGATAAGGATCGTCGGCGGTTGGCCAGCCCGTCCAATAGGAGGTGTTGTAAGGAATACGATGCAACCACTGCTGCACTGGGCAATCGGGCAGTTCATCCAGGAAGATCTCTAGTGCCTGCAAGTAGAGATCCATGTATTCGGGCCGTTCGGGGGAGACCTTCGCCATCTCCTCGAGCACCGCATCATATGCTTCATTGCGGAAACGCGAATTGTAGGTCGTTGGTGTACCCACCGGTTGATAATACTTGCTGGTGAACATGTCGAGCGTATCGAAGGGATCATTAATGGCGCCGCCGTGACCATTCAGCCAGATATACTCGCGGCCTTCGCTGATCTGAGTGCCGTGGTCGGCGGGCATCTGGAAGTCGAGCGCAAAGCCGCCTTGGCGTAACTGCTCAGCCAACACCGGACCGATGTCGGCAAAGACGCCCCAGCCACCGATAAAGGTTTCGATGCGCTGGCCATCTTTGGCCCAGAAGCCCTCGCTATCCTTCTCATACCCGGCAGCAGCCATGCGCTCTGCGGCTTTGTCGAGATTATGTTCTGCGGTGTTGTAGGTTTGCAGCAACGGCTCTGCCGCTTCGAAGAAGGGCTCCATAGCAGCGTAGCGGGGGAAAGGCAAGGTCGTCAAGACACCGGAACCTTCCAGCGCGACCTCCAACATCTGTTCGCGGTTGATCGTATAGCTGACCGCCCAGCGGACATTCTTGTCGGCAAAGGGACCTTCATCGCAGTTGAACCAGAACGAAGTCGGCCACCAGTCCGTGTACCCATAGGGAGCTTCACGGCCAGTATGGGTGATGATATTCGGGTTTTGATCAACCACTTGGCGGATCGTCGTTGCGCGCAAGTCAAGCAACGAATCCAGCTCATTGTTGATCACCATCTGCGCCATGGTGGTCTCATCAGCGGTTGGCAGGGCCAAAATGCGCTGCACTTGGGGCATCTCAGCCACGAAGCCACTCGTTACCGCCCACCACTCGTCACGCAGGTCGATAAACTTCTGCTGCGGTGTCCACGCGGTGATCTTGTACGGCCCGGTGCATACCGGCAGCCCAGCTTCGGGATCATACCCTTCATAGGCCGAGACATCTTCCACAGTGCTATAGATGTGCTCGGGCACAATGTAGATACCGGTATCGAACTTCGATGACAGGTGGCTGAAGATAAAGCGCGGCCGCGGCTCAAAGAAAGTGATCACAACAGTGGCATCATCCACGGCAGTGGCCGATTCCACCCAGCGGGCGACTTCGGTTGAGTTGCGGATCTTGGTTGCTTCTGTATCGTTGCCGTTATCCATCAACATGTTAAGGGTAAAGGCAACATCACCAGCGGTGAATGGCGTGCCATCACTCCACGTCACCCCGCTGCGGATTTTGATCGTCAACTCGGTGTAGTCGTCGTTATATTCGAAACTCTCCGCCAACCACGGAATGTGTTCGTCGGAAAAGGCCGAATAAAAGTAGAGCGGTTCCCAGAGGGCTGCGCTACCGATCTGGTGGGTTGCACCTGTAGCATAGGGATTGCCCAAACCGACATCAACAAACTGGCCCTGCGTGCCCCCGAACATGATGACCAAGGTGCGCTCGCGCGGCACCTGAGGCACATTCACCCCAGAAGCTGCTGCTGGAGCCGCCGCGGCTTCACCGGCTGCAGGAGCTGTTGCTGCATCTGCTGGCGCAGCTTCGGAACCAGGGGCAGGTGGCGTACCGCAGGCGGCGGCCAAAACTCCGGCTGCGCTCAAGCCACTGAGGCGCAAGAAATCACGCCGATTCAGATTCTGCCAATCCATGGATTCCTCCTCAAATATAGTTAAATATAGTTTAGAAACTGCAGGAAATGCGTTGGAGAACAAACAAGCAAGCAAAACAAATGACCGCGATGAACGCTGATTAGGGAGTATCAATTACTACGTACCACGGTCATTTGTTTTCGATTAAGCGTTACGTTGTTGGTCGCAAGCGATGCAGAATCAACGGGAAGGTCAAGTGCCAGAACGCACCATTCACATAGGGATCGTCGGCGGTTGGCCAACCCGTCCAATAGGTGGTGTTGTAGGGAATACGATGCAAGAATTGCTGCAGCGGACAGTCGGGCAGTTCATCCAGGAAGATCTCTAGTGCCTGCAAGTAGAGATCCATGTATTCGGGCCGTTCGGGGGAGACCTTCGCCATCTCCTCGAGCACCGCATCATATGCTTCATTGCGGAAACGCGAATTGTAGGTCGTTGGTGTACCCACCGGTTGATAATACTTGCTGGTGAACATGTCGAGCGTATCGAAGGGATCATTAATGGCGCCGCCGTGACCATTCAGCCAGATATACTCGCGGCCTTCGCTGATCTGAGTGCCGTGGTCGGCGGGCATCTGGAAGTCGAGCGCAAAGCCGCCTTGGCGTAACTGCTCAGCCAACACCGGACCGATGTCGGCAAAGACGCCCCAGCCACCGATAAAGGTTTCGATGCGCTGGCCATCTTTGGCCCAGAAGCCCTCGCTATCCTTCTCATACCCGGCAGCAGCCATGCGCTCTGCGGCTTTGTCGAGATTATGTTCTGCGGTGTTGTAGGTTTGCAGCAACGGCTCTGCCGCTTCGAAGAAGGGCTCCATAGCAGCGTAGCGGGGGAAAGGCAAGGTCGTCAAGACACCGGAACCTTCCAGCGCGACCTCCAACATCTGTTCGCGGTTGATCGTATAGCTGACCGCCCAGCGGACATTCTTGTCGGCAAAGGGACCTTCATCGCAGTTGAACCAGAACGAAGTCGGCCACCAGTCCGTGTACCCATAGGGAGCTTCACGGCCAGTATGGGTGATGATATTCGGGTTTTGATCAACCACTTGGCGGATCGTCGTTGCGCGCAAGTCAAGCAACGAATCCAGCTCATTGTTGATCACCATCTGCGCCATGGTGGTCTCATCAGCGGTTGGCAGGGCCAAAATGCGCTGCACTTGGGGCATCTCAGCCACGAAGCCACTCGTTACCGCCCACCACTCGTCACGCAGGTCGATAAACTTCTGCTGCGGTGTCCACGCGGTGATCTTGTACGGCCCGGTGCATACCGGCAGCCCAGCTTCGGGATCATACCCTTCATAGGCCGAGACATCTTCCACAGTGCTATAGATGTGCTCGGGCACAATGTAGATACCGGTATCGAACTTCGATGACAGGTGGCTGAAGATAAAGCGCGGCCGCGGCTCATGAAAGGTGAGCACAGCGGTAGCATCATCCGGGGCAGTGGCTTCTTGTACCCATTGCGACACTTCGGTTGAATTCCGTACTTTCGTCACATCGGGGTCGCTACCGTTCGCGATCAACATGTTGATGGTGAAGGCAACGTCGCGCGCTGTGAATGGCGTGCCGTCACTCCAGGTCACCCCGCTGCGGATTTTGATTGTCAGCTCGGTATAGTCGTCGTTATATTCGAAACTCTCTGCCAACCACGGAATGTGTTCATCAGAAAAAGCCGAATAAAAATAGAGCGGCTCCCAGAGTGCTGCACTACCAAATTGATGAGATGCACCTGTAGCATAGGGATTGCCCAAACCGACATCGGTAAATTGCCCTTGCCCCCCGCCCATCATAATAATCAGCGTGCGCTCGCGCGGCACCTGAGGCACATTCACCCCAGAAGCTGCTGCTGGAGCCGCCGCGGCTTCACCGGCTGCAGGAGCTGTTGCTGCATCTGCTGGCGCAGCTTCGGAACCAGGGGCAGGTGGCGTACCACAGGCGGCGGCCAAAACTCCGGCCGCGCTCAAGCCGCTGAGGCGCAAGAAATCACGCCGATTCAGGGACTCAAAATTCATGCTCACTCCTTGTCAACCTCGTAAACGAGAACAAACAATAATGATGTGTTTGGTATTTAGGCGCTTTGTCGACTCAGTTGCTAGCCATCTCTGTACGCTCTTGGTTGCCTATTCACGCAACCAAGAGCCACAACCGATCTTGAGATGACCTCTTGCAATGTGCAGCTTATCTTGAAATTCTGCGCCTAGCTTAGCCAGTTGGGCTAGAGCCAGCATGCACTCGTGTTCAGGATAAACTCATGAGAGCAGTGCAAAACACTACTGAGCGGCAAAGGAGGTAGTATTTGGTGTTGAAGTTGTCGATTCGGTACGCTGAGTATAGAATAGATTTCCTAGATGTGTCAAACTGAATGTTTGTGATTGCATCATCCTCTGTGCGTTTAAGCCTAAATGACCGTAAACAAACATACGACGAATGCTCCCCCCATCGAGTCGGTTACCCGACCGATGGTACAGTTACAACGTCCCAACCGGTTCTGGCGACCAGTGCAGGGTTTTCTTGATCTATTACGGCTTTCGGGTCAACGCCTGCGCTATCACTTTGGCCTGAGCTTGCTTTCCTTGCTGGGCGTCATTTTGGCGATCGGGCTGGTGAGCAGTGCGGCCTTTTTTGCCCAAGCAGTCGAAACGGTGATTATGCGGCAAGAGTTGGCCGAATATAGCCGGATCACTGGTCGCCCGCCCTTTTCGTCGCGCGTCTTTGCCCCTTCTTCGCCGACGGTGCCCTTGACGCTTGAGCGTGGCGAAGCACTGGCCGAAAATGTGGCCGATACGCTCTCGTCCGAGGTGGGTCTTCCCATCAAATTCACTGGCTTTTTGGCTGATAGTGGGGTTTTGTCGCTCCAACCCAAACCCGACGATACCCGCTACGCGGGCAAGCGTTCTCTGGATGATGTGAATCTTGCCTATTTCCGCGACGTTGAGGCGTATATCAGCATCGACGGGGAATCGCTGGCCGAGGGGCAATCTGGTGAAGCGCTGGATGTCTGGATGCATCAGGCGTTGGCCGACAAGTTGGCGATCCAACTGGGGGACGAGTTTAATCTCACCACCAGCCAGGGGCAGATCGTGATCCCGATCCGTCTCGCAGGCATGTGGCGCAGCAACGATCCCAAAGATCCATTCTGGTTTAGCGACCCCGACCAAACCTTGGGCGACAAGTTGTTTGTCCGGCGCGATGATTATATCGGCCATGTCGAAGCGCGCTTGGAGACCAAAGTCCGTTCGGCGACCTGGTATGTGGTTTTGGATGAAATGCGCGCTCGCCCGGCTGGGGCACGCAATTATGCCACCGGGTGGGAACAAGCTGCCAATGTCGTGAAACGCTATCTGCCCGGTGCGCAACTAACCTTGCCTTCGGTGCCACTAGCTAATTTTGTTGGGCGCCAAACCACGCTCACCACCATTCTCTTGGGCTTTAATGTCCCTGCATTTGGCTTTCTGCTCTATTTTTTGATCCTCACGTCGGCGGTGATTGCCTACTGGCAGCAGCGCGAGTCAGCTATTTTGATCAGCCGCGGCATGACGCGCTGGGGCGTCTTAAGTTTTACCCTAGTCGAAGGCTTGATCCTCTTTGCCATTGCTAGCCCGCTCGGCTTGCTCTTCGGCATGGGTTTAGCTCGCTTGATGGGCTATACGGTCAGCTTTTTGAACTTTGAAGAACGTACAGCGCTACCGGTCTCGTTGGACGGCCTCAACGTGCCCCTCCTGATAGCGACTCTAGCAATTTTGCTGATCGCCAAATTGTGGACAGCCGCACTGACCAGCAACCAAACCGTGTTGACGCAGGAGCGTGAACGGACTCGTCCACCACGTGGCCCCTTCTGGTACCGCGCGTATCTCGACATTTTGCTGCTCATTCCCACCTATTATGGCTATCAGCCATAATCCAATCGCGGCTCACTCGGGGCACTCGTACGCGATCGACCAGAAGATCTCTACCAAGACCCGCTGCTGATCATTGTGCCGGCGCTCTTTGTCATCGTGGCTGCTTTGATGACCATGCGGCTCTTCCCATGGATCATGCGCTTCTTTGATCTGATTGCCCATCGCCTGCCGTGGCTGACGCCCCATTTAGCCCTACGTCAGTTGGGCCGCTACAGCCAAAATTACATCAACCCGCTGTTATTGGTGATCGTCTCATTGGCGCTTGGGGTCTATACGCTCTCAATGGCCGCCAGTCTTGACCAGTGGCTGCTCGACCGCATCTATTATCGCGTTGGCGCTGATCTCACCTTTGAACCTTATTCCGAGGTGGAAGCGCTGGGTCCCGGTACAGGCGCGAATTGGGTGCCGCCGATCGATGAATTCCGCGAATTACCTGGCGTTCTTCAAGCGGCTCGGGTTGGCGACTATCAAACCAACATCACGTTGGTCGCAGGGGATAACCGACGGGCGGAAGCGCGTTTCTTGGCGGTGGATCGAGTCGATTTCTCGCGCACCGCTTGGTTCCGCTCGGATCTCGCCCGCGAATCACTTGGTGGCTTGATGAATCGCCTAGCTGCTGTGGATGAAGGGATTCTGGTTTCACAGAAGTTCCTCACCAACAACCAACTCAACATTAACGATCAAATTCGGCTGTGGGTCTTGGCTGATATCGGGGCGAGTGCGACGATCGATGCCCGAATTGTCGGCGTGTATGAACATTTCCCCACTGTTTATGAAGATAAAGAAACAGTAATCGGGAATTTGGAGTATATCAACAGCTTTTTTGGGGTGACCATGCCTCACCGCATTTGGCTGCGGTTGCAGCCAGGCGCCACTGGTGCTGATGTGCTACGCTCAGTTGCAACTACAGGCGTTAGCACCATTCGCGTCGCCGATGCGCAAGCAATGATCAACGGCGAGCAGGCTCAGATGGAGCGCGTTGGGGTCTTTGGTACCCTCTCGGTGGGCTTTTTAGCCGCAGCCTTTATGGCCGCGCTGGGGTTACTCACTTACAGCTACTCATCGCTACACGAACGCATGTTTCTCTTTTCGGTAATGCGCGCGATTGGCCTCAAGCGTCCGCAAATCCTCAGCCAAGTGGCGCTGGAATACCTGATCCTCACGGCTTACGGCGCAGTTGCCGGGGTCATCTCAGGGGCCCTAGCCGCTACACTCTTTGTGCCCCTTTTCCGGGTGACAGGCGAAGCAACGGCGCCGCTGCCGGCCCTGCTGCCAATCATTGCCCGCGAACAGATTGTACCGCTGGCAATCTTCTTTGTGAGCGTAATGATCATCCTGGAGATGATCACCATCGCCGCGGCCATCTATCAACGGCTCTCCGTCGCGCTACGGTTGGGGCATACGGGGTAGGCTGGTTGGTCAACGAGTGGAGTGTTTACACAGAGGAAAAAACCAAAGACGACGGAGAGTTTTTAAGGCACAACCCTCCGCCGTCTTTCTTTTGTCAGATTATCCTTTAATCCCCGTCAGTACCACACCTTGCACAAAGTATTTCTGAGCAAAGAAGAAGACGATCAGGATCGGCAGGACGCTCAAAGTCGAAGCGGCCATCACGGCATTGAGACGGATCTCATTGCTGCCTTGCAGCGCCGCCAACCCCAGCGGCAAGGTGCGGAGATCCATATCACTGATCACAATCAGTGGCACCAAAAACGAGTTCCACGAACCCATAAAGGTGAAAATGCCGAGCGTGGCCAAGCCCGGCCCGGCCAACGGCAGGATGATCCGCCAGTAGATGCCAAAGTGGGAGGCACCATCAATCTTGGCGGCGTCAGTCAGTTCCGAAGGCAAAGTCAGGAAAAATTGACGCAGGAGAAAGGTCCCAAAGGCGCTGCCAAAAAAGGAAGGAACCCAGAGCGGATAGAGGGTGTTAAGCCAGTTGATATTCTTGTAGAGGATAAACAGTGGCAGCAACAATACCTGGCCAGGGATCATCATCGTTCCCAGCAAGATGGCAAAGATGAGCTCGCGGCCGGGAAAGCGTAGACGAGCAAACGCATACGCAGCCAGCGAACAGGCCAACAAGGTCCCAAAGGTCGACATCACCGCGACAAAGGTGCTGTTGACAAAAAAGACGTCAAACGGCAGCGGATTAAACAAGATCCGATAGCTATCAAAGACGAGCGGTGATGGGATCCACTCTGGGGGGAAGACATATAGCTGTTCGCGCGTCTTGAGGGATGTCGAGAGCATCCACAAAAATGGGATCAGGGTCAGGGCCGCGCCAACCAAGATCGCCGCATACAGCAAGCCTAACCGCACGGCATTGCGCATACCCTTGTTTAGACCTGGGGCTGCCAATGGACGGGCCGAGGATACCTCTAGATAGTTCGACGAAGACTTTTGAACACTCATTGGCAACTCGCTATTCGTAATGCACCCAACGATGCGCATAGCGCAGTTGGATCACAGTCAAGACAAAGACGACGGCAAAGAGTACCCAGGCGATCGCCGAAGCAAAGCCCATTTTGAAGAAGTTGAACGCGTTGTCGTAGATCAAATAAACCAGCGACATGGTGGCGTAACGTGGGCCACCGCGTGTCATCATGTAGGATTCGGCAAAGAATTGGAAGGCCCCAATAAAGCCGACGATCAGCAAGAAGAAAGTGGTGGGGGTGAGCATGGGCAGGGTGACATTGCGGAAACGCTGCCAAGCCCCAGCGCCATCGATCTCAGCAGCTTCGTAGAGTTGCGCCGGCACCCCTTGCAAGCCAGCCAAGTAGATCACCATGGTGTACCCAGCACCTTGCCAGATGCTCATAATCATGATCGAAGGCAATGCCAGAGAACGATCCTGCAACCAGCGGAGCTTCGGAAACCCCAGTTGCATCAAGAAGTGATTGAGCAAGCCCAAGTCGGGATCGTAAATCCACTGCCAGACGAGCGCAATGGCCGCCACAGCACAAACCGAGGGCGTGAAGAAGACAGTCCGAAAGAATGCTGTTCCTTTTACCCCTTGGTTCATGACCAACGCCAAGGCCAACGAAATGATCAAGCCTATTGGCACAGTGACCAGGGCATAAACCATGGTATTGCGAAAGGCAATCGGGAAGACATTGTCATCGAGTAGCGACGTATAATTGCTAATCCCGATAAACTTAGGCGGTGTCAACAGGTTGTAATCGGTGAAAGACAAACCGAACGAAACCAGCAAAGGGCCAATATTCCAAAAGATAAAGCCGAGCAAGAGCGGGGCAACAAAGAGGTAGCCAACTATGGCCTCGCGCCGTGCTGTAGTTAGTTTCATGCTATTCTCCGCAAGAATGCGTCGCGGGCGGTCGTACAATTGCTTGGTGAACCGGGACGTTTGTTCGTCTACAGAACTGAGGAACGAGCGCAGCAACGCTCGGCGCTGCGGGTTGTGCTGACCAGACAAACACAACCCGCAGCCGATTTTGCTCACTCGACTCAACTTACGCAGCCAACCTTTTACTCCCAAAGTACCTAATTAGGGAATATCAGGAGATGAACAGGCCAACCACGTAAGTTGAGGACTATCAAAGAGGACGCCAGTTTTCAAGCAATGGTCAAGAACATCTACTAAGCCGAAGCTTCGATCAACAATTCAGTCACCAGGCCATCAGCCTCGGTGATCGCATCGAGCATATCTACTGGTGTAGTCGAATTCCAGGCTTCGCCCAAGATCTGGGTGATCGTGGTCTCCAGCTCATTGGCAGCGGTGCTCTTCGAGAAGACGGAGGCATCGGCGAGCGCATCCTGGAAGGTCATATTCAGTTCTGGACCTTTGCCTGAATTCTGGAAGAGATCGCTATTGAAGAGAGCCAAGTTTGCTGGGATACCACCCCAATTGGCTTCCGAGACCGAGATGGACTGGCCGAGGCGTTCTTCGCTACCAGAGAAGAAGGTAGCGAAGGCGAAGGCTTCATCTGGGCTGTCGGTAGCAGCGTTGATGGTGTAACCACCGGAGTGCAAGCGGCTACCGTGGACTTCGCCACTGGGGCCAAGCGGAATCACCTGCACCATTGGGTCAATCTCGCCCAAATAGCTCATCAACCAGGATGCGTTGAAGGACATGGCAACTTTGCCTGTGCCCAAAGCGAAATAACCTGCCTCAGCACCGACCATGCGCTCCATACCGGCTGAAAGCGTGACCCGATCCCACGAAAGCTGGCCGAGCAAGGTAAGCGCTTCGACGCTCTTCGGATCGAGCAGATTCGAAGCGGTGTCGTCGGCATTCCACGGCGAAGTTCCATTGGCCTTGAGCCAGCTATCCCAATAGGCAGTATGAGTCCCCAACCCCCACTGTACGATCGAATCCGGATCGAAGTTGGCGCTGGTGGCGTTGTTGCCATTGCTGTCGATGGTCAAAAGTTTGGTTAGTTCATGGAACTCAGCCCACGTCCAATCGGCGGTGGGATAATCCAAGCCAGCTTCATCAAACAAGCCTTTATTGATCCACATAAAGGAAGGATCAACATAGTAAGGCACGGAGAAGATCTTGCCATCACGCGAGAAGATGTCCAACGCCGCGGGGAAATAGAGCTCTTCCAGATCTTTGCCCTGCTCCGCGGTGTATGTCTCGAAGTACGGGGTCAGATCTAGTGCGGTGCCGGCCTTAATCAAAGCTGGGGCGATCAAGTCGACCGTAGAGAGCACATCGGGCCCAGCGCCAGCCGCCAATTCCAGCGGAATCTTCTGGTTGTAATCACCAAACGCATAGTGCTGAATCTCAAGGGTGACACCGGGGGTGGCTTCTTGGTAAGCATCTAGCACCTTGCGCATATTCTCTACAGAGAAGAGATCACCCCACATCGAAAAGACAAGTTCGGTACCAGCAGCAGCTGGAGCAGCCGACTCACTGCCACTCGCTGCAGCATTATCGGCTGGGGCTGCCGTATCAGCAGCCGGGGCAGGAGCACAGGCTGCCAGGGCAAGCCCGGCACTCAAACCAGCACTGGCCTGCAAGAAATAACGTCGGGACCATTTCGTGTTCAACATAGCATTGTCCTTATAAAACTAGTGAGGGATACAATTGTGAGGATGAGGTACTACTTTCAGCCCCACTTCTCCAAACCCAGCAATTTTTTGCCAAGCTCAGTTAACTCAGCAGGAGGCAGATTTTTCTCCCAACCGCGCGGATCGCCCGGGAACGCACGACCGCTCGGTGATTTGTGCTCACGCCAGCTGTCAATACGCGTTTGGCGAGCTTCTTCATCATGTTCACGGGCAGGGCTCATGCTGATATATTGCGCCAAGCGCGGTTTGTTGCTGCGGTTGCGGCTGTTTCCATGTGCTAACAGATTGTGCCAAATCAAGAGATCCCCAGCCTTGCCCGGGATGGTCTGCACTTCAGCAGCCACATCTTCAGGCGGGCGCCACGGGTCTCGGTCCGCGGGTTGAGTCTTGACCCACTCGGCAAAACGCTTGTGGAAACCAGGAATACACTGAAAGCCGCCTTGGTCGGCATCTGTATCTGCTAAGTAGAGCACTCCCTGTACAAAGAAGGGAATCGGATCTTGAGAGGTATCAACATCCCAGTGGACCATACCGGGCCAGTCCCAGTCCGGGCGAGAAGGCGGGTTCATATTGGCGCGGTCAAAACTGACCCAGAGCTTCTCAGTCCCCCAAATATCGGCGAAGGCCCCATGGATACGCGGGTACTGACGGTTATTCCACAATGACTGTGTATGGTACATCTCCAACATCCCAGCTTTGCTGATCGGAGCCTTGTACCACGACTCGGGATCATTGCGATCCACCCCCAAAAATGCCCAAATATCGTCGATCACCGCGTCAAGATTCTCTTGCGGTACCGCATTGTGAATCACGACATAGCCATTCTCTTCCCAGAAGGCGCGATCTTCAGCACTTAAGACGCGATCACTGGTCCGTACTTCAGTCATCTTCTTTTTTCCTTACAGACTACAAACATTGAGACGAAATAGCCAGGCCAACTTTAGTTTTGTCTAAGAATTATCTCTGAGTGAAGTTGCAACGCATAGAAAGCCGATGAGTGCCAGGAGACGCCTGCTAACGTAACTCAGCTCATTCTGAGACTACTTCCAAGGAGGCGGGGGTTCTAAACTTTAGGAACTACGAAGACGCAGGAAAACAACTAAGAATAGAAAGAACAGCGTACTGCAGTGGTCTACAGTATACAAGCAATGAGAAAAAAATACAAAAGAATCATTATTTGGTTTTCATAACACTTATTGTCCCCTGCAGAGAAGCCATTACCCAACCCAGAGCAGCTCTCGGGTTGCAATCTACAGTCGTTTACTCACCATCCTTCAGATGCCGGACATTTTGACAAATATGATCGGCAAGTTTAGGATTTGTGCGTGTGTGACCTGCCTGAAGCTAGGTGCCGCTGCCGGAGGTGCGCGGCCAATTCGCTAGCACACAATAGAGAGTTAGTGCTAGAGACGAATGCGCAACTAGGTATGAAGGAAGAGTCGGTGATAGCAACGGTGACCTCTACGCCTGTGAGCCAATATTGTTATGACTATCCCCGCCCCGCGGTGACAGTAGACAGTATTCTTTTTACTTTTGCCGAGAACGATCTCAAAGTCTTGCTGGTGCAGCGCAAGTACCCGCCCTTTGACGAGGCATGGGCGCTCCCTGGTGGTTTTGTCGAGCAAGATGAAGATCTGCATGATGCTGCCTTGCGTGAGTTGGCGGAAGAAACGAATGTCACCGACCTGTATCTGGAGCAACTATATACCTTTGGCCAACCAGATCGCGACCCGCGCACACGGGTGATCACCGTGGCCTATTTTGCGCTCCTCAGCACCGACCAAGCAGCACAGTTGCAAATTCAGGGCAAGAGTGACGCCAGCGATGCCCGCTGGTGGAGTATGTATAATTTACCCCCCCTTGCTTTTGATCACGATCGTATTTTGCAGTATGCCCTGCAGCGATTGCGTTGGAAACTGGAATGGACGGCGCTCGGTTTTCTGCTGTTACCGGCTGAATTTACCTTGTCGGAGCTGCAAAAAGTCTACGAAACCGTCTTGGGTGAGCCACTAGATAAACGCAATTTTCGACGAAAAATGCTCGCGGCAGGCGTACTCGAAGCCACAGGACGCGTTCGTCAGGGCGATCACCGCCCGGCCAAGCTCTATCGCTTTACCGCTGCAGCCATCGAGTTGGAACAAGCACGTCGACGTTTCCCATAAGTCCTTTGCTACGCTCACTGGTAATCATTGAGCGTTCTCACTTTATGCTCCGAACCCATACAAATCAACTTGCTCGTATCCACGCTTTACAGGGATATTGGTGGCTGGCTACAGCCCTGCTGGCGTTACTAGCCCATGGCATCCTCTTAACCCCGACGCCGCTTTTGCTCAAGGCATTGGCCACCCTAATCCTAGCTGCCTTCCTGCCTGGTGCACTGTTTGTCGAATGGCTGGTTGGGCGCAGCACTGCGCCACCGACACCCTGGGAACGCATTCTCTATTCGGTGGGCACCGGTTATGCCAATATGGTCCTCGTTATGCTTGGGCTCAGTTATTTGCCCGGCGGAGTGGCCCAATGGCAAACCTTGTTGGCCTTTGATCTAGTGCTCGGCGCGTTGATGGTGTTATTGTGGCTGCAGCCACGTGTTGGCACGCCCGCGCCCCAGCACGAGCAATTTGCGGTTCCTTTCAACCGCTGTCTCTTGATCGGCTTGCTCAGCCTCGGGTTGATCGGCGGCTTTCTGCGCCTCACCAATTTGGGTTATGCCGAATTCCAAGGTGACGAGGCACGTTTGGCCTTGCGCGCCGCGGAGATCATTCAAGGCTACGAGAATGCCCTGCTGATTCACAAAAAGGGCCCTACCGAAACGCTGCTGCCCACGGTGATCTACGTGATGGCCGACCGACTCAACGAGGTCACGGCCCGGTTGCCCTTCTCTGTCGCCAATTTGACCGGTCTCTTTGCCCTCTTTTTGCTAGGACGCTGGCTCTTTGGTCCTGCGGCGGGCTGGGCAGCGGCCATTCTGCTGGCGTTGGATGGCTATCTGGTTGCCTTTGGCCGCGTGGTGCAATACCAAAGCATCGTCTTTTTGATGGATGTCTTGGTGGTTCTGGTCTTTGTTCGACTTTGGCGCCACCCCAAGGCCCTGGCGCCTTACCTAACGCTGGCGGCGATCTTGCTCGCGACTGGCTTGTTATCGCATTATGAGGCTGCGCTCGTCCTCTTCCCGGTCGGTTATCTGCTGTGGCGCATCTGGCGTGAAGGTACTCCGCTGGTGACTTT
>CAZMRA010000011.1:19474-36682 GCA_964568485.1 uncultured Caldilineaceae bacterium | reverse complement strand
ACGGCTTCAGCGAGCGATAATGCACTCTCCAGCCGGTAGGTAATGCCCGCCTCTTCCCAAATCAACACGTGACCATTGACCAAACGGCGGAATTCCCAGTCACCATTGCGCAGAGCCAAGAGATACGGCCCCGTCGCCCAGACCGCAGGCTGCCCGTTGACCGTGGTCTCGGCCACTCGCTGCACGCCGGTCTTCCACGCCACCACGCCGGAGGTCAATTGATGCAAACTCAACCGCACGCGGCCGGGTTGCGCCTCTTCCAGCCAGACCAAGATCACCGTCGTGCCATCCAAGTCTTGCAGATAGACTTGGTCAGGCTTGCCCAGATCGGCAGGGAAGCTGGGCAAGCGAATGGGGAAGGAAATCTGCGCTTGGGCGGCTGCCAGCGAAGTTGCCCCAGCCAACTCAGTTGGTGAGACCTGATCACTTGGCGTTGGCTGCGGGGTCGCGACTGGCGTTGGGGTCGGCTCCGCTAACCAGATGTTCACGACGCCGATCTGCCAGAAGTGACGCAGCGCAGCGCGCACAGGCAGCACGCTCACGAGTCCGATCAGCAGGCATACGAGCAAGAGCAACAACGCCCAAGCTGGCGCCAACCACCGTGTCTGGCCTGGACGGAGCCGCGGCTGCCCCGCCAGCGTCTTTGCCAGATCCGGTGTTGGCGGATAGACCAAGTGGCGGGCAAGCTGCTGGACCTGCTGTTCATTGAGTTCGGGCGGCAGCGGCTTCATTCGGCCACCTCCTCGCGGAAGGCAAACTGTTCCAGCTCGAGCAAGGGGCGCAAGCGGGCCAACGCTCGCGACAAACGTGATTTGACCGTCCCCGGCGCAATGCCCAATGTCTGCGCGCATTCTTCCACCGAAAGCTCCAAAAAACAGCGCAAGTAAATCACCTCCTGATCGGCTTGGCTCAACTGGCGCACGCTCTGCCAAAGTGCCGCGGCCGCCGCCTCGGGCAAACGCATCTCGGTCGCCGCGAACGATTGGGTTTGCCGCCAACGGGTCAACGCCGCCAGATACCGGCCCAACGACCGTCGCCAATTCGAACATTGATTGCGCGTGATCTCCAGTAGCCACGGCTGCAGCGGCCGGTTGGGCTCAAAGCGCTCGAGCGCACGCCAGGCTCGCACAAAGACTTCCTGGGCGACATCCTGCGCATCCTCCGCATTGCCCAGCAGCAGATACGCCAGCCGAAAGACGGCTGTTTGATGCTGTTGTACGAGGTGCGTCCACGCTTGTTGATCACCCGCGCGGGCGCGCTCGATCCACTCCGGTTCGTTCACAGACAATCTCGCAGACTATTCTCAACCAGGGCCCTGTCTTCACTTACTATACACCGCTGCGCGTGGATTGGTTCCCAACCCCACGATGGGCCATGGGCGGTTGACGGGCGCGCACCGCAGAGGGGGATATCTGCGCGGCTGTGTTACAATACCCCCAGCACGCCTGTTCTGGTATAACAACTGAAGCGGCCGACCGCAGCCGCCCCAAGGAGAACGCTTATGGATGTCCGCACCGTTACCCATGCACTCGCCCGCAATGCCTTCACCATTGGGGGCATCGTCGCCGGGGTGAGCGACGAGCAAGCACGTTGGAAACCCACCCCCAATGATTGGTCAATTCTTGAGGTGATCAATCACTTGTACGATGAAGAACGCGAGGATTTCCGCACGCGGATCGATTTTGTGCTGCATCGCCCTGGAGAGGATCCGCCGGGCATTGATCCCGAAGGGTGGGTGACGGAACGGGCCTACAATGAGCGCGATTTGTCCGAATCCGTCCAGCGCTGGCTGGCCGAGCGTCGACAATCGGTGACCTGGCTGGAGGGGTTGCAAGATGCTAATTGGGAGCAGAGTTATGCCCACCCGCTTGGCTTTAGCATTCGGGCGGGCGATCTGTTGGCCTCCTGGCTGGTGCATGACTTTTTGCACCTGCGCCAGTTGACCGAATTGCATTACGCCTGGATCCGCGAACAGAGCAAGCCTTTTTCGGTGCAATATGCGGGCGATTGGTAGGGACGACTTACGGGGCCGCGGGCCTCTGCGCCAGCAGATCGGCAAAATCGCTCTGGCCATAGTAGCCCTCAAGGCTATCCCCCGCCGGTTGTGCAGCCCCCTCGACCACGGTCGCCTCACCGGTCTCGGGGTCGGCGGCCATCAGGTTGAGTAGATCCCCATTGCGCTGCACATAATAGAGTGTGCGGCCATCTTCGCTCCACAAGGGCGCATCTTGAAAGGTCTCTTCGTCATTGAGCCGCCAATGCTCGCCGCTGTTCGGGTCGAGTAGATAGACGCGGCGGCCGGCGATGGCCGGATTCTCCCACGATGTCCCATCGGCGAATTCATCACTGGTTTCTGTGGCAGGTACCGCGGCGTAAGCGATCAAATCGCCCGTAGGGGACCAAGCCACAATCCCCGGAATCTGTTCGGTGCTGGTGATGATCACTGTATTCTGTTGGCTCGCCGGTTCGTGAATCACCAACCATTTGTGGATCAGCGCCGAACGATAACCACCGACGGTGATCGCCAAGCGGCTACTGTCGGGTGACCAACTATGATAGCGCGAGTTAAGCAGCACACTCTCGTCACTTAGCGAGGGCTGGCCGCTGACTAAGTGAGCGGTGGCCGTAGCTGTATCGAGCATCCAGAGTGGAGCGCCATCCGCTAGGAGCGAGGCGCTGTAATAGGGGTCGGTCCAAAAGAGCAGATAGCGCCCATCGGGTGACCAATCACCTAAGACAATTCCCTCTTCATATTCCTCGGTTGCTTGGGTGGCAAAGACCAATTGAGGCTCACTGGCCGCGGTGGGGAAAAGCTCAATCTGCCACAGGGCGGTGGGCTCCTCGGAGCGCACCAACTGGCCTTGCGCATCTACCGAGCGGCCCTCACGCAGGACGATCAAATGCGTGCCGTCCGGCGACCAGGTCAACTCGCTGACATTGCTGCCCGCTGGAAAGACCGAGATCGGCTCGCCATCATTCAAGGCAAGTTGCAGCTCACCGGTGTCTGGATGGTGCAGCGCACGCCAGGGTTGCGTTGGGGGAACTGATTCATCGGGGGTAACCGCCACTGGGGGCTGGATCGGCTGGCACGCTATCAACAAAGCGAGACAACACACCAACACCCCGATCCGCAGCAACCGTCCAACCATCATCACTGCTTCCTACTTCCCTTTCAACTACTCGCGTACAATTCAATACCAATCATTACTCAACCGACAAAGCTCGACTCGGCAACGATTTTATGTTGTCTTCAAGCCAGGCTTAATTCTGCGCCAAGGCTTCGTGGGCGGGGGCAAAGCGAGGATTCACCGCCACTGTCTGCTGCCAGGATTGGCGAGCGCCAGCTAGATCGCCTAGACCAGCCAACGCCATCCCGCGCCAATAGTGGCTCTCCTCGACGCTAACTGTATTGCGCAGCACCTCATTGCTCAGTGCCAGCACATCCTCATAGCGGCCCACGGCATGATAGGCCTCCATCGGGCCAAACTGATACCACAACATGCGCCACGGCCATCCGATGGCCCGGGCTTGATCATAGGCAGCGACGGCGCCCGCAAAATCACCCAATTTCAGCAAGTTGGTGCCCAGATTGAACCAGGCAAACGGATCTTGCGGTCGCTGCTGGGTGGCTTGTTGGCTAGTCACCAATGCCTCCTGCCACATCACCGCCGGGTCAAACGACGCTCCCAAAATGCTTTGCACCAGCGGCGCTAGGTGATCCGGATAGACCAGCACGTAGGTGTAATTAAATACTCGCCACCGGGTTTCGATCAGGTCGTAAGTCATATAGATGCCCGCGTAAGGCCCATCGGGATTAACCGGATCGCTCTGAATATAGGAATCATAGGCAATCCAGCGCCGGGTGGCATCATCATAACCCGTAATCAGCCGATAGTGACCCATGCCATCATTCGGGGCATCTTCCATCCAAGCTTCGATCAAGACGGGGATGCCGTTGCTGACAAAGGTGCGCAGCAGATCCGCATTGCCATTGACGCGTACCTGGGCCTGGTAGCCGTGGCTGCGTGCGTACGCGGCCAATTCCTCGGCGAGCACATTTTTGTCATCCTCGTGGGTGCGGACAACATTGCCAATCGTCACTTGATCCAGCGTGCTGCCATAGTAACTCAAGTTGATCGCTAACGTGGCCGGGCCGCAATTATTCCAGGTTTGCCAATAGTGCGTAAAGCCGGTCAAAGCAGCAGCAGGTTGCGGTGGGTGATGCAACGGTGCAGGCGTAGCCGTTGGCGGGATTGGTGTGGGTGTCTCCGTCGGGGTAGGCGGGACCGGCGTTGGCGACGGGATGACCACGGTGGGTGGGGGTTCGGTCGGCAACACGAACGGAGTTACGGTGGGCGCTGCTGGTTGTTCATTGTCCGCCAAAACGGTCGGGCTCGCGCTCAAGGCTTGGCCAACCTGAATCGGGATAGGTACCGACGTCTGGCTCAACGTCCAGCAGCCGGCAATGATGACAATCAACGCTGCAATTGTTACTAAAATTGCAGCCACGCGCAGTGGAGAATGAAACATAAATACACCAATTGGGCATCGACCGGCGAGGCGGGCACTCCTCCCCGCAGATAAACGCGAAATTCGAACGCACGCGGCGCTCGTGTTCTACATATAGCCAGACGTCCTGCACCCTGCAAACGTTCCCAGCGCGGGGCGCTCAATTCACACTTAACCCAGCGGTGACTCCATCGTCATGGAAAGGATGATTCCCGATGAGGCGCTCAAGCGGCACATTGACCTCAATGGTATCTCCTCCCAACAGTAAATCATAATCTGGACTGTCGATCAGTAGTGGTAATTCCGGCCAAGTGGAGGCAAGAGCGGCTTTTCAGATCCTCCGGCGACTCTTAACCACCCTGCAGCATACCAACCAGCTAAAGCGCTTTGGTGTTTGCCGCACTTGCAGGTATCATCAGGTAGCCGGGGAGGGACAATTTCGCTGCGGTTTGACCCAAAAGCCGTTGACACAGCAGGATATTGCGCTGATCTGCCGGGAGCAGGCGCCAAGGCTGATACTCAAAACGGTTCCATGGATTCAGAAGCAGGACTTCCCCAGTGTCATCTCACTTTTACACAAGTTCAACAAGAGAATAAAACCTTATGAAAATTACCGACGTCAAAGCATACCCGGTATGGGTAGGCACACGCAATCAACTCTTGGTGAAAATCGAGACCGATGAGGGCGTTTACGGCTGGGGAGAATCGGGGCTGTCGGGCCGCGAGTTGGCTGTGGCTGGTGCGGTCCAGCATTATCGTGAATTTTTGATTGGCCGCGACCCGCAGCGGATCAGTGCGCTCTGGCAGGAGATGTACCGCAGTCAATCTTTTGAGGGTGGCCGCGTGCTGGCTGCCGCTATTGCCGCCATCGATATCGCGTTGTACGACGTGGTCGGCAAGGCGCTCGGCGTGCCGGTCTATCAACTGCTAGGTGGGAAACAACGCGAATATGTACCCTGCTTTGCCACCATGGGCGGCTCCTCGATCGAGGAGATGATCGACAATGCCAAACTCTTGCTGGAGAATGGCTGGAATGTGATCCGCACGGTGCCGGGGTACACCTCGACCACCAACTACAAATCCACCGACGATCCCGAAGGCATCTGGGAGCCCTGGGAATCCATCGGTGTGACGGCTCGCCGCTTGACCAAATTGCGCGAGGCGATTGGCCCCGATCCGGTGTTGGGCATTGATTACCATCACCGCTTGAGTGTGGCGGAAACAGCTTCGTTTTGCCAGCGGATGCCCAAGGGCACACTCGATTTCCTCGAAGAGCCGATCCGCGACGAGACGCCCGAGGCCTACGAGGCCCTGCGCAAGCTCACCGACGTACCCTTTGCCATCGGCGAAGAGATCTCAAGCAAGTGGCACTTCTTGCCTTACCTCGAGCGGGGCATCACCCAATATGCGCGCATTGATGTCTGCAATTGCGGTGGGTTGACCGAATCGATGAAGGTGGCTGCATTGGCCGAGTCTCATTACATCGACTTGATGCCGCACAACCCACTCGGCCCGATCTGCACGGCGGCCACAGCGCATCTGGCCGCGGCGGTGCCCAACTTTGCCTGGCTTGAGGTGCGGGTCTCGCCCACTGAACCGGGCCGCTTTAGCGATCCCACCATCTTCCCAAGCCAGCTGGTGCAAGACGGCTCACGGCTGATCATCCCTGATACGCCTGGCCTCGGTGTGGATGTGGACGAAGAGTACATCTTGAAGCAAGAATTTAAATTCTGGGAAGCGCCCCATCTGCGGCGGCGGGATGGCTCGTACACCAACTGGTAAGAAATAACCGCAGATTACGCAGATTATGGAAGAACGAGCTCAGATACTGCATTATCTTAAAGCGACACGGATTGAAGTCGGCTTGCCGATCAACTTTGGCAACAGTTCCCTCGAATATGAGCGCTTCATCTACTCGAGTAGAAAATCTGTGAAATCTGAGTAATCTGCGGTTCCAAAAAGGAAGCTTTCAATATGATCATCGATAGTCATTGTCATGCTTGGACCTATTGGCCCTATCAACCACCGGTGCCGGATCCGGAGTCGCGCAGTCGGGTGGAACAGTTGTTACACGAGATGGCCCTCAATGACGTAGACAAAGCTGTGATCATCTGCGCACAGATCGATCACAATCCCGAAAACAACGCCTATATCGCCGAGTGTGTGCAACGGTATCCCGACAAGTTGTATCAATTCCCCGATGTCGACTGCTCTTGGTCGACGACCTACCATACCCCCGGTGCGGCCGACCGGCTACGACGCATCGCCGAGCAGTGGCCGATCAAGGGCTTTACACATTATCTGCGCCAAGAAGATGATGGGTGGTTGGTCTCGGAAGAGGGCACAGCCTTTTTCCAAGTCGCGGCCGACTTTGGGCTGATCGCCAGCATTGCCGGTGGGCCCAATCATGAACCGGCCATCCGCCAAGTGGCCGAGCGCTTCCCCAGCGTGCCGATCCTGCGCCATCACCTCGCGGGCGTCCGCACATCCGAACCGCCACCGCATGAAGGGCTGAAGCAGGTCTTGGCCTCGGCTAAACTGCCGAATATTCACATTAAATTTTCGGGCTTTCACTACTGCTCCAGTGTGCCGTGGGGCTATCCCTATTTGGATACACACTGGGTGTTGCAGGCCCTCTATGAGGCGTACGGGCCCTATCGCATGTGCTGGGGGTCGGACTATCCGGTTGTGCGCCGCGCCATGACTTATCAACATTCGCTGGAAGCCTTGCGCACGCACTGCACCTTTATCCCCGACGCCGATAAAGAGTGGATCTTGGGCAAGACGCTCGAGCAACTACTGAACAAGGCACGGTCTATCTAGGCTGCATTCACGGAGCAAGATGATAGAAGGCAGGCCTGTGACCAGTGCCTGCCTTCTTCATGGGCGGGGAATTTATTACTCCAACGGGGTAATCCCCAATTCTGTGCGCAAGTTGCGCAGCGACCAGCGGCGGAAACTGAGTGGATCGTTGCGTGCTGCCGCGAGTTTCTCGAAGGTGACAGCCTTTTGACGGCCCAACTGGCGCGCCGTGTCAAAATCGACCGCGGGATCGCCAATTGCCGTTGTCTCTAAATAATCCCAGTGATTCCCCTGTTTATCGAGTGACCAGCCGACAAAAGCATGGCCGGGGATGATCACCAGGGCCGGGTTGAGCGAGGCAGCTTCGAGCAAGCTGGCAAAAAGCAATGTGCCATCGATGCAATTGGCTTGTTGCTCGTCCAAACTCTGGCGTGGCAGCCGCACGCGCTGAGAGCGCGCCCCCTGTTCGGGATTAAAGGTGATCGTCGAGTTGACATAGGTCACCTTAGCTTCCTGCCGCAGCGCCTCGAAGATAGCCCGCACTTGCGGTTCGATCTCCCGATCGGCCTGGTAGCCAAAGAGCATCTTCTGCGGATGATACTCCACCACGCGCCGCAGAAAGCTCAGAATGGCTGGCGCATTGGGGGTCACAAAGGCACCGAGATAGCGCGTCAGATCATTCCAGCCGCCAGTGGCCGGATCACGTACATAGAGTGGCGCCGCATTTCGGGCGAGCAGCCAGATGGGCACTGTTTTGTGCAGCTCGACCTTGCCGTCGAGATCGTCAATTTGAACGTTGAGGGTGGCTCGCGTCAATTCGTTCAGATCGCGCACCCGTTCGGGGAAGAGCGTGGGCAGTTGTAAGATTTGGAGGGGTTTCCCCGGCTCGATCTCTAGGCTTTCAATGGCCGGTGCGGTATAGCCCTCAATATAGGAACTGACGCGTACCCGCCGAATCTGCGTAGAGCTATTTTTCACCTCACATTCGACCAATGGATGCTTATTTTCATCTAGCAAATGGTAAATCGCCGTGGGCACATAGGTCATGCGCAAGCGGGCGGTAGCGGATAACCCGGTGGTGGCACCGCCGCGCGTGGTACTACTTTGAGAAGTGCTGCCATCGCGCAAGGTACCGTCCCGCCGCTCCTGTGTGGCGGCACTCTTAGTCTCTAACACGACTCCGCGGTTGGGGTTACTACCTCGGATAACCATTTGCCCCTGGGTAACTTTGCTCAAATTCTCTTGCTGGGCAGCCAACTCATCGAGCAAAGCTTGCGCAGCCGCAGGATCGTTGGTCTCGTTCAGCGATTGCATCACTCTGGCCATCCGCAATCGTAGATCATATTCTATCTGGCGTAGCTCTTCTTCAGGTGTAATCGTCATGAGATGCTCCTAGGGGCTCAAACTTAGCAGAGAGCAGATCCTGCTTAGGAACGCGGATAGAGCTCGGCGATAAACGCTTTGTCTACATCCGACAATTCGGTGTTCCAAGGCGTGGACGAGCCGTCTGTGGTCAATTCAGCGGGGAAGTGATAGAGCATGATCGAATTCGGATCGAAGAGCGTCATACGGTCGGCTTGGACGCGTGTCAATACCTGGGCCCGGGTCTGGTCTGGCGACCAGCCATTGGTGCGCTGGAAGTAATCGTAAACTTTTTGCTCGTCCCAAGGGATGGTCGCGCGCGGCTGCAGATGTTCGTGCACCAAGCCGAGGGCATGACCGAACTCGTGCAAGACCGCCCGGCGATATTCATGCTCGTCGGTGGTTGGGGTCAACCAGCCATAGTTCATACTCGGCTTGCCAAAGAGCCAGAAAGCAGTCGATTGCACCCCGAGATAGGACCACGAACCACCATTCGGATCAAACGAGATGCGAATATCCGCACGGGGGCCAGGCACAAACTTAAAGGTAATGTTGGCATATTGGCTCCACTCGTGGGCAATCGGCTCGATGCGTTTATGCACGGCTGGATCGCCATCCACAAAACAGACGGTAATCGTCTTGCCATTCGGCCAGAGATAGCGAGTCTCCGCTGCGCCTTTCAGGTCATTGTCAGGATCAAAACTCGGGGCATTGGCGGGATTCAGCTCGATGGCGTGCAGCCGTGTCTCTTCGAGATGCTCAGGGGGAATACTCATTTCCATACAAAGCTTGTATTGGCACATTGGAGCGCTCCTTGTTGAATGTTAAAGATACCATACCTGTTGTTAGTGCGCAGACACTTGATAGGGGAGCGCCTGCGCAACCTTAGAGATACGCACCTAGCTACGTCGGCTGAAAAAGCCGGGCATATGGGTTGCCATAATGTTGATAGGCGGCCCAACTGTGCTGGTCGTAAGGATAGTTCGCGATTGCCGCGCGCGCCTTGCGCATCGCCCGGAACAAGGGCTCGGGTTGCATAGCCTCATAATATCGACTTTCAAAGCGCGGATAATGCTGCCCATTCGTTGATTTAAATTTCAAACCAATGAGATCCGCATAGAGAGCCAGAGCAAAGTCACGCGCCTCACGATCCCCCACCGGCCAGGCGGTGCAGATAAAGTTTGCGACGCCGCGCGCAAAGAAGGTTTCCGCAAAGGTAGGCGCTAGACCGGCAGAACGCTCCCCGGAACGGTCGGGGGTCTTCCCCGATTCACACGCATTTGAAAAGACCAATGAGGGGACGCGATCAAGTCGCTGGATTTCGCGGGCAGTCAGCAGCTGTCCATCAGTAAAGAGCCAACCCGAGTTTGCGGGCTGTTGATCGTTGTAGACACAATGACCAGCAAAATGCAATACATCATAACTGCGAGTAACCAGATGTTGTAGCACTCTTTCGCGAGTGGCTTCTGCGGGGCCAATGAGGCGCACTACTTCGATCCGATTTTGGGCCGGCGTCAACACATTGAAGGTTTCGAGCAAATCTGCCACGGCATCACCCTCTTCCTCAGCGCCGGGCAACCGTGCATCAGCCGCAGGGTCAGCCACCACTAGTACCCGTAAGACCCGTTGGGCAGGCGGCAATGGATCAGGACGGCGCGCAAAGGGCGAGCGCAGTTGTCTAGTTAGACCACAGGCAATGCCCAGAAACAGGTCGAGATCCTCACATGGTTTGGATTGCTCAGGCTCGCCAGGACCATTTCCTAGCAATTGTTGTTCGGTGAGTGCGAGCAATTCCCAGTGAATGCGTGCGGTCGTTGCATCTACGGTCAGGATAAGCGGCACACCGCCAGAAAGATCCGCACGGAATTCTTGGGGGAACAGTAAGTGCGCCAGGAACTCCCCTTGCTGCTGTTGCTGGCCTAAGTCTATCGACGCCGCTAGATCGTCATTCACTTTCAGCACCAAGTCGGGATCCAATTGAATCTCGCGCTCGGGCATAGAGGCGGTGGAGGTAATGGCCCCAAAGCGATAAGTATCATCCTCAACTTCAACGGTAATACGGACTGGCGGAGGTTCTGGCGGGTTTTCTCCGTTCTGGGGCTGATCCTTTTGCATCAGCCTTTGTATTTCCTGCTGAAGCCGCTTCCTTGCCGAGGCTTGAATTTGTTTAAGTTCTTCGTCCGTAAACGGAGTGTAGATGATCTCCATCCGTTTGCGCTCACGCATCTCTTGCTCAATTTGCTTAAGCGTCTGATCAATCAGCGGAAGCTTCTGGGGATCAAATTCAACAAAGGTGATCTTTTTGAGCGCGCCACCTACTTGTTCGTCAACCCCAGTAATGGCAAGTTTGATACCACGCACCCAAGCGCGGATCGCATCTGGTGTATTGATATTATTTTGTCCTGAGCCAATGAGGACGGCGGCTAGATGTTTCTTGCCAAGCCGGCCTAATGTCCAACAGAGTTCGCGAGCGAGGAGCGTTAACTCCGGCGGGCCAAATCGTCCCGGTAGCCCCATGCCCGCGATGGCAATCACCCGTTGCTGAGCAGCACCAGCCGGACGTGGATCGGGCAACAAGAAGAGCGTTGCGAGATCTCCTCGGATGACATCACTCTGGCATAAATCAGCTATAAGTGTCCGAGTTGACGACGCAGAAATGGCCTTATCCAACGCTTGAAGTGCGCTCTGCGGAGTAGTACCAATATATTGACCGACCGCGATGGCATCCACTCGGGGACCAGAAGACGAGGCCAAACCAAACTTACTAATATCGCCAAGTACGACATCGAGCTCAATCGTCGGGGGGGCAAAGGGAGCGGTTGGCGACGACGGGGTGGTGTATCCACCAAGTGTGCCGGCGCTCAGGTGGCGCAGCATGATATTCTCAATCAAGCGTGCATCATCTGCCTTAGCATAGGGAGCATCCGCACGGGAAGAACGTTGCAACTTACGCGCCGATCTTTCGAGCCGCCGACGTGTTTCCTGCCATTCTCGTGTGGCTAAATTGTCCCGCTCATGCTCACGCGCTTGAAGAAGCGACGCTTTAGCCTCGTCCATCATCCGAAGCCCTAAATTCTGGCCCACTTGTACCCACGTCTCCTCATCCTCAAATGATGCATCCAATAATGAGTCCAAGGAACGCAGTAGCAGCGGAGAAGCCAGCATTTCGTGGCGGCTGACATCCACATAGTAGGTGGGAACGGGAACCGCCTCTCCATTCCGGGAGCACAACTCAGCTGACGCTCGAGGCGTACTTCCGTCCCCATCCCCGAACTTGTATAACTTATTCATCTCTCCAGGCTCAAAGGGAGTGGCACGTGGCTGCTTCATGGCTTGCTGAAAGGCGTCCAGCTCGACACCGACCGTGGTCAAGCGGTTATAGCCCACCACGGAAAGCATCCGCGCGGGGTTTACCGCGTTCGGCAAAAAACGCTGGATCTCGCGGGCAGTATCAAGAAAGTTCTGGCGAATGACAGAGCCGCCGCCATATGTATTGGACTCATAAAATGCAGCATTCTCTGGCAGATTGGCCGAAGGCAGCAATTGATAGAGGCTGGGGAACGACCGCACCAAGCTCAGGAAGTCTTGCCAATTTTGGGTGATGTCCAGTAAATCTGCCCAGCGTACAACATCTAAATGGCCAGCCAATGCCCGGACAAAGACCGGTGAGCCCCAGTGAGGAGTCCCCAAGGTAATTAGACGACCACACCGCCGATTCCAATGTTCATGATGGCGGGCCATGTAAAGCCGAGCAACAATACCGCCCTCAGCAACAGCAACCAAAGTTACCTGTGTACCTTCAGCAAAGCATTCATCGATCCGCGCTTGGAGCTGGGTCGCGGCCAGGGCAAGGCTCTTCCGCCAGTCGTAGGTAAAGATGTGCACCTTTCGCTGTTGCGCCAACGTGAGAATCAGTTCGCCATAATCGCGCTTCATCAACCCAGTTACCCGTACAGGATAATCAGGCTCGGCGTCGGTCAAGCCGCTCTCAGCCAGCCGCAAATAGCGCAAGGAGCCATTCATCATTGCCTGGGCATTGAGCCAGATGGGTTCACGACCATGAGCGCCTTCGCAGGAAAGCTCGTTGGCCAACAACCCAGGCACGATCATCACATTCATTCCACTAGCTTTTAACTGTTCAGCTTGTAACTGTTCTCCCATCTCACGCTGAATCGATTGTTTCCGCAGGGCCAGACTCCGCAGGCGTCTATAGCGTTCTGGTCCTAAATAGGCGCGTAAGATCTGCTCGTCTTGATAGGAAGCAAACGCCAATAGTTCAACCATTTCATCGGTATCAGCGCTCGAAAGCCGTGCCAATAAAGTTTTTTCTATCATCTTAAACTCCGGGGGATAAATTTATCTAGGACGTAGACGAAACATTGGCAACTAAGTGATTTACACAGCCAGCAAAGGTTAAGACACCTCCGGTCAATGCGACAGGATGTTCAGTGCGACATGGTTGGCCTCACGCTGGGCTTGTTGAGCGGCCACAGCTTCTTGACCACGCGCCACTGCCGCGGGTGCGGGCGGATTATCCAGATAAGCGCGCATGGTAACCCGGCCGGCATCGATCAACGCTTCACGGCGCTCGTCACTCATGTCGAACTCGGTTGTGCCATAGCCAGCGGCGGGCAAACGTACGACCAAGTGCTCAAAGGCCTCGATGACCATCTTGTCATGTGCGGTTGTCGCGGTGTTGATCAAGCGCATCAGCCGTTGCAAGGTTTGCAACTGGCCCAGTTGCACATTGGACTTCACCAGCAAGCCACGTGGGGCTGGCACCGGCAAGGTATCGTCGATCAATAAGCCGAGAATGGGATTATCCTGTTTGGCCCCCATCACCGCCGTGACTGGCGCTTCGTCGGAGATAAAGAGCTCGATGGGGAAATTGGAGAGCATCCCACCATCGACGATGGCATGGCCAGTGAGATCATGGCCGCGGTAGGTGCCCCACTCCGGCTGCCAAATCACCTCGTCCCAAAGCAGCGGAATGCTCATCGACATACGCACAGCATAGATCAGCGGGCAGTCCGGCGCGGTGCGATGGTTGAGCACCAGCAGGCTACCACCAGTTGCATCCGCCGCGATCAGCGAGAGATCTACCCCGTTGATGGCGTGGAATTGAGCAAGGGTCAACTTGCTGAATTGGCGTGGCTGACCGCGGAAGGTGCCGCTGTCCAGCCGCCGACTCATCCAGCTCAAAAAGTTATGGGCCGAAAACCATCCGCCACGCTCGATTAGGGAGAAGAAATTGCGTCCACGACCGCGGCTGGCCAACGCCTGCGCAATCTGGGCGTCAATCTTATCCTCGAGGAAATTCGGGATAAAGGTAAAATCAATATCACGCAAAAATTTGCGAATGGCACTCTCTTCCACCGCTTTGTCGTCAAAGGGCAGAGGATCGCCCATGAAGGTGGTAAAAACAGGTTGGTTATCCACACGTTCGGTGAGCGCATCAAGCATCTCTTGGGGCGTATACCCAGCTGCGATCAAGGCTGCAGTGATCGCCCCCGCCGATGTGCCCAACAACCGCCCCGGCGTGAGACCGCGTTCGGCCATCACTTGATAGGCCCCGATAAAGACCATCCCCTTCGCACCGCCACCTTCAAATACGAGATCGTATTGTCGGGATTCCTGCCGCGGTGCCTGCATAGCCGGCGCAGGTGAAGGAGTAGTGCCGCGTTCTGGCGTGGCTTGTTGTACACCCAACTCGACTTCGGCCACGGTCCAGGCTTTGTCTTCCGAGCTACTCACCAACCGTACCGCACGCGTCGTGCTCTGTTCTTCGGTGACAGCAGCCAAGAGTTGCTCCAAGGGATTCATGGAAGCACTGCGAGTAGCCGATCGGGTGATCGGCTGGTCGAGCGCAGAGAGTTCCAGCCAGCGGAAATTCGTAGTTGCGGTTGTCGCAAAGACTTTGAGCACGTCTTTGCTTTCGGTTTGGCCCTCGGGCAGGTAAGCATCAAATTGCAGATTGATCGTTTCACCGGGGGATAGAGGCTGGAAGGCCCCAGCACCGGCTGGATAAATCTGCGCAATCGACCAATCGGACGAAAGGTTCAAAACGGTGATGTTCAAGATGCGGCTATCATCGCCCGGGGACTGCGTATTGGTGATGCGCAAGCCAACTCGATCGCCAGGGCGATTGACCACATTGCCGATCAGTTCGACACGCAATTTTTGGGCAGCCGCAGCATCGTTGACCTGCAACTCCTGCACACCGCGGTAACGTGCCAAGTGGACCAGACGCTCGACTGTGCGCTGCACAGCATTGGCTTCATGGGCATAAATGGCTGGTCGCAGATTCGGAATGGGCTGATCGCCTGCATCTTCGATCACCAACTCGCCCGCCTCGGTCAATTCGACGAAATAATCGATCGCTTCTCCAGGATTGGCTAAGCGAGCAAACCCTTTGCCTTGCGTGGCAAGCTCGGTTTCGAGCGCCTGGCGCACACTTGGGTCGGCCACATCGAGCCCGACTTTGCGTTGGAAATTTAGATCGGCAATGCCGAGCAAGACTGCCTGCGCGCCCGCTTCGACATCCGTGCTGTTGCCTTCGATCAATGTTCCCCAGGCTTCCACCGCGTTGATCTGGTCCAACTCGAGCAAGGCACTGCGGGGCGTTGCCTGAAAATCGGTCGTGCCCAGCGGATAGATAGCCAACTGAGCGCGGCTACTCAACCCATGGGCCTCGCCCGCGTTAATCTGCACCCGCTCGCCTTGGGTCTGGATCACCGGCACCGCGTAATACGGTTTGATCCGATCCGCGCCAAAGACCACCACATCACTTTCGCCCTGCAACATCGGTGTTTGTTGCGCGAATTGACCATGCACCTTGGCTAAAACCCGATCATGCAGCATTTTGTAAGTGAAACTTGGCCCAGCCTGGCGTAAGGTATCCAACAACCAATAGGTGAGTGCGCCATTGCGCTCTACCCCATTGAAAGGATATTCATAGGCAAGTTCGTTCGGGCGACAGGCCGCCAGCAAAGTATATCCCTTGGGCTCCAGCAACCACCCATTCGCCTCTTGCACGGCCCGAGTATGTTCGCGTGTTGGCGCTTGGGTACGCCATTGGGCTACCAGGTCTGCATAGGGAGCGACCAAATCGCTCAAGGGGCGGTCGGCGCGGTCGATTTGATTGGTACCGCGCGGCACTGCACTAAGTTGGCCCGCCGCAGCACGCGTTGCCCCGCCAGAGTGGCAGCTATCCAACACCACGGTGAGGATCACCTGCTTCTCATCGAGCAATTCTTGGATCAAATAATGAAGTTCGACATCGCGCAGGAAGTTGCTGTGGGCATTGCCAATATCGGTCGGCACCAATCCTTCATCCAGCCCATCGCTCTTGAGTTCGGGGAAAGCGGTGACGGTGCGCCCACCGTGCCCGGCGTAGTGCAAATAGACACGATCACCCGGCCGAGCGAGTGCTTTTACCCGACGAAAGGTGGTGACAATGTTGTCGTAGGTTGGCCATTGTTCTGGTGGTTCGGCGGGTGCGGCGCCACCAGCATTGGTCGCTGTCAATTTAAAGATGTGGCTGCTGGGCAGACCCAACCGGTCGCGCAAATGGGCTTCGACATGGGTCACATCTCGTACACAGCCGCCTAAATGGCCATAGCCACCGCCGCCGGGCAACTGGTTGGGAAAGTAGAAGTCTACGCCGATCAACAAAGCGTATAGCTCACTCATGGTTCGCTCCTCAATAGGGTACGGGTTCAGAATATAGGATTCGAGGTAGGAATCCCCATCGATTCACTTACCGACATTAGGTGTTCGGCAAATTGGGCCGGCTGCCACTGCGCTCGGTATGTTTGTCGAGCAGCTGCTGAAGATGGGCAATTGTATCGTTTGTGACGTCACTCAGTCCCTCTTGCACGGTTTCCAAATCTTGCAGGTAGACCAAGCGCGTCCAGTAGGTGTTGTAGACGATTCCCAGCCAGGTAATAAATTGCAGGTTCTCTTCCAGCGCTTGCAACGGACGGCTGAGGAAAAAGGCCAAAAAGGCCACTGCGCTCAAGCCACCAAAGATCGCTGTCGGGCCAACACCACTGTCAGGCCGCAGCGCCATGATGATGGCGACCACAAAGGCGATGATGCCCACCGCAAAGAGCAACCCATACATGCCCACGGTAATCCAATAGGGACGCATAAAGCCATTGAGAGTCCGCTCGAAGAGCAGTTGGTTGTTCTCGAAGCCATGGATAATGTGATTACGCCATGCCTCATACAACTTGGGATCAACCTCGGCCAGAGACTTGCCGGGCACGGGTGATGGGGGCATAGGTGTCCGCGCGACGGCAGCCTCAGCAGCGGCACGCGCGATCTGGGGCGTACGCACTTGATCAAAGGCGGCACGATATTGGCGGATCAACCATGCGTAGTAGTCGGCCTGGCCTGGTCCATTGTAGATGCGGGCAAAAGCGACATAATCCTCGTTGCGCACAGCATCGACCAACTTGTTGACCGTCATGAAGCGGAAGAGGCTGGCCAATTGCTCGCGCACATCGGCTTGGAAAGCGTGGAACATCGCCT
>CAZMRA010000011.1:0-19464 GCA_964568485.1 uncultured Caldilineaceae bacterium | reverse complement strand
CCGTAGCGTAGCCAATCGTAGTGTGATTGAAGCCCATGATCTGCGGCGCGCCCATGCTGATCGACAACATGGCGGCGCGTTCATCCAGCCGACGAGCGAACTCGAAAACCTGCCATTCACCATTTTGATTTTGGTGCATCGGCTGCCAGCCACCATTGGGATCGGGCCGCCATTGATGACCCTTCCATGTTTCCTTTTCATCGAAGCTGAAATGTTGACGGAAACGGGCTTCGTTCGCTTTGCCCCAGTATTGGTAAAAGATGTGGTTTTCAAAGCGGATGATCATGCGGCCATCGGGCCCAAACGGTTCGCCCGCGGATTCTGCCACCAACACGGCCACGGCAATACCGGGGTCGATCCCGAGTTGGGCTGCTTGCTCGAGCAACAGGCCGCCATACCGATTCCAGGTAGTTGCAACGGCGCGCTGCAGATTATTCGCGCTGGCAGGCATACTGATCCGCTGTTCGGATGGCGGCGCCAAGGGCCCGACCTCGGCTGCTACGACTGGACTCTGCTCTACATAGCTACTGTGGACAAATCCCGCCTGGCCATTGGCCTGTACAGCAAGCCACTCGCCAACTCGGCCTGTCACTTGCAGCAGATCTCCTTGGAATAGCGAGCCAATCTGAACGTGGTCTGTACCTGGCCCCTGCCGGAGGTTCAACTGCGTGGCGGTGACTCGGCCTGGCCAGCTTTCGGCCACCAGCGACGATGGCTCGCTCGGTTGAGTGGGTGGTGGCGCAGGCTTCTGCTCGTCTGCACCATCTTTCACAATGGGTGCAGCTGCGGCACGGGCACGCTGAAAAGTCACGTGGAATGAGTGGTGAAAGCGCATATTGCCATTGCTGCCATCACTCGCCTTTTCATCATTGTGATCCGTATGTAGACCAGTCACCCGCTCGCTGGGCAGACCATCTCCCTCGAGCCACGCAGTGATGATTTGTCCCTTATAGAGATCAAGCATGCCCGCTGGTTCGTTGTCGGGTTTATCCAGCGGCTTGGGCGGCGCGTGCTCATCATCACGGCGTCCCTCCCAGGTGTAATGAATCCGTAAGTCGGGGTTGCGCACACGTTGACCTTGCTCATCGAGCGCATCAACAAAAATTTGATGGCGGCCCCGATTTTCATCCGGCGGCAAATGTCGCACCTGCGTGATCTTCCAATAAGTTGCACCGGGGGCCACCGCAACTGGCTGGATCTGAGCACCATACTCAGGCGAGCGAGGCGCAGATGCGGCGTTACGGCTTGCGGCGGGCTTTCGAGCAGTGCGATTTTGAGTTTGCGTCATCTCTGGCTTCTCCATCATCTTCGAACAGATCCGCAAATGCTAGGCTGATTTCTAGGGGGACAACTCAAGAGCGCTCGACGAACGGACGGGGTGTTAGCAATCCTATACAGTCGCTATTACGATTCTGGAGCTGAGAACAATCGCGATTGCAACTCTTGTGACTGAGCACCTCCGTTGTTAAGGCTTACTAGAGGTAAAGTGCAAATAAACTATACTTATGATACTCTGAACAATTCGTGACCGCAATCCCCTATTTAAGTGGGGAATCCTCCTATCACCTTACCAAATAACTGAACGCTCACTCTATAAATCGGTAAATCAGGGTCTAATCCTTCACAAATCTTCAATTTTCGTTCAGGCACCACCAATGTAGATATCAGAAATAGTAGCTGTGTAGATTGGCTTCCAGGAAGTTTGACCCTTCCTGGAAGCTTGGGATGAACCACACTTTCTGTCGATGGATCCCTGGCTTGACGGGCGTCATGTAAGCTTTGGCTAAGATTCAGCTTCTCTGGCTGCCTGCCAACGCTTGGATCTGCTCGACCGTCTCTGCGGTGATAGTTTGCGCAACCTCAGGCTCGCTTGTTGCGGCTATGTGCGCAGTGTAGCCGTTGTGGGTCCCCAAGAGTTGATGAAGCAGCAGAATATGCTCGGTCAGTGCTTGGCGCATCCATTCCGGATCCATGGCTTCAGCCAGCGCTTGGTGGAAGGGTGACTGGGTTTGGGTCAACTCCTGGGTATGCGATGATGGTGATGAGCCATTTGACTTTGGCAGCGCTGGGGCTGGCGCAGTTGCAAGCCCACGTGGCAGGGCAATGGGTCTCTCCATAGCCAACGGGATTGGACGCACCCACCCGGCATGGACAAAGCCCTCTTGCCCATTGACCTTGACCCGCAGCCAGTCCGCGATATGGCCGATCACCTCGACTTGGGTACCTGCAGGCAAGGTGCCAATCTGCACATGTTCGACGCCTGGCCCCTGCCGTAGATTCAAGAGCGAGGCCGTCACCACCCCAAACCAATTGACATCAACTAGAGTGGATGTAGTCACATCTGCGATCGCTACTGGCTGGAGTGGGCGCTCACACAATAACTGCAGGACGGCATGATTCGATTTGCGATTGGCGAACGACAAGTCACCCATGCGGTAGAGGCCATAGGGTTTCCCCGGAAAATCCTGCGTGCAAAACCAGATCCCCAGCGCCACTGACTGGTCCGTTAAGATGGTATCGACTACTGCTTCCATTGCCTCGCGCTGGAGATGATCAAGGCTGCCATCGTTGGCCCAGCCAATTTCCGAGAGATAGATCGGCTTGTCGCGGCCCTCATGCTGACGGATAACCGCCCGCACTTCATCCATATAGCGGTTGTATTTCAGCTGCCACGCTTGCCGCACATTGCTACGTTCACCTTCGGCAATGTAAAGATGATAGCCAACGCCATGAAACGGAACAGGACTCCCTGGTTGCCCCCAGTTGAAAAAACGCTTGCCCGCCTCGTAGACACGATCGAGATAGCGCGCACCGGCATTACCATTGTTATCCAGTCCTTGCAGTGGCCCGGAGATCAGCTTGACATGGGCGATGGCTGGATCACGCTTAACCGCCTGATAGATGCGCTGGAGAATAATGGCGAACCAGTCTGGATGCACCAGATTCGGCGTGCTGTCGCTCCAGCCAGGAACCTCATCACGCTTCCAGTCATCTGGCTCGTTGAACGATTCGAAGATCTCCATCTGGATATGGAAGAGGCGCACGATCTCGACAAAATTTTGTACGTACTTGTCTATCCACGCTTGGTGTTCATCCGCAGAACTAGGCGCACGCCGTAGCTGTCCCTCGTGGGATTCATGCACAGCCTCATCGCTGATCAACCCGTAGATCCGTAAGCCCTGAGTGCGGAAGCCATTGATAATCTGCCGATAGCTCTCGGCCCAAGTGAGTCCCTGTGGCCGGCTGCTATCGTTTGGCCCTTGCCAGCACTCACCCATTACGAAATTCAAGCGTACCCAACCGACACCCGTATCCGCGATGATCGTCGGGTCGGTCACTTGCGGCGCAATGCGGCCGGTCTTCGGGTCGATGGGTCGATTGGCATCGACCCCCAATTTGTCTTTGGCGCGGGTGGGCGTTGCAGAGATGGGTGGACGCTCGTTTGGTGTTGTGGGCGGTTTTACTGCGTCATTGGTCAGGACGTTGGTTTGGGTATCACCACCAGTGGGCAAAGCAACCTGACGGGTGCGCTGAAAGACCACATAGTAGGAGTGGTGGCCATAGGCATTCTGGGCCGCGCCTTGACTATCAGCTTCATCGGGATGACGTGTGTGCAACCCAGCGACCACATCACTCGGACCACCTACTACCCAGATGGAATAGGTGGGATTTTTGTCCATGGGTACATTAGTGGCAGGTTCATTGCTCGGTTTATCGAGTCGCTTGGGTTGCGGCGGCGGTTCGGTATTCTCCTGCCAATTAAAGCCGATTGCCAGGTTCGGATCGCTTACCCGTTGGCCAGTTTCGTCCAACACATCCACGTAGATATGATGGCGCCCCTTATTCTCGTCCGGCGTCAGATGATGGATACCGATCACGCGCCAGTAGTGCTCGCCAGTAGCGACGTCGACCGGGTTGATGTGGACACCATAGCCGCTTGCATTGTTGAGCGGATCACCACCTGGATTGGCGATAAATTGGCGGTTGTACCCGGGAAAATCGAAGCCAGCGATGCCAACGCTGCGAGGCGCTGCTGCCGGTGTTTCTAGTGCTGTCAGGCTGCGGTGTCCAGCGATCAATGGACGGGCAAAATTACGAAACAGTTCGCAGAGCCGGTCAAAATCAGGCACATTCGAGCCAATACCAACCCACTTATCGCCATCTCCGATCTCATTCTGGTGAATAAAGCCCCAAGGCATGTAGCCCATTGCGCCAGCAGCAAACCAACGATTTAGATGATCGGCATATTTGGGAGTCCGGTCACCAAAGACGCGGATATCAAAACCGGCTTCTTCAACGATAAATGGTTTGGCGTGGCGGTGCGCGACACTGACATCGTCCCAAACCCGCCGATCCCCATCTTGATCGTGCATGCCTTCGTAACTGTGAATCGTCACAAAGTCGATATTGGGCGAGCCATACAACGCATCTTGCAGATCGTTCGAATGCAACCAAGCATGGTGCGTGCTCTTCATGCCGGTTGTCACCAAGTGATTTTGATCGAGACGCTTGATCTCCGCGGCCACGGCGCGATTAAAGTCAACAAAGGTCCACGGATCGGCCTCGCTCCGCTTTTCAAGCTTCAACTCATTGCCGATTCCCCAAGCCAAAATGTTTGGTTCATGCGCAAACTCCGCGACAACGGCCTGCACAAATGGCAGATAATGTTTGCGGTAGCCCTCTTTGAAAAAGTCATGATTGAGCAGATCGCGCCCACCCATGTTTTGATAGAAAGTCCCATCACCCGCGACATAAAACGGCACGTCATTGTAGAGATTGGTAAATACGGGCAGCAGATAGAGGTCAGGATAATTGTTCTTGACAAGCTGCAAGACCTCTTTGAAGCGCTCGATGATTTCGGCGGTGCTGGCGTTTTTATCGGCCAGGAAGATGCGCACCACGCGCGCGCCCAGTGCATAAGCAGCCTGCAGTTGCGAGGCGCGATGTTCAAGCCGCGAGTGCTTGAGCGGGTCTTCATGGATGCGCCCGTAGTGGATCAACCCGCGCAAATTCACTCCGAAGAAACGCAATGGGCGGCCGTGCACCTGCAATTGATTGCCAACTCGTTGCACAAAGGCGGCTGACGCTACATGCTCAGCGCGTGGGACACCAGCGGGCACAACGGTTTCAACGATCGTCCACACCCGATCGCCAAAATAGTTGCCTTCTGAGTCACGCAGCTGATAGAAGCAACGATAGCGGCCAGCCGTGGCAGGTGTGCGCAAGGTCACCGAAATCGGCACGGTTGCTCCGGGCGGAGCTGGTGGCACAACAACTGCTGACGGCGCAGCCAGTCCTTCATCGCTCAAGAGGACCAGCTGATAGCCTTCGTCCCAAGTGCTCTGGCCGCTGTTGCGCAGTGTCCAGCTTTGGACAAACTCCGCACCAGCGGGCATGACTGTCCCGTCGGGCACGATGTCATGCAGAAAGGTGGCATCATTCCAGTTCGCCTCGAGGAGGGGCAGCACAAAGGGTGTAGGATCGATGATATTGCTGCGATAGCCAGGTGCAACTTCGCCAGCGTGTTTGAGGGTCAAGTGGAGATGTGCCCCTTGTGCTAAGCCACTCTCACCCGCCAGCCCCAAAATTTGGCCGCTGCGTACACGCTGGCCAGGTTGTACGCTGATCTCACTCAAGTGCGCATAGATCGTTACATAGCCGTCTTCATGTTGAACCGTGACATGGTTGCCATAGTTGTGGATACCATTTTGCGGGAAGACTTCGCTCACGGTGCCTGGAGCTACACAAAAGATCTTACTCCCAGCCGGCGCACGAAAGTCGATCCCTTCGTGGCCGGGGAAACCAAACTGTTGATAAAACCAGGGGCGGGCTCCAAAATGCTGGGTGATCGTCTTGTATTCAGTTGGCCAAGCACGGAATTTAAAGGTGCTCATTGAAAATACTCCTAACCTATTTACTTACCTTATCCAATTACCATTTAATGATGATTACCAGGCGTCATGACGAATCTGTTGCCACTGGCCTATCGGCGCATAGACAATGGCTTGGGCAAAACCCTGCACCCGATAGCCTGCGACGTCGATCTCATTGGTCAGTGGGGCACCAAGCTTATGCTGACGGGCATAGCGAGCGAATGAAGATTGTCGATTGTAGGCAATATTGGCAGCGTTCCAGACTTGATTACGGATCGCATCGATTAGGTTGCTGGAAAGCGTAGGCTCGCCTTCTTGTCCATCAGCGTCACCACCCACAGGTGGATCCACATCCGGAGTGACAACATCACCGGTCCGTCGTTCGGCTTGCCAGACCGCAAACCAGGAAACATGCTGATTATTGGGCAAGCCGCCACCCGCTACGACATCGGCTGCCCCACGCGGACACCAACACCAAGCCCCACTATCCCCTCGTTCTGGGCTAAATGAATTCCAGATCGGTTGATTGCCCCAACCTGACTGTGCTTTGGGCGTCATTGTTAGCTTGATGGCTTGTTCAAAGTTTGGCTGCCCCAACAACTGCAACCCATCTGACCAACCGATGATCAAATCTTGGCTTTTGATCGGCTGACCATTGAGATCCAATACCCGGGCAAAGATGTTGTGATCACCCCCAGCATCATCGAAGTAATCGGAGGCTCCCCAGGGCCGCAAATAGGCATCACGCGCCCATTGGGGCAAAGAACCGGGCTTTTGCGACGGTTCCCACGAACCATCGCGTGTCGTAAAGAGGTCTTTTAGTCGATAAACAATCTCGCCCGGTGGATTGTCGGGTCTCGCTTCACAGCGCACCACGCGGGCACGAAAATTGCTCGCCCATTCACTGATTCGCATGCGGTTCCTCCTTCAATTGGGATGCGATAAACCAGCGTAAGCTTTTCAAAAAACAGACTGAACGAACGACACAAACCTTGTAGCGGCAATCTTTCAGGTGAAGCAGCCAGTATGGAGTGATTGGTCACTCCGTGAGAATATGTTCACGGAACTCCAGGAATGTGCGTTGCAGATCGAGATCGCGATTGACGACAAAACATAACTCGTTCCTCCATGGCCACCAGGGAGCGAGCCCAGCTTGACAACTCGCCAACCACGCTCGATTACCTGCTGCCGCTTCGAGCAAGCTTCTCACTTGAACATCCTCTACAAACCGTCGCAGAATGTACTCCTCACACGGGATCACTACCGCCATTGCATGAGACGCCAGGGGAAGCGCCTCATGCACGGCGAGGTCGGGGAGTAGTGTGAGACCACAAGCACCACGATTCCGGCTTCCACTAATGCCCACTACTTTCACCCGTATCCCAGAGCGGCGAAAGTTCGTCACAAAGGTACAAGCGATCAATTCGTCAAATCCTTGTCCCCAGAGCACAAAGATGATTGGGTGGGCGCGTGCCATAGATATTCCGCGGTGAAGTGTCCGTTATTTGCTTTGATGGTGTTGCCATCAATTTAGCAACAGGAGACTCACCGCAGTCTTTATCGATTCTCTCTTTACTCTCTACCATCAATATAGGCTCGCTAATTCACTCTTTTGGGGGATGGCAGGGTTTGTCAGGAAATGGTAAGTTTTCTAACTAATAATTCATGTTATACTAATAGGTAATTTGTTTTTACTTGGCTCCCATTTTTGCCCATTCATCCTTAATCTTTGTCGTTGCAACTACTAGTCGACCGGTTGCCCGGTTGAAAGGAGCACGCGGGTTAGTGCAGCTATAAGCAAGCTAACCAGGCAATGCCCTTTTAGGTTTGCAGCAGCGTGACATCAACCGTATTAAACTGGGCCATATTCAGCACAATAAGATCAAAATCATTGAAGCAGCTGTCTCACTAGAGTACCGAGGATTTTCCAATCGCCTGGAGTATTTGACATGTCTGTTGCTAATCCCCCTTCCCTCGAATGGCTTGAAGAGGCCACCCACCATGCGCTGAAGCTCTGGCACGAACCCGAGAGTGCCGGTAGCCCATTACAATCACTGACCATCTTTCAGCATTTTCAGCGAGCGAATGGCACCTCAGCCCGCCAAACCAGCAATCGTCTCCTCCTGGCAGGACTCGATGTGCTGGCCACCCAAGAACCGGATGCGAGTAAAGTCATCCGCTTACGGTTTGAACAAGAGATCCCCGGCTATATCGTGGCCAATCGGCTCAATATTGCCGAGGGCACCGTTTGGAAGCGCCAGAATCTGGGGATTCATACCCTTGCTACTTGGTTGAATCAACAAGAACAGCAACTGCGCTCCCAACATATCGCCGATCAACTCGCTCGCTTAGAATTGCCAACTTATGAACAGCTCTTTGGGGTGGAGCGTTGGATCAGCCACCTGAGCCAGCAGATCAACCAAGCCGATGCGCCCTGGCTGATCGCCATCGAGGGCTTGGGCGGGATGGGCAAAACTGCGCTCGCCGACAAAATCGCTCGCCAAGAAATTGCCCACGGCAACTGGACAGAGATCGCCTGGGTTACCGCCCGGAAGCAGATGCTGAATGCCGGCGGGATGATCAAGCCGATACAAACCCCTGCCCTCACCATCGATGCCCTCGTCAATGCGCTTTTGTCCCAATTGCAACCGGATATTCTGCAAGCGACGAGCATTCTGCCGAGCCAACGATTGGCATTGCTGCGCGAACGGCTACGCAGTGCGCCACACCTGGTTGTGATCGACAACCTGGAGACCTTGGCCGACGTAATGGGGCTGCTGGATACAGTGCGCACCATGTTCGCCCCCACCAAATTCTTGCTGACTACACGACATCGCCTCCTGAGCGAAGCCGATATCTATCACTTTGCCTTGGCGCCGCTTGGCCAAGCCGATGCCCTAGCGCTCGTGCGTCAAGAAGCAAAGACCCGTAATTTAATTGAGATGGCGCAGGCCAGTGACCAGGATCTCCAACCAATCTATGCAACCGTTGGCGGGAACCCGCTCGCTTTGCGCCTGGTGGTTGGCCAAAATCATGTGCATAGTCTGGATCAGATTTTGGGAGATTTGCGGCAAGCACGTGGCCAGCCGATCCGCAATCTCTACGAATTTGTCTATCGCCAAGCGTGGGAAAGCCTCAACGAGACGGAGCGCGAGGCGCTGATCTTGATGTTGGTCGCCCCAGAAGAAGGCGCCGATTTTGCGACGCTGGCCAAACTCGGCCAAGACCGGCTATCGGATGAAAAGCTGCGCAATGCGTTAGATCATCTGGTCGGCCTGAACCTGCTGGATGCGCGTGGCGGATTGCGGGAAGTGCGCTACTCGATCCATAGCCTCACGCGCACCTTCTTGCATCGACAAGTGATTGGCTGGGAAGAAGGTTGGGATGCCGAATGGCTCACCTTCGAAGCGCCGCATCAAACGTCGGCAAGTTCATTATGATGACCATGACCACGCAGACCCCAGCGCTACCGCGTATACAAGCCAATTATCGTCAGTTGTTCGACGGTTACATCGAGGCTGCATTGCGCCAGATGCTGGCTACGGTTCAAGCAGCACCTCATCAACTGGCCGATGAGGTAGTCACCCAAGCTTGGCACCTGCTGAGTTATGGGACCGCCCTCGACTCGCTCTGGCCACTGGTGCGCGACTTGTTATTAGCACTTGCGCCCAAGCTGGAAATGGCCGGCTACCGCAGCGAGTGGATGGCCTATCTCCAGAGTGGGTTGCACCAGGCAGAACGCTGTCAAGATGTGGTGGCCAATGCGCAGATTCGCCTGCAAATGGGCATTTTGTACCGTCTGCAGAGCCAATTTGATGAAGCACTCGAACAACTGGCGCAAAGTCGGGTCCTCTTTATGTCCCAAGGCCATCCCGGGCAGAGCGCGGCCTTAAATCAGATTGCTTGGATCCGCTATTTGCAACACGACTATCACGCCAGTCGCTTGGCTGCCGAACAGGCACTCTCCCTACTGGATCTGGCCGACCCAGAGCGCGGCATGAGTTACCGCGTCTTGGGGATGCTCGCCATCAACCATGGTCAGTATGAAGAAGCAAGATTGCTGCATGAACAAGCCTTACACTACTTTGAACGGGCAGAGCAAGCCCGTTACGCAGCCTGGAGTTTGCAAAATGTCGGCTATGCCTTAAGCTGCCAACACCGCTACCAGAAAGCAATTCCCTATTACGAAACGGCCCTACAACAGCTGCGGGAGCTCAACGATCATTATCACTGGGCCATTGTGCGCATGAATTTGGGCATTGTTTATAACGAATCGGGAGTCTTGCAAGCCGCACACGACTGTTATTGGGAAGCAGTGGCCGTCTTTTCGCGGCTGCAAGAACGGCTCTTTTTAGCCAAAGTTCACAACAATTTGGGCGTCAATTATCTGGACGCCGGAGATCTGCCCAATGCAGAACAGGCCTTTCAAACCAGCTTAGCCCTCTATCAAGGGTTGAATGATATTCCCGCCAGTGCGGATGTAGCTGGGGAGTTGGCCATGATCTATTTGGCCCAAACGCGTGCCGGCGAAGCTGTAGCATTGCTTGAGCAAGCGTTGCAGCAACTCGCCACCCTGCCAGATCTGCCCCAGCGAGACGAAGTGACAATCAGGCTGCAAACTCGACTAGCCACTGCGCAACAACAAGTAGCCTCCAGTTAATCATTTCTCTGTGCCACGCTTGCTGATTGAACCGTAGTTGGTAAGCAGGGAAACAAGGCCACACCACCTTGTTTCCCTGTACGCGTGCTCGGCCATAGGCTCATCTAGCACGTTAACGAAACTATCCGCAACCGCCCCCATGATTGGGGCAGGCATAAGCCTGGCTGACCCACGAACGTCCCGACACAACGTCCAACAATAGTGGTGCAGCACTACCAGTCAACGCCAGCACAGCAGCAACGACCAAAGGCAATAAGCGGCGACGACTTGCTTGGAAAAGCACAGTGTTCATCTCAATGTCCTCCTGATCTCGGTAGGCTCATCGAGGATGGGGCCCCACCGGTTTCCCGGCCACGCGTGTTCCCCGTGAAGCAGTAAGGTGCTGTTGTTTTGCTTAAGCTAATTGCATTATGACGGGCGGCATGATGGGTTGTCACCCACCATACCCATCAACCTACCCATCACTTGGCGTTGGGGAGCAATGCGAGGATCTAGTTCTGATAACAGGTGCTATGTGAGGAACATGCAGCTACGTCGCCTAGCAATTGCGCGTGGAATTGCTCGATCAACGCTAATTCAACGCAAGTAACCTAACATAGCGATCAGCAACCCTAACATCCACTATATCTATCAGGCTTGAGTCAACCGTGCGTTGAATCAACTAACAAAGCAAAAACTCAATAGGAGAAAATCATGTACGCTAAAGACGCTATATCTCGTCCCAGCTTCGACCAAACGATGGTCTCGGCGAAAAGCAACCGAACCGAGGAGCAAGCGCGCTTCTGCCCGAGCGTTTTCTGCTTTACGGGCGACATCACCGTGCAGCGCCTCTCATCAAAAGCTGAAGTTTGGCTGCTGACTGATGAACGGGAAGGGCATACTTGGGTGATGATGGGGAGCGAACCGGTTTGCCCCCACTGTGGCACAACCTTGCGGTAAAGAACTCAAAGCTCTGCGATGCATGGCGTCGTGATTAGCCCGATTGCCAACTACGGTCTATAACAACCCCGATACCCCGATGCATAACAGCCAACGGTTGGATTTCCTACGCGTTTTGCGCGAAGAGAATGGTCTTTCCCAAACGACTGCCGCACGCTACTGTGGCTTGCTCGGCCGGCAAGGGCGCTTGACGATTGGTGCCTGGGAGCGTGGGGAGTATGCTCCCAACGAATCTCGCCGCCGCACTGCCTTCATCCGCTACTTATGGGATCACCTCCGGTTACGGCGCGAGCCAGAGCGCTTTGCCAAGCTTTGGACCATCTTGGTGGAAGAGTGGAACTGGGCCGAGCTCAGCGAGCAAGAATGGCGCGAGTTGACTCGACAATCAAAGTCGGTGACGAACCTTGAACGGCCACCGAATGCAGTAACCGCTCCCTTCCAAGCCCCTTTTTTGATTCCCTATTTTGTCGGGCGCTCAACGCTCATCCAAACCATCATCCACCAACTGAGAACTGAACGCCGGATGATCGCCCTGGTTGGCATGGGCGGGGTCGGCAAAACCACGCTGGCCACCTACATCGCCCATCATCTGCGCGCACAGTTTCCCGATGGCGTGTTGTGGGCCGATGTCGCCAGCAGCGAACCGCTGTCCATTTTGCAATCGTGGGCACAGGCCTATGGCTGCGACTATACCAACATCACCGATCTGGCGAGCCGGGCCGCGACTGTGCGCACGCTTTTAGCCGATAAAGTAGTGCTCTATGTTTTGGATAATGTCAGTCAGCTTGAGCAACTGACACATCTACTGCCCAATGGCTCGCATAGTGCTGTGCTAATCACTACCCGTAATGAGGAGATTGCGGTGAGTTATGGGGCAACCTTGTTGCGTGTGCATGAACTTGCCGCAGCAGAGAGTTATCAGCTGCTCACAACCTGCATTGGACAGGGGCGCGTTGAGACAGAGCCAGACGCGGCAGCTGAGATGGGTGAATTATTGCAATATTTACCCTTAGCGGTTGCCATTGCCGCCCAATTTTTGGTCGTTCGTCCGCGCTATCGCTTGGCCGATATGGTGCAACATTTGCAACAAGCCCAACATCGGCTGGATTTACGTGTGGCAGATCGGGCCGTGCGGACAGCCTTTATGGTCAGCTGGGAGGCGCTAGATGAGGGGCATCGTTCGCTCTTTGCAGCGTTGGGGCTCTTTGCCGGGCGCTCTTTCAGTGTAGAAGCGGTAACAGCAGCAACGGCAACCGAATTGAATTTAACCGTGCAGCGCATCGAGATGCTACGCATCTTGTCATTAGTCAACGAAGCTGACCAACAACGTTACCAGCAACATGCCCTATTGGCCGATTTTGCTGCCGAGCAATTGGGCGATGCCACTGCGCTCTGGCTACGGTTGGGTGATTATTATCTCAGGTTGCTTGAACAACATCAGAAGCACAATGGCGTTGGACTGCACGCGGAGTGGGGAAATATTCAAGCAACGATGCAAGCGTTATTTGCCGCTCAGCAATGGTTGCAACTTCTACAATTTGCCCGAGGGTTGACCAAGCCTTGGTTCATGCAGGCTCGTTATGCCCAAGCCCAACAAGGCTATGCTTGGGCTTTGCAGGCGGCCGAAGCGTTACAAGATCAGGCCATGGCTAGTTTTATTTTACATCAAGCCGGCCGGGCCTACTTGGAACAAGATCGATTTGCCGAGGCGCAAACTCATTTCCAACAAAGTTTAGAAATTTATTACACAATGGAAGAAGATGAGCCAATTGCGGATATATACACCGATCTCGCCCGCATGGCCATCGAGCAAGCAGATTCGCAAACTGCGGAGCTGTATCTTGCGCAGGCGGAGCAGATCTATCGCTTCCATGAGCATACTACAGGGTTAGCGCGGGTCTTTTATCAACAAGCCTCTCGGCTTTATGACCAAGGGGAAGAAACCAAAGCACAAGCCACAGAGTTATGCTCACAAGCATTGGCTCTACAGCTCGGAGATGCAAACCAGGCAGAACAATTGCCAACCCTGCGTCTATTAGCCGACCTCGCCATCGATCGCGACGATTACGAAAGCGCCATTCATTATAATCAGTGGGCGTTGCAGCTTTGCCAAGAACTGCACTATCAAAGTGAATTGGCAGCAGTACTCTATCAATTGGCTGTGATTGAACGCTACCAAAATCGGACAGCCACCGCGCGCGCTTACGCAGAACAGGCGCTGGAACACTTCGAAAAGATGGGGGATCCCGGTTTTGCGGCAGTGACGCTCTATGAACTCAGCCGTAGCCATGAGCTCGAGGGGGATCTCGCCCTGGCCTATCAGTATGGATTACAAAGCGCTGCCCGTTTGCGGGAGATTGGGCAGCGCGTTAACTTAGTTTATATATTGCAATATCTCGGACAATTAGCTCGACAACGCCAAGGCATCACGCAGGCGCTCACCTTTTGGCAGGAAGCACTCGCCATCGCCATCGCAATCGATCACCCTCTCAAAGCGGACTTGGAACAATCGATTTCTGAAGTATCGCTCCCTGTATAGCCACTTTATTTATGAACTTTGGGTCCGTCAGGCCCTTCGATCGCCCAGCCACTCCATTTGACAATCGGCCACCACTTTTCGGCGTTGATTTCTTTGGGATTTACCGAGAGACTTATAGAATCATCCTCGGGTGATAAGTTGTGGACACGAAGATAGGCCTTCAAAATTTCATTCAGTACGTCCTCTGATAGCTGAAGCTGAGGTGGTGATGGCCACTCTTCATCGTCCAAGGCTGCTCCACTATGGTATTCAACAAATTTCTGCAATTGTTCATCGACACTTTTTGCATCCGACACCATCTCGTACCAATTGGGAGTCTTAGCCGGGTTCAGAACATCTGTAATAAAGCTCTTTATATACCCAACCCACTCGAGCAAATCCTTATTAAGATAAGGAATCTTTTGCAAATCAACTCCAGCTTTGGTCAATTCCTCATCCGAAAGCTTCCAAGTACTCTGAAGATGATGTTTCCACAGGTTTGCTAAATTTTCAGCAGCCTCACCATGGCCAAATTCCCCCAGCAAGGCAGCATAGATCAAAGGGCGTAGCACCGGCGTGGGATAATGACCATCATTATAGAGAAACTCTTCCTCTGGTCGACACATTTGTAGAAATTGCGCGGTACGCCCGGCCAACGGCCCAGCAATCCAGCAGCCATAGGCATCAGCAAACACTTCTTCCAGCCAACCTTGATAGTCACCGGGTAAGTTGTGGACATTTTCCTTCAGAACAGAATTAATATGACTTCGCAATTGATGCCGCGTTAATGCCGGTGAAGGCGCGAGCTGTGGGCCAACGAATCGCATTTGCTGATGATTAGCATTAAAGCGCTCCTCAACCAGGGTTTGCCAATAAATAAAATGACCCACCTCATGGGGAATGGCTAAAAGATCCTGAGGCGTCGTGAGACAGCTAATCGGGATGCCAATTAAGGCAATCGGCGCATAGGGCAAAATGCGGACGGTCATGTTGCGCTGAAAATAGGTGACAACGGTCATATCGCTCGAGGGCTGTAGTACTGGTCGTAATGCAGACCAAGCTAGCCGATCCGCCCGCCGTAATGTCTCGTTGAACTGTTGGAGTGACTTATCTGATTCCGGATTGGACTGTTGGAGTAACGCCTCTAATTCCAGACCAAGCTGTTCGATCACATAGTGCAGCATCTCCAAATCATAACCAATCTGATTCAGCGTATAATTTAAGATGTTTTCCTTGGGCAGAGTATAGCGCCGCCCCTTCGGCTCCCCACCCTTCATATTTTGTACTGCAAAGCCAGGCGCTTCTGGCTCAGTTATTGGCAAGAACTTATAGGTTTGTTTTTCATAAAATCCATCCATTAAAAGCTCAAAACTCTGTTGACCAAATTGCTGCAATCCCTTTAATGCATACAACAAGGTACTTTTATGATAAAAATCGGGCGTATTGCTTGAAGCTAAACGTTCGATCAATACCTGGATTGTACGACGCAATGCTTGCCAGCGCGTTTCCCAAATTTCTTTTTCTATGCTCATAGGGACAAATTTCCTTTTAAATAAATTAGTTTGACTCAGGCGGAGAAATTTTGATCGGCGCAGTCGCTGCAGGGATTACTATAATCCCAAAAGTCTCCATCCACACTCTCCTAACTCTCTACGTAACCTCATATTCTCGCTGTATATCTCTCACACCGTGCACACCCAGCCTGGATCGAGTATAATGGTCCAGGTCCAAGTCTTTCCACCCAAACAGGAGTTGTTTGTATGAAAATCCGTAAGATCCGTGCGGCAGGTTTACGTGGTGCATCGCCCGAAAATGGCTGGACCACCGAAACGCAGCCTGAAGATTGTGTCCATACCTTGATTGCTGTCGACACCGATGAAGGTGTCACCGGGTATGGGAGTGTGTACACCAATGATGCCTTGGCCAAAGCCGCGCTTGCCACCTTGGAGCCGCTCTATCTTGGAGAAAACGCCCTCGAACCCGAACGGGTCAGCGAGAAGCTGCACCAGAATACCTTCTGGCTGGGGCGGGGCGGGACAATCACCCATACCATCAGCGGGATCGACATGGCCCTGTGGGACATCCTGGGTCAAGTCACGGGACAACCCGTCGGCCGGTTGTTGGGCGGCCGCTATCGCGAACGGGTTCGCCCCTACGCCTCGATCTTGATGGATCAACCTGAACCCTTGCGCGACCATCTGCTGGCTGTCAAGGAACAGGGCTTCCGCGCCTTCAAAATGGGCTGGGGTCCCTTCGGCCGGGTCAGTGCCAAGTTAGACGAAACAATTGTCGCCACGGCGCGTGATACCATTGGCCCCGATTGTTGGTTGATGGTTGATGCTGGTGGCAGCGATGCCCATTGGGGAGGTAACTACAAATGGGCCTTACGCACTGCCGAGATGTTGGCGGGTTATGATGTCGCCTGGTTTGAGGAGGCACTCAAGCCCGATGCGCTGGACGATTATGTCGCCCTGCGCCGTGCGGCTCCGGTGCCGATTACCGGTGGAGAAACCCTTACCCGCCGCCAAGCTTTCCAACCCTGGTTACAAGCGGGGGCGTTCGACATCATTCAGCCCGACGTGACCAAAGTCGGCGGGATCAGTGAAGAGCGCAAAATTGGCTGGCTGGCTGAAGAAAATGGTGTCAAGTTTATCCCCCACGGCTGGAACACCGCCCTCGGCTTAGCCGCCGATCTCCATTTGGCCTCGGCCTTTGCCCATACGGACTTTGTCGAATATCTGACTGGCTCGCCCTACATCGACGAGATTGTGGCTACGCCTTGGCAGCTCGATGAAGAAGGGCTATTGGCAATTCCAACCGCACCGGGTTTAGGCGTCACCTTGGATCTCGATCGCGTGGCCTATTACAGTCGTGGGCAAGGATTTGTGTAAATTACCTGCCCGGTGATTGCGGCCGGGCTGTGAAATCGAATCAATATCAGCACACCATCAAACCGTTGAGGAGCAACGTTGTGAAGACACGGACAGGCAATTTCCCAATCGGCTTTCGGCGCGGGGGCAGCGAATGGCAGAAATCGATCGATTCGCTCCTAAGCTGGGCAACCCAACATACCCTCGAGGTAGTTGATCTCGGCCGCGATGCCGCCTCAGTCGGCCCGGCTGTCCTCGATGCTGGCCTACGCATTGGTTCGGTCGATCTCGCCGAAACCCGCGGCATGATCTCACCCGATCCAGAAACACGTGCCAAGGCGGTCGCCGCCAACATCGCACAGATCCAAGAGTGCGCCAAATTGGGTCCCATCAACTACTTTCTGGTGATGTTACCAGAAAAGCCAGAACTACCCCGTTCTGAAAATTTTGGGTTTATGCTCGAAAGCTTTGCCCAATTGGCCCCCGAATTGGCCGCCAACCAAGGCCGTATCGTGATCGAAGGCTGGCCCGGACCGGGTGCCCTCTGTTGCACACCGGAAGGCTATCGGGCCTTTTTCCAAGCCCTTTCTTCCCCAGTTTTTGGGGTAAATTACGATCCCTCGCACTTGGTGCGCATGGGCATCGATTATCTGCGTTTCTTGCGCGAATTTGGTGAGCGTGTCTATCATGTGCACGGCAAAGATACCGAAATTCTGAGCGAAAATCAATACGAATACGGCACCGAGCAACCAGCGACCTTTGCTAAGCCCATTTGGTTTGGTGGACATGCCTGGCGTTATACCATTCCAGGCCACGGCGTGGTACGCTGGGTTGAGATCATGCGCTATTTGCAATCGATCAACTATCAAGGCTGTGTCTCGATTGAATTGGAAGATGCAAATTTCAATGGAGCGACCGAAAGCGAACAGCTTGGAATTTTGCAAGGGGCACAGTTCCTCAGCGGTGTATAGTTCCTAGTGCCCACGTCCTTCTCGACTACTCGACCAATCCGCTTCGCCCAATGGCGCGGCGGATTGGCGGGTTTACGTCTGCTTTTGCTCTATTTTATTGGCTGTTTTGTGCTGTACGAGTTGGCTGCCGAATGGCAAACGCTCCGTACAGCCGAACGACAGCTGCGCAATCCACTCGCTGCTCTCCCAACCTCCGCAGGACAACTTCCCTTTTTGGGAATCAATATCGATCTCTTCACCCAACCAGCAGATGAGCAACACGCTATCTTGCAACGGCTCCGCCACCAGGGATTTGGCTGGGTGCGTCAGCGCTTTGACTGGGGACAACTCGAACCCCAACCAGGCCAATTCGCTTGGAGCGAGAGCGATCAATTGTTGGCTGCCATCGAGCAAAGTGGCCTGATTCCCGTAATCATGTTGGATGGCAGCCCCAGTTGGGCGCGTGCCGAACGCGATCAAGCCAATCCACTCGCGCCACCGGCAGATCCGACCGATTTTGCCCGGTTTGCCGCGGCCTTTGCCAACCGGTACGGGCAGCAGGTGCGCTATTATCAACTGTGGGATGAGCCCAATATTGCGCCGCACTGGGGGGATCGCCATATCGAGCCGCTTAACTATGCGCAACTCCTCAAACTAGCCTCGCCCGCCATCCGTCAGCAAGACCCTGATGCCATTATTCTTTTGGCTGCGCTCGCCCCCACCGCGGACCGAGGGCACACCGCGATCGATGAGGTCTATTTTCTTCAGCGATTATATGCTACCGGAGCAGCAGCGCATTTTGACGCGGTCGCCGTGCAGGCGTTTGGTTTTGGCTATTCCCCCGATCATCCCCACGTACGCTTGAATCTGCTCAATTTCCAGCGCCTGCGCTTGGTGCGCCAAACCATGATCGCCGCGGGCGATGGCGAAACGCCACTCTGGGCGGTACGCTTTGGCTGGAACCGGCAGGCTGGCACGCCGTGGCCCACCATCAACGCGGCGGAACAAGGCCAATTTGCCGCACGCGCCATCGAGATCGGCTATATCGAATGGCCTTGGTTGATTGCGATGGGTTGGGCACTCGACCAACCAGCGACACCAGACGATCCACAGCGGGGCTTTGCCCTCACCCCGGAGCTGACGACTGCCTTGACCACCGCCATGGATCTGAGCCAACCACGCCCAACTGCTGAGCTAGAGAGCCGGCCAGCCTGGCGCTGGTGGGTAGGGCTGGCCCTCTTGTTCATTCTCGGCTGGCGGGGCTGGGCGGCCGCACGCTGCATTCCCTGGGCCACTTGGCTAGATCGGCAACGGCGTTGGCCGTGGTGGGGCCAACTGGGCTGCTGGCTGCTGCTGGGCGGCAGCTACTACCTGCTGACTTGGCCGCCAGCGACTGGCCTGACGTTGCTGGGCGCGCTATTCTTGGTGACAGCGAATCCCAGCCATGGCGTGATCGGGGCTGTCCTTACGCTGCCCTTCTATTTTCAGCACAAAGAATTTGGTGTGGCCGGCCTCACTTCGACGTGGCCACCAGCCCAGAGTTTTTGTCTCGCCTTGCTCCCTACAGTGATCAGTCGGGGGTGGACGTGGTGGCGCCAATCACCACGCGGCAACTGGCAACACTTCGATTGGCTGGCCCTGGGCTGGCTGATTC
>CAZMRA010000010.1:0-37269 GCA_964568485.1 uncultured Caldilineaceae bacterium | reverse complement strand
CCAGACCCACGCCGGTAGCCCCCCCCGCCAGCGCCACCGAAGCCTCGTTGATGATCATCGGAGAAGCAATTTTTACCACCTTGCTGACCGCCTTTTTTGTGGGTGAGCGGATTGGCCGCTGGCGCAGCATCGGCATTGTCTTGGGGGCGATTGGGGTGGCCGTCTTGGTTTTGAGCAACATCACCGACCTGGGCGATGATTCTAATGGCTGGTTGCGGGCCGTTGGCAATGTGCTCGTGCTTTGCGGCATCTTCTGCGAGGCCCTCTATACGGTATTGGGGGGCGAATTGAGCAAACGCATCCCCCCGCTGACGATGGTGGCCTATGCCTATGGCAGCAGTCTCTTACTCTGGTTGCCAATTCTGGGCTGGTATTTGCTCAATGGCAACTTCCCGACCATCACACCGGCAGCGGGCTTGGGCGTGCTCTATCTGGGAATCTTTCCCTCAGTGATCTGCTTCATCATCTGGTTTAGCGTAATCCGCCACACTGGGGCCAGTTTAGGGGCGATTTCACTCTTTTTGCAGCCTCTGGTGGGCTCACTGTTGGGCATCTTCCTCATGGGAGACCGCGTCACCTTTGGTCTGCTCATTGGGGGCGGTTTGATCTTTATTGCACTCTATCTCACGACATTACCTGACCGATCAACTTTACCGTTGAGCAAGGAGGCCTCTTTATGACGCAAGCTGCAGTCACTTCCGCACTGGCGCTGGATGCGATAACGATCCGCCCGGCCGCCGTTGCTGACATCCCAGAAATTCATGCCATTTACAGCTACAGCGTACTCCACGAAACGGCATCTTGGGAATTGACCCCGCCGGACGAGGCAGAGATGGCGCGGCGCATGACCACAGTGGTGGAGCAAGGGTATCCCTATTTTGTTGCCACGTACGACAACGAGGTGATTGGCTATACCTATGCCAGCAGCTACCGACCACGCTTGGGCTATCGCTTTACCGTGGAAGATTCGGTCTACATTGCCCGCTCTTGGCAAGGGCGCGGGGTTGGGCAGCAGCTGCTGATGAAGCTGATCGCAGCCTGTGAGGAGCGCAATTTCCGCCAAATGCTGGCTGTGATTGGCGACAGCAACAATGTCGGCTCGATCCGCCTGCACGAGCGCTGCGGCTTTCAGCAGGTTGGTCTGCTCCCCAACATTGGTTATAAATTTGGCCGCTGGCTCGACAGCGTCCTCATGCAGCGCGCTTTGGGCCCAGGCGCAAGCAAACCCGCAGATTAAATGAACTTCAACGCCGGGCGCTGACCAATGCACCGATCACTGCGCCTAGCAAGGCGGCGGCGGGCACCAACAAAAACACGACAAAATAGCCGCGTCCGCCTTCAAAATTGCTGATCCCAAGCGCTTGGGCGAGCGCGTCCCCCCCCAAGATCGCGATGAAGCCACCGAGCAGCAAGCCGATGATGGCCCCGATCAAGCGTCGTTGCCAAGTCGGTTGTGGTCCTGACAGCGTAGGGAAAATAGCGCTCAGTAGCAGCCAACTTGCCCAGGCGGGCAACAAATTGCCAACCAGGCTTACCCAAAAGAGCTGCTGGCTGAGCGTTTCTAGATCCTGCCCTTGCTGATTGGCCTGAGTCACCAAAAAGAGACTCACCTGCCGCTCAGCGAGCAAGTGTACCAAGAACAAGCCAAAAGCGAGCAAAACACGCCGACTAGCAGCCGGGTGCGTTGCTTGATGTTGCCAACCTCGCCACAGCCCTACTATACAGACGATCCACAACGGGGCTTGGGTTACCCAACCACTGAAATCGCTCATACGTGCCTCTTTGCGTTTTGCCCTGTTTCTGGGCGTACCTTAAGTTGTTTGACAACTTGCTCATCTCAGCATAGGATCTAGGGAACTGAGGATCACAACAACCAAATTCTCAGCGATCCAAGCAGGGGATGCAAACCGAGTATCACTCGGGAAGAATCTATCCGTTCACCGGTTACAGTGGCCAAAGCTTGGCAGACCAACACCGACAGAGCGGACACCCCATTCCAGCGCAACCCATTTCTCCACAGACCGACTGAGGCAGCGTCTGGGCTATTTCTGAAGCGCTATTGCCACCAGCAAAGCGCCTTCTTTCCAGGCCAGCGCAGGTCTTAACTTAGAGAGGAGCGACAGAACGATGAGTGAGCAGCCTATTCGCGTGGGCGTTGTTGGCGCGGGTGCGAATACTCGCTTGCACCACATTCCAAAACTTCAAGCCATTTCGGGCGTCGAAGTGATCAGCGTCAGCAATCGCAGCCGTGCCTCCGCCGAGCGAGTCGCGCAAGAGTTTGGTATCCCCAAAATCTATGACTCTTGGTGGGAGCTGATCAATGCCGATGATACCGATGCGATTGTCATCGGTACTTGGCCCTATATGCACAAAACACTCACGTTGGCTGCGCTGGCTGCCAATAAGCACGTCTTATGCGAGGCACGCATGGCGATGGATGGTACAGAAGCGGCAGAGATGGTGGCTGCTGCCGCTGCCAAGCCCCATTTGACTGCGCAGATTGTCCCTTCGCCTTTCACGCTGGGTGTGGACAAGACAGTCAAACGTTTGCTGGCCGAAGGCTATATCGGGGAGCTGCTGGCGATTGAGGCGCGGGCTGGCACGCAATTTCTTGACCGCGCGGCCCCACTCCATTGGCGCCAAAATCGCGACTTAAGCGGCCTCAATATCATGAGTATGGGCATCTGGTATGAAGCCGTCTTGCGCTGGGTGGGTGAAGCCACGAAGGTTACTGCCATGGGCAAAACCTTTGTCAAAATGCGGCGGGATGAGGAGAGTGGCACACTGAAACCAGCGCGTGTACCGGAACATGTCAATGTGCTGGCCGACATGGCCTGTGGTGCACAGTTGAGCTTAACCGTTAGCGCCGTGACCGGTCTCGCCCAACCGGACGGGATTTATCTATTCGGCAGCGAAGGGACACTTCACTTTAGCGGGGGCAAGTTGTTTGGTGGCCGCCGTGGCGACAAGAGTTTGGCGCCGGTTGAGATTCCGGCTCATGAAGTCGGCGGTTGGCGAGTCGAAGAAGAATTTGTCAACGCCATTCGCGGGCTCGAGCCAGTCACCCATACCAGCTTTGCCGACGGGCTCAAATATATGCAATTCACCGAAGCGGTCGCTCGCAGTATGGCCGAAAACCGGACGATCTCGTTGTTGTGATATAATCCAGGCCCACGGCGCGCATCGGCAAGATACCATTGTCTAGCCAATTGTTGGATTCAATTTTTATCAGCAAACTTGAGGAGAAAAGCCAATGCCCCTTCAACTCCCCGCTGGCGTTCAAGTATTGGACGACAGCACGCCCGCAGTTGGGGAAATCTTAACGAGCGACGCACTGGCCTTTGTGGCCGCGCTGCACCGTCAATTCCACAGCACACGCAAACAATTATTGAAACAGCGGAGCGAGCGTCAGGCGCAACTCGATGCGGGGGTATTGCCCGACTTTCTATCCGAGACCGCCAAGATCCGGGAGAGTGAATGGCAAGTGGCTCCTGCACCGGCAGATTTGAATGACCGGCGGGTTGAGATCACGGGCCCCGTCGAGCGCAAGATGATGATCAACGCGCTCAATTCGGGGGCTACAGTCTTCATGGCTGATTTTGAGGATGCCCTCTCCCCCACCTGGGAGAATGTGGTCCAAGGGCAGATCAACTGTCGCGATGCGGTGCGCCGCACCATTGAATTCCACAATCCGGACGGGCGAATTTATCGGCTGAATGACACCACAGCCACACTGGTCATCCGTCCGCGGGGCTGGCATTTGGTCGAGAAGCATGTGACCGTCGATGGCGAATTTATCTCGGCTAGTTTGTTCGACGCTGGGCTCTATCTCTTCCACAATGCGCAAGAACTGCTAGCACGCGGCAGCGGCCCCTATTTTTATTTGCCCAAATTAGAGAGCCATTTGGAAGCGCGCCTCTGGAACGAGGTCTTTACTGCCGCCCAGGCCGCGCTGGGCATCCCGCATGGGAGCATCCGCGCCACGGTGTTGATCGAGACAATCCTCGCTGCCTTTGAGATGGAAGAGATCCTCTACGAATTGCGCGACCACGCGGCAGGGCTCAATGCCGGGCGCTGGGATTACATCTTCAGCACGATCAAAAAATTGCGCAATCACAGCGACAAGGTCTTGCCCGATCGCAGCCAGGTGACGATGACCGTACCCTTCATGCGGGCTTATACTGAATTGCTCGTGCACACCTGTCATAAGCGCGGCGCCCATGCAATCGGTGGCATGGCGGCCTTTATCCCGAATCGACGCGATGTCGAGGTGACCGAAAACGCGCTGGCCAAGGTGCGCGAAGATAAGACGCGCGAATCCCAAGATGGCTGCGACGGCACCTGGGTTGCCCATCCTGATCTGGTACCGGTGGCTAAGGCCTGCTTCGACGCAGTTTTAGGTGACCGCCCCAACCAAAAGGAGCGCCTGCGCGCCGAGGTGAAGGTCACCGGCCCGGAATTGATCGACATCCAATCCGCGGGTGGCTCGATCAGCGAAACCGGGGTGCGTCTCAATGTCAGCGTCGCACTTCAATATATCAACGCCTGGCTGAGTGGCAATGGCGCAGCTGCAATCAACAATTTGATGGAAGATGCCGCCACCGCCGAAATCTCTCGTTCGCAGATCTGGCAGTGGATTCGGCACGAGGCCAAGCTCGACGATGGGCGCTCGGTCACGCGCGAGTTGTATATGCGCATTCGCGATGAAGAGTTGGCAAAACTGGGGGGATCCGACAAGGAGCATTACGAAGAAGCAGCAGAGTTGCTCGATAAGCTGATCCTCACCGATGAATTTGTCGAATTTTTGACCCTGCCTGCGTATGAGTATCTCTCATAGCGCCGTCACTGCTCAGTAATTCAGTAATGCTCAGAACCGCTTAGCCAGTTTCTCCACAGCGTGCCCAGCTGCATATCAGGAAACTGAGTACGCTGTGGAGTCCGATCCTTTTCTGGTTTACGTAGCTACTGCTTCTACTTGACATATTGTTATTCGCCTGTAACCCGCGCCCATTAGGCTGGTGATGATCTTAACTTTCATACGAGAATCACCAAATAGAGACAGCGGATTCGGCATAAGGAGTGAGAGCGATGGACTGGACACAGCAGATGGAGCAACTGAGCAAGCAGTGGCTAGATGCGCAGCGCAATTTTTGGGCAAGCTGGACAGGGGAAACATCGCCGAATGCTACCCCATCAAATACGGCCCTGTGGCTGCAGATGATCGAAGCATGGCGCACTTCCCTGAACCAAATGTTGGATATACACGCTGAGGGTGTTCGCCTCTGGGCCGATCAAATTGCCACCAGCGATGCAGCGCCCGCGGTCCAACAAGGGGCGGATCAACTACAAGCGATGACCAAACAGTGGATCGCTAGTCAAAAACAGTTGTGGGAGGGATGGTTTCTGCTGCTAGAACGGTTGGATCCAGCGACGCTCAGCCAATCGTCAGCTTATGATCCCCACTCGATCACCAAGTTGTGGCAGGAGATGGCGCAACAGACCATGAGCGCTCAACAACAATGGGCCAAGTTGTGGAGCAATTGGCAGCCGGGCAAAAAAGGCTAGTCAGCTATGTCTGAGGCACAACGCTGGCTGGCCCAGTGGCAGGAATTGACCCAGCGTACGCTCGCTACGCTCACCGCAGCCGGGATGGATGCAGCACGGCAGGCCATGACGCAGCTCTTTGCAAGTCAGGTCCAAACGCTCCACCTAGTGGAAATGGCCCAAGCGAGCTGGCAGCAGATCCTGGCCAGTGGCGTTGATCCCAAAGATTGGCAAGCAGGCGTCGTCGCCCATACAGCTCAATTGCGCCAACAATGGCTGGACGCCCTCGAGCGCTGGCAAGCGAACAATTCTCTGCAGGCGCTCTGGCAACAATATTGGCAGGGCTGGCAGCAGTTGAGTCAGCCGTGGTGGAACTTGTTCCAAGCCTTGCCCTCCATCTGGGCCGAGGTGGCGAGTAATCCACTGGATAGCCAACCCTGGCAACAGGCCATGGGCGCGGGCCAAGCCCATGTTACCGATGCATTTGACCAAAATTGGAAGAGCTTGCTCGGCATGCCCAGTTTGGGCCTCTGGCGCGAGTATATTAATCAACAAAATGAATTGTTGGCGTTGCTGCCCCACTATCAACAAGCGGTCGTCGATTATCAGCGATTGGTGGGGAGTGCGTGGATCGATGCCTACGGAGCCTGGCTCGATGCCTTGATCGGGCGGATGGTACAAGACGAGCCACTGCACAGCGAACGAGAATTGCTCGATCTCTGGGTCGAGCTAGCTGACGAGCGCTTTTTGGCGCTCTTTCATTCCGAAGAATATGCCCAAGCCCAGGCCAACTTGATCAACCTGAGCATGGAGTTGCGTCAAGCCCAACGACAGATCACCGAACGCTGGTTGCGCATGCACGATTTGCCCACCAAAAGCGATCTCGATGAAGCCCACCGGCAGATTTATGAATTACGCAAAGCTGTCAAAGCCTTACAAAAATCGCTGAAAGCTGGGTCAGCTTCACCCAAACCAACCCGTCGTCGGGGTCGCTCGTCCGCCGCGACCGACTGATTCGTGCGTGCCTGCATTATGACTAGTCCTTTGTTATCCCCGGACCAACTCATCGCCCACTGGGCATCTGCACAGCGCAAAGCGGTGCGGTTGACCGAGCAATTGAGCCGGATACGGGAAGCAGATCTCACCATTGGCACCGCGCCCAAACAAGCCATCTACCAGGAAGATACCCTGACGCTTTATCGCTATACACCGCAAGTGGCAAAGCCGCTCTCACCGCCGGTGTTGATCGTCTACGCGCTGGTCAATCGGCCATACATGGTGGATCTACAGCCCGACCGTTCGCTGGTGCGTAATTTACTGGCATTGGGGGTCGATCTCTATCTGGTTGACTGGGGCTATCCTGGTCCGACCGAGCGCTGGCTCACTCTTGATGAGTATATCAACGGGTATATCGGCAATTGTGTAGATGCGATTTGCCAGGAGCGGGGCGTTGACCAGATCAACCTCTTGGGCATCTGCCAGGGTGGAACCTTCAGTCTGTGTTATACAGCCCTCTACCCGGAGCGGGTCAAAAATTTGATCACCATGGTCACTCCGGTGGACTTTCACGTTCCCACCACAGCCGGTTGTGGTTTGCTCAATACCTGGTGCCAAGCCATGGACGCCGAACGCATTGTTGCCACCATGGGGAATGTGCCCGGGATGATGATGAATTATGGGTATCTACTGTTACGCCCATTTACCCTCACCCTGGGCAAATATGTGGATTTGCTCGACATGGCCGACGATGATCGCAAAGTGCTCAACTTTTTGCGCATGGAGAAGTGGATCTTTGACAGCCCGGATCAAGCCGGCGAAGCATGGCGGCAATTCATCCAAAACTTCTACCAGCAGAATGGACTAGTGCGCGGCGGTGTCCAAATCGGCGATCGGCATGTCGATCTACGCCAACTGACCATGCCCGTCCTCAACATCTATGCGGAACAAGATCATTTGGTTCCGCCCGATTCCTCGTTGGCGCTTGGAAAGCTGCATGGCAGCGAGGACTATACCGTCCATTCGTTTCCGGTGGGGCATATCGGTATGTATGTTAGTAACAAAGTACAACAAACGCTGTCGCCATTGATCAACGAATGGCTGCGCGCACGGACCTAAGGGAGCATGATGTGTTTGGCTTGGCAGGGAAAATTATCCTAGTAACTGGTGGTAACCGCGGCATTGGTGCGGCCATCGTCGAACGATTGACGCTGCTTGGCGCAGAAGTGGTCTACACCTATCGCAGTACCCCTGGCCCCCAGGCACGCCTTGCTCTCCAAGCTGATGTGACCGACCCAGTGGGGATGGCCCAAGTGATCGAACGGATCGAAGTCGAGGTCGGGCCGCTCTATGGCGCGGTGCTCAATGCTGGCATTACTCGCGATAGTTTGTTCTCGAACCTGAGTGTGGAAGATTGGTACGCCGTCATCGACACCAACTTAAACGGCATCTATAACACCTTGCGCCCGTTGATCCCTCGCCTATACGAACGCCAGGAAGGGTCATTGGTTTTTATCAGTTCGGTGGTGGGCGAACAAGGCAATATTGGGCAGGCCAACTATGCCGCTGCCAAAGCCGCGGTGATCGGCCTTGCCAAAACATTGGGGCAAGAAGGGGCACGTTTTGGTATGCGTGCCAATGTCGTTGCGCCTGGCTTTACCTCGACCGATATGGTCAAATCGATCCCCGATAAAGTTAAGGAGCGCATTCTTAACAAGATTCCGCTGCGGCGCTTTGCCGAACCGGAGGAGATTGCGTGGGGAGTTGCGTTTTTGCTCTCACCAGTCATGGCTGGCTACATCACTGGAGAAGTGATGAGCATCAACGGTGGGCAACACATGTAGACAGTTGACGATAGACGATGGCTGAAGCCAGGCAAACCATCGTCCATCGTCCCCTGGTCTATTCCTTAACCATTCAAAAAGCTATCGATCGCCTCTTTGCTGATACGATATTGCGTGCCGATCTTGCGGGCCTTGAGCTCCCCACTATCGATCATCGCTTGCACATCGGAGGCGTCCACTTTGAGATAGGCAGCCGCTTCTTCAACGGTCATGACACCTGATGCAGGCGCTGCTGCTGGCGCGGGCTGAGCAGGCTGGGCACTTTGCGCCGCGCCACTCTGCATGCCGGACATAGCTTGCGAAATCATCCCGGCCATGCCTGCACCCATGCCGATGCCAGCGCCGAGCCCCAAACCTTCGCCTGAACCGCCCGATTGCTGCGCGGCATCGCCAACGGCACGCGCCGTCTTGAACGTCAAGTAGGCATCCAAATTGCCGATCGCACCCATCGCGGCCCGCTCGTCCATCGCTTTGGCGGTCTCTTCGGTTGGGCTAATCGAGACAATCAGGAATTGGCGCAAGCTCACACCCATGGCGGCGAAATCATCCTGGATTTTGGCCCGCATCCCCGCGCTGATCTCGTCGAAGAGCCGGGGTAGGTCGAGGATGCTGGTCATGTTTTCGCCCAGCACATCGGTCAAACGGCTGAGGATGACCCCACGCAGATATTCGTCGATCTGTGCTGTGGTATAAGCGCCCTGTGTGCCGACAATTTTGTCAACAAAGAGCTTAGGATCCGCCACTTGCATGGTGTATTGGCCAAAGGCGCGCAGCCGCACAATCCCCAGATCGGCATCGCGCAGGCTGATGGGTTGCGGCGTTCCCCATTTGAGGTCGGTGAACTCGCGCATGTTCACAAAATAGACCTCGGCGGTAAAGACATTATTACCACCGGTGAAGAAGCTCATCAGCCCAGAGATCAGCGGGAGATTGGCTGTGGTAATGGTATGACGGCCGGGTTCGAATGTGTCCAGCGACTTGCCATCGCGGTAAAAGATTGCCCGCTGGCTTTCGCGTACGATTACCTGGCTGCCCAGGCGGAAATCGCCCGAGCCAAATTCTGGCACGCGTGAGACCAATTCATTGGCTTTTTGATTGGGCGCTTCAACAACATCTATAATTCTTGGCATATCATTGCTCTCCTTCAGAGACTAAGACCCTATCGCAACATCGCTGTGCGCTACCGGTTGTAGTAATAGAATGGAAATACTCACCACCAGCTTCGAGCTGACTTGTCGTGAACGCAATCCTGCTGGTCACAGCTTTAATAAACAAATCCTAGAGCCACACTTCGGCAGTTCCAGCCGACTTACCCTTGGGTGTCTGAGGACAGATCAACCGTTGGGGCAAAACCACTGCTCATGAGCAAGTCTGGATCGAGCACGGCTTCCTGGCGTTTGCCAAAGAGATGATTCAGCTCATCCAGCAGGTTAGTCAATTGTTCGCAGGCGGCGAGTACATCTGCCTTGTTTGCAACAGCGGTGCTGAGGGCTTGCACGGCGTTCTCTACGGCAACGACCCGGCCAGCCAAGGCAACGTCAAAACTATGCAGTGCATTCAATTGTTCTTCGCGAATGCGGACAGCATTAAAAAGACCGGCATACCCATAACTAGCTGTACGCACTCGGTCTATCAACAGTTGCAACTTCTGCACGGCCCCATCGATGTCGTCGAGCCAGGTGAGACCGCCGCTGCTCAACAAGCGTTTTTGTAGGGAGAGAATAGCTTGGCGCTGCTCATCGAGTTGATTGGCGATTACATCGCGCAGGCGCTTATCGGCATCACGCCGCAACTCCCGCTCAACATAGCCGCTGATGCCAGGCAATCCCTTCAAAAGACGCTCGAAGACATTCATATTAGCTTTGGCTGCTTCTACATATTGGTCAGACATGGTGCCTCCTGTTCATTCATTCTATACGATATTCAATCAGCAATTAGCAGTTCATTAAGCTCAAGCAGGTGCGGTGGTCGCTGCTGCGGCCCGCTTGGTCAGAAAAACTTCACTACCACAATAAGGGCACGCAATCACACCTTTGCCAGCAAACACCAGCTCGCCTCCACAATTGGGACATTTGCGGCCCTCGGTCAATTCCTGACTTTCGACGCTATACAGTATTCCCTTGTCCCAGTTGATGGCTCCACTGAAGAGTTGCTTGCCTACCAGATCGCGGATCATCTCTTCGATGGCCTCGCGCGGCAATTGCAGTTCTGCCACCAGCTCAACAATGGTGACTTGGCCCTGCGTTAATACGGTGTTGAGCAGCCGCTTTTGTTGTTGCACAAGGGCCATTTGGCTTTGTTCGCTAGCACCTTGTCGAAAAAGATAAAAGCCAATCCCAAAAATGGGGGCGAGGACGATCAAGGCTAGCAGAATCCCCAAAGTCATACCGCCACTCGAGGTTTCGCTAGTACTAAATGCCGTCACCACCCAGGCCAGAAAACCGAACAAAATCACGGCACTGGCAGCCATCAATCCGATGCCGACAACTTTTCCACTTCCAACCATCTTGTTTCTCCTTGCGGTGTCTTGTCTATACTGCTAAGCATCTATCCTGAAGCTGACTGCGGCACCCGAATCTCGCTCTACCTGCTCCGGGACCGCAGCAGGTCAGGATAAAAACTAGGTTTTGGTGGCTCAGCTAAACCCACCACCACCGCCACCACCACCGCCGCCGCCGCCACCGCCGCCGCCACTAAAGCCGCCACCGCCACCGCTCCAACCACCACGCGATGAACTCTCGGCGGGACGACTGGTGAAGGTTGTGCTTGCACTATTTAACATAGCACCCAATCCGGCACTCATGCTGGCCAGACTTCCTCCCATCCCGCGGCTCATATCACCCAAGCCACCACCGGGGCTGCTACCCCCTTCGGAACTGCCGGAACCGCCTGAACCACCTGGCAAGCCCATTGTTCCCCCGGATCCACCGCCGTAATAGCGACGACGATAGGGACCATAAAGCTCCGGCGAAGGGATATACCACCCGGGCGCGGGAGCATCCACTGCTTCAAATTTGCGAATATAGGTGCGGTCAATGCCAAAGGCAATCGCATAGGGTAACCATCGATCCCAAATGGCTTTCTGTTCTTCTAGATCAGCATAGCGGTCAATGTTTTGTAGGTACCGCTTAAAAGCTCGCCACCGATCGGCCGCTTCGGCTCCGTAATCGGTTTTGCGCGGCATGGCACGGGCCAGGAGGATCATCCCAAAGGCGGTGATGCCTAAACCAATCCCCGGCAAGACCCCTGCATCGGAAATCTCAGAGAAAAGCGCAGCCCCCCCAGCGGCTACAATGAATGAGATCACAATACCCACAACCCCAACCCCCACATAGAGATTGCGCACATTGTCGGGATTTCTGGGGAAGAGACTGGCCTGCACCACCGCATTATACATAGCGTTTTTGATACCGGGCAGTCGCTTGTAAAAACGATTCTTCAAGTCCGAAAGTCGTACTACATTTTTCGAACTAAAGATAGCCCTAATCAATTCCTTTTCATAGGGCAACAAGTTTGATGGCTCGCGCTCAAGCCGGTAGATAAAGTCGTGGCTCATGCGGAAGAAGCCCTGTTGCTTCTCTTCGGTGATGCTAATCACCTTGCGCTGGGCCAAGTCTACAATCGTGGCGATGATATCTTGCATATCTACCGTTTCATCGAGCAGCACCCCTGCCAATCCCGGTGGGAGACTGGTCGGCGGTTCGGGCAGATAATCAGCCACCAATTCAACTGGCTTGTCCCGTCCTTGCCGATACCACAACAGATAGAGCATTGCGGGCCCACCCAATGCTAATAATATTCCCAGCGCTCCCAAACCGAGCGTAACAATCGGCTCCCACCGTAACCGATAGGCCACTTCAGCTTCGCGTTGGGCAGTGTCAATATCAGCTTGTTGTTGCCACCCAGCCGGCGCACCATCCACCACATCTGCAGTGAACTGCACACGGGTTTCGAACTCTTCCCCACTATTCAAGCGCTGGGTCAACTCGAAGATGATCGCCTGGTTACCATCTAATACAGTCGCTGTTGCGCGATCACGTGCATCGATTTCGTTGACGTAAGCAGCCCATTCTTCAATGGTAGCGCCATCTGGCACCACGACTCGCACTCGACCGTCTAATACGGGAAAAGGACGGTCGCCGTAAATCGCCTTCCACCAGACCTGATCACCGCCTTCGTAAAAACGCAGCGCATCATGAACCACATAGGTTAGGGTATAGGTAACAGAACGATTGGCGGTTTCAGGAAAATACCAGCGGACGGTATAGCCTGTGCGAGAATCAGCAACCGAAAAAGTGTACGGGGAGCTCGCACCATCACTGCGCTGATAGACATTCCCAGCATCGTCTGTAATAGACCAACTGTCGATATAGCCTAAATTGTTACGTGGGATATCGCGGAAGCCCGAGGTAAAGCTGCCCTGGGTAAAGCGAATTGTCTGATGCTCGGAGACAACAAGACTGCCATCTTTACGCACAACCAGATCAACATCAAAGCGTTCCCAGACCAATGTCTTCTCTTGGGCATAGCTTTTCAGTGCTGTACTAAATAAACTGATAATAATTATCAGAGCCACCCAAAGCGCTCGATTTGTTCGCAATGGCATGCTCATCTACACACTCCTTCATCTAGTGACTATTTCAAAATCGCTAGCCTCTACTGGTTCTGCTAAGCGATCGACACAAGCCGCAATCAAGTTTGAGATGACGGCTTGCGACAAATCATCAGAAGCAGATCACAGGGAGTACAGTTGGCTTCTGATCGTAAAGCGTTGGGTCCTTTTGGACGCAGGCCCGACTTTTATAATTGATTACCTGAATAACTTTCAAAGGACGGGCTCGAAGCCGGCTTCTTTCCTAAAGTTCTGCGCCCAACTGAGCGGATGCGCGAGCATTAGGATAGGCTCCTAGTATATCCAAAGCAGAATCTTTTGGATGACAGCAAGCTGCCAATTGCTGACAAACACCCGACAAAAAATAAACGGCTAATCTAGCTTGTCGGTTGCAAGATTAGCGAGTTGGGTGGTCGATTCCAAGAGATCGAGCTCTGGAGCAGCCAGAGGGGGTAATTGGCTGAGATCAGTTAAGCCAAAGTGTTGGAGGAAAAAATCGGTCACCCAGTAGAGGATGGGACGTCCAGCCGTCTCTAAACGTCCTCGCTCTTCAATCAGGCCTCGTTGCACTAAAGAGCGCAAAACACCCGCACTGTCAACTCCGCGCACGGCCTCAATCTGCGCTCGAGTGATCGGCTGGCGATAAGCAATCACAGCCAGCGTTTCCAGGGCCGGTCCGCTGAGCCGTGTAGTTAAGTCCAGATTCAAAAATTGCTCGACCAAGGGCCCAGCCTCGGGCAGAGAGACGAGCTGGAAATTGCCGTCACGTCGTTGCACACGCAGACCACGCTCGCTCTGTCGGTATTGTTCAGCCAAAGTCTCTAAGGCATGCTCAATCACTGTTGGTGAACAACCAAGTACCTGAGCCAACTGCTCAAGAGAGACAGCCTCACCAGCCACAAATAATAAGCTTTCCAACGCCGTTGTTAATGGTAGTAGCGCACCGCCAGATTCGACTTCGGGGAAATCGGGCTCGTCACCCTCATTGGTAGCCACCGAATCGACCAAGATAGATTCGTCAGTAACCATCTTACGGAGACCACTCTGGTTCAAAGGGAGCGCACCGGACGTGCACATCGAGCTTACCCAACTTCAAGCCCATGTCTTGCTCAATAATATCGCGAGTTAGCTCAACCACTTCTTCTGTTTTCAGTGGAATATCAACATCGGGTGCGGCTTCAATTTCCAATTTCAGATCCACCGAACCGCCGCGCGATTTGACCACAGGCACCACGCGGATAATTTCGGCTAACTGATCGAGATGCCACTCCAGGCGACGGCCCACACTATGCGTGTCAACCTCAGCGGAGCCCCCTTCCACAGTCCGGATCCGCACCCCACGCTGTCTGCCCGCCCACAATTCGATCCAAAAGAGGGTCCCGAAGATCACAACGACAGCGACACCAAGAACAGCCTGGGCAATCAGAAAATTGGTTGGGTTGGCAGTACGCCAATCGGTTAAGAATGTGGCTAGGCTCGCCAGTGCAGCCTGACCTATGTTGACGCTTTCTAGCGGCAGGACAGCAAAGATTGCTCCCCCGGCTAGCAAAAGCAGCCACAACAGCCCGGCGATGATTCGATTAAAAAGCCCCATACCACCTTCCTATCCCCAACAAACCACACGTTACTCTGGTTGATTATACATGAAGAGAGAAGTCTTGGGAAAGCAAGCTGGGCGGCTCAAAAGTTGCACGGATAAAACCATCGAAAGTGGCCGCAGAACTTGATTCGGCAATACATTAGTTGAGTGGCAAAGTCTAGCCACCAAAATACATCCAATCAAACACCGGCCTCCCGATGGGAGGCCGGTGTCACGAATATCAGTCTATAGACCGCTGATTAACTTTTGCTCGGTTTAGAGATAATCACGCAGCTTGCGGCTCCGGCTCGGATGGCGCAAGCGACTGAGGGCTTGAGCTTCGATCTGGCGAATGCGTTCGCGGGTAACGCCAAATTTCTTGCCTACCTCTTCGAGCGTATAACAATAGCCATCGACCAGGCCGAAGCGCAGTTGCAAGATCCGCACTTCACGTGGGGTTAAGCTCTGGAAGATCTCGTCGATCACCTCACGCAGCAACTGATGACCAGCCGCTTCGCTTGGCGCATCGGCATCTTCATCCTCGATGAAGTCGCCCAGATAGCTGTCCTCTTCTTCACCCACCGGCATTTCGAGGCTCAAGGGGCGCTGACTAACCCGCATAATATGTTCGACCTTACGCGGCGAGACGCCCAATTCCTCGGCAATCTCTTCGGTGGTCGGGTCGCGCCCCAATTCTTGCACCAGTTGACGACTCGTGCGGGTCAAGCGGTTGATCTGCTCGTACATGTGAACCGGTACCCGGATCGTGCGCCCTTGATCGGCGATTGCGCGGGTAACCGCTTGGCGAATCCACCAGGTGGCGTAGGTGCTGAACTTGAAGCCACGGCGGAAGTCAAACTTTTTTACAGCACGAATCAGACCGATATTGCCTTCCTGGATCAGATCGAGGAAAGGAACACCCCGGCCCACATATTTCTTGGCTACGCTCACCACCAAACGGCTGTTGGCTTTGATCAGATGTTCTTGGCCAGCTTGGCCGTCCCGCACAAACCAGAGTAGGCGTTCGCGCTCTTCCCAATCATCAACCCCTTGCGCGAGCTTTTTGCGGGCCTCGCGGCCTTTTTCCATCCGCTTGGCGAGGGCAACCTCTTCTTCCGCAGTCAACAGAGGAACCCGGCCAATCTCCTTCAAATAGAGGCTGATCGAATCATCGATCTCAATCTGACTGAGGTCAAAACCTTCTTCCTCAATCGCCTCACCATCCAAGTCAGGCATATCCTCGCTATCATCTTCTTCGCGCGTCTGTCCAACTTCAATCCCTTGCTCAAAGAGCGCGGCGAAGATATCCTCTAACTGGTCCATATTGCTTTCTGCTTCAGGCAGAACGCTCAGAACATCGTCATAGGTCACATGACCTTGGGTACGCCCCAGAGTAATCAAATGTTCAAGTGCAGCTTCTGGACTCATAGGAGTGCGCTCAGCTAATTCCGTCGCCTCCTCGACTTCGGCAGTGGGGTTGGTCTCCTCGTCATCCAACTCATCGAGGCTGCCACCAAAGCCATTATTGAAGCCGTTTTCCATTTCTTCGTCCAGATTGGCCTCACTTGCGAAATTGAGTGTTTTCTGCTTTGCCATATTCAATGAAAGTGCTCCTCACACAGTGCGATCGAGTCAAGTTGAAGTTCTGACGACCCGTATCGCTTCGCTGCACCATGGCTCGTCATTACTTATTTTGTTTTCTGGCCCTTCAGATATCAGAAAATATCAAACCGGGTCACTTTTGCTCTATCGCGGCCTCTCTAGGCCTCCACTACCACACAACATTGGGCTCGAAATCAAAAGATTTCTTCACCAGCGCCACAAAAAATATCTTACAACAAATCACACAAGAGAAACAGCGTCTTTTAGACTATCTTTTGCGTTTTCCGGAACTGAATCCTTAAGCAAACGAGAGGTGTTCCCCTTGTTTTCCAATAACGTCCTTAAAGTCCCAAATCTTATTCTTTTGTTCAACTGTTATACCACATTCTTGACATAAAAGTTGTCTTTTTCCACCCAATTCAAAGGCTTCGGCAGAACAAGCCGGGCAGCGGAAAAGTTGGGCAATGGCTTCCGGTTGCGTACTCAAAGCGGGCCGCGCCTCTCCCTGGGCGACCGAGAGTTGAACAAACACACTTGGGGCCAATGGATAACGCCCACCAAGCGTATACAAAAGGCTATCTGCCCTTGCCAGCTGATGAGCGTCTATTCTTGCCTTTAACCAAGGAAGACGGAAATGAGAAACAGCAAATTGCCGACGTATCTGTAAACCAGCCTCAGCAAAACGTGTGGTCATCCATTGCGGATGAAAATCAAAGTTGAGGGCAACAAACTCAATCGGTTCCAGCGCGAGTGGTGACCAAGTTTGGCGCCTTGCAGCCCAACGCAATAGAGATTTCAGATTCCGCTTATTCGCATACTCCAGCACAGCAACACTCTGCCGATGCAAAACCCGCCGAATCTGCCCTAGGGCCCGAGGAACATCCGCCAAATGGTGCATTACCCGCACCATATTGAGTGTATCTAAACTGCCGCTGGCCAACGGTAAGTGATAGAGATTCCCCGCAACAAACACAAAACGGGGGTCGTCCCCCCACTGTTGCACGGCTTCTTGCAAGAGTGAGCGACTATAATCAAATAGAATAATCTGCTCATACCCTTGATATAAAGCGGCTAGCCGCCCAAACCCAGCCCCAATTTCAGCAATACGACCGCCGTGGGCTGGTAATAAGTGTTGCAGCGCTAACCGTTCCGTAGCGTCCTCATACTGACGACCTTGCCCTTCCCAGAAGGCCCGTTTATAAGGGCTACCCTCATAATCGATCACTGGGGGGGCTAGTGATGACGCAGCAGAGCGGCTTGGTATCATGCTACCTGCTCAATCTTCAAAATACACGTCGAAAAATTATGACGTGAAGGTGATTTTGTGTTGGCTGCCCGCTACGCAATAGTTTCACGTGAAACAGAGTAGCCATCCTTGAGCGACGAAAACCACCGGAGCCAGCTGTTTTGGTGGCAAAAAAATAGCCGGACTATTGGTAATCCCGCTATCTGAAAATAGTATACCAAAAAGTGTAAACAATTTCAACTACCAATTTAGGGAAAGAGTTCACCAAAAATTGCAAACTCTTGACTATAACCTTACGTTCACCTTTTGCAACTTACAACCAGGAAAACTCAATTCTTCTGCCCGCGAAAATGATCATTAGAATTCTTTTGCCAGGAAGCATCGCCCATCAAGAAGCTACAAGATTCACTTCGTCCTTTTGTTGATCTATCCCCCACAAACCACTCAGTTCTCTGGAGTAAAAGATGCAAAAATATTGCCCGTCTAATTGACAGCGCAATCTGCTCATGCTACACTTGAAATTATGCAATATTCGACCAGCAACTCACACCTTATCATCGTTAGGTTTTGCCGTGACATAGCTGACTAGCAGCTCTGGATATTTGCACGCGGATAGGACCAACCACACGAAGCGAGGCTCTCCAGGCGGGGAGCTTTTTTTTGTCTAAATTTTGGTCATTGATTGAGCTTCATTAGTTGCTAAATTTGCTTACGAGGGGGAAGGAACCACACATGTTCAAAGCAGGCATTGCCGGCGCCACTGGCTATACTGGGATCGAATTGATCCAACTTATCCATCGCCACCCCCAATTGACCATCAGCTGGCTAACGAGCGAGAGTAATGCCGGTGGGGTCATTTCGGATGTCCATGCGGTACCGTGGGATTATCCGTTGATTAGCCTCGAGGCGGCAGTCGAACGGGCCAACGAGGTCGATGTCGTCTTCTTGTGCTTGCCTCACGCGGCTTCGATCGAGCCGGTAAAGCGCTTCCAACAAGCTGGCGTGCGCGTGATCGATCTCAGTGCGGATTTTCGCTTGGCCGATCAGAAAATTTACGAGCGCTGGTATAAAACACAGCACACCGCGCCAGAATTGTTGGCGCAATTTGTTTATGGACTCTGCGAAGTCTACCGCGAAGAGATCCGCGGGGCGACATTGATCGCCAACCCCGGCTGCTACCCGACCAGTGTCAACCTGGCCCTCTATCCGCTCGCCAAAGCTGGCTGGTTAAGCGAGAAGGTGATCATCGACAGCAAGAGCGGGGTGAGTGGCGCCGGACGCAAAGTCGCTTTGTCCTATCATTTTGTCGAAGTTAACGATAATCTCACCCCGTACAATATCGGTGTACGCCATCGCCATGTGGCCGAGATGGAGCAAGTGCTCAACCAGCTCAATTCGCACAAGCCCCATCAATTTATCTTCTCGCCCCATTTGTTGCCGGTCAACCGGGGTATCTTGAGCACGATCTACCTGAGCGTGCCGGAGGGTGTGACAGAGACGCAGATCCGCGAGCTGTATGCTGAAACTTATGCAGGTGAGCCTTTTGTTCACTTGCTACCTGCTGGGCAACAGGCTTCGCTGCGCCACACGGTCAACACCAACCGCTGTGCCATTAGCATCACCCCCACTGACCCGACGCTCCCGAATGGGCAGGACTACATTATCGTCGCCACGCTCGACAACTTGATCAAAGGGGCCAGCGGTCAAGCAATCCAGAATTTTAATATTGCCGTCGGGTTGGATGAGACCCTCGGCTTGTTATAGCCGCCACAGCATTAAGGAGCATAAGATGGACAGCACGCAGGAAGCAATGGAACAAACAGAGCAAGTACCCTCTGAACAATTTGTTGTGGTGCTGAAAGTAGGCGGCAACGAGCTAGATGACGAAGCTTTTTTGGCTGGGTTGACCCAAGCCGTGCAAGCCGTGATTGCCGAAGGGCATGCGCCGGTGATCGTCCACGGTGGCGGTAAAGCGATCGCCGATCTGCAACAACGGATGGGCATTCAGCCTAGTTTTATCGAAGGATTACGCGTGACCGATGAGGCGAGTTTGGATATCGCCGAAATGGTCTTGAGCGGCTTAATGAACAAACGCATTGTCCGCTCGTTGGTTAACGCCGATGTACGAGCCGCAGGGATCAGTGGTGTTGATGATGGCACCATCCACGTCGAGAAGATGTGGCACCCATTGGGCGATTTAGGCCGCGTGGGCGAGATTCGCGATGTGGACCCACACCTATTGCTCACGCTGATCAGGTCGGGGATTGTGCCAGTAGTCAGCCCGATCAGCTTTGGTTCGCTAGATGCCCAGAGCTATAACGTCAATGCCGATCACGCGGCCACAGCCATTGCTGCCAAGCTAGGCGCGATCAAATTGATCTTTATCAGCAATGTGCCAGGTATCTTGGTGGCGGGCCGCGTTTGCCGGGCGGTCACGGCGGATCAAGCCGAGCAATGGATCGAAGAGGGGATTATTTTTGGTGGGATGATTCCCAAAGTCCGCAGCGCGATTGATGCAGTGCGCGGGGGGGTCGCCCAAGCAGTCATCACCAATTTGGCTGGTGTCCAAGAAGGTGGTGGAACTGGTGTAATCGGCAGCAAATAATTGAACGAGGACACAAAGGAGCAGAGGGGAAATGGAGAAACAAGCGGTGGATAAACAAACTGTCATCGACATGGAACAAAACTATGTGCTTGGTGTCTATGGTCGCCCGCCATTTGTCCTAGAACGTGGCGAAGGAAGCACCATCTACGACAGCGATGGCAAAGCTTATCTAGATCTAGTGGCAGGGATTGCAGTCAATGCACTCGGCTATAACGATGCCGGCATCGCGAATGCAATTAACCAGGTGTTGAGCAACGGCGTTCTGCACGTTAGCAATCTCTATCATAGTGAGCCCCATGCAGCTTTGGCCAAGCTACTCTGCGAAACCAGCTTTGCCGATAAAGTTCACTTTGCCAACAGCGGTGCGGAAGCGAATGAGGGTGCGCTCAAATTTGCTCGCCGCTATGCACGCGAAAACGGTCACGAAAACAAAACCAACATCCTGTCATTTAACAATGCCTTTCATGGCCGCTTGTATGGGACATTAGCCGCTACCCCACGGCCGAAATATCAAGATCCATTCAAGCCGCTTATGCCCGGCGTACGCTTCGCCGAGTTTAATGACATCGAAAGCGCCAAAGCCCAGATGGATGAGACAGTCTGCGCGATCATTGTTGAGCCAGTCCAGGGTGAAGGTGGTATTTATCCAGCCACACCAGAATTTTTACAGGGGTTGCGCGCCCTGGCCGACCAGTATGATGCGCTACTCATCTTCGACGAAGTGCAGTGTGGCGTGGGGCGCACGGGTCATCTCTGGGCCTACCAAGGCTTAGGCGTCGAGCCCGACATTTTGACTGCAGCCAAACCGCTGGCTGGTGGCTTGCCGATCGGCGCGATCTTAATGCGCCAGAAAGTGGCCAACGCAATGCATAAAGGGGATCATGGCAGCACCTTCGCTGGCGGTTTGGTGGTTACCCGAGCTGCTGAATATGTAGTCGATCGCATCAACGCCCCTGAATTTCTTGAATCCGTACGAGCGAAAGGCAAGTTGCTAAAGGAACTTCTGGACGAATTAAATAGTCCTCATATCAAAGAAGTGCGCGGCAGTGGATTGATGGTGGGTGTCGAGCTCGATATCGATGTGACACCGATTGTCGAAAAGGGCTATGAACGAGGTCTATTGCTGGTAAGCGCCGGAGCCAACGTGTTGCGCTTTGTACCGCCACTAATCATTAGCGAAGCGGAAATTAAGCACGCGGTCACCCAAGTGGGTGAAATTCTGCAAGAGATTTGAGCGGTAAGCAGAGCAGCGTCTCCTCGCCCCGTCTCGTAGGTTCGTACTTACATAGACCAGCCTCACCTGAAACCTTCTGGGTAAGGCTGGTCTTCCGCCCTAAAGTGATTCGGGCAGCGTAAGTCGTGAGGATTTAGGAGGGTTAGGCAGTGGCTATCACGATTCGCCCGGCAGAGGCCGAGGACGTCCCGCATATCTTGAATTTGGTGAATCATTTTGCGGCTCAAAATATCATGTTGCCGCGCACGGCCGAAAGTATCGCCCAAACACTGGCTGACTGGTTGGTAGCGGTCGAAGAGCCAACGACTAGCGAGAACCCGATTGTGGGCTGCGGGGCGCTTGTACCGCTCACGGATACACTAGCTGAGATCCGCTCCTTGGCAATTCATGATAGCCAACATGGCAAAGGTATTGGCAGCCTGATTGTTCAACAGTTGATCGACCTAGCACGCGCTCGAGAATATCACCAGCTTTGCGCCTTAACACTGCGTGAGAATTTCTTTACGCGTCTAGGGTTTCAGGTAGTAGATCGCTGGAGCATCAGCCCGAAGGTTTGGCAAGCTTGCATCTACTGCCCCAAGTTTCACCGCTGCGACGAGATCGCCGTGTTGATGAACTTGACGGCCCAATCGGAAGAGAGCACGGTTACCAAACCCGCTTGGAGCAATCTGCTAAAATATCAAGCTTGGCAGCCACTGAAGCTAGCCTACCGAGTCGATAGCAATACGAACGACAAAGTTACCGAATGAAATGTTTTCCTGAAATGCTGTGCTTGATTTAACGAGTAAAATTAACGTAGAGAAAAATCTGGTCGGCACAACCATTTCAGAATAGGCTCGAACGCCCCAACGGAACGCTCCGTTGTACTCCGTTTGATGGATGAATTAGTAAAAGGGTGGAAATCTAGTGAATGCACTCCTCGTACTGGCCGATGGCACGGTTTTTCAAGGCAACGCTTTTGGCGCAGCCACAACCGTTGTCGGCGAAGTAGTATTTAATACCAGCCAAACCGGCTATCAAGAAGTGATCACCGATCCTTCGTACCGCGGACAAATGGTCTGTATGACCGTTTCACATGTGGGCAACACCGGGATCAACACCGAAGATGTTGAGAGTGATCAACCACAGATCACAGCCTTTATTGTGCGGGAACTCAGCCCGACGGTGAGTAATTGGCGGGCGTATGAACCCTTGGATGACTACCTGGCACGCCATGGGATTCCCGGCATCAGTGAAGTAGATACGCGAGCATTGACGCGACGCTTGCGCGACCACGGCATTATCCACGCTGCCCTCTGCACCGATGGCAGTAAGACCGTAGAGCAATTACTGGAGATGGCCCGCAGTTGGGAAGGGCTGGATGGTCGGGATCTCGTGCGCGAAGTCACCTGCCAAGAGCCTTATCACTGGGTCGATGGAACCGGCCAGGAGTGGACTCCTGTCCCTTCAGGCCGCGACTTTGATCCGGCTACGCAAAGAGCGAGCACAACAGCATCCCAGGATGCACCCCTAGTCGTCGCGTATGACTTTGGCGTTAAACACAATATCTTGCGCCGCTTGACTAGCCACGGTCTGCGGGTGATGGTCGTGCCCGCACATACGCCGGCAGAGGAAGTCCTGGCTCTGCAACCCTCTGGCATCTTCTTGAGCAATGGGCCGGGCGATCCGGTAGGTATTCCCTATGCAGCGCAGGCTGTGGGCCAATTACTCGATACTGGCATTCCGACCTTTGGCATCTGTTTGGGACATCAGATTATTGGCCTGGCGCTCGGTGGCCGGACTTACAAGCTCAAATTTGGGCATCATGGCGGCAATCAACCCGTGAGCGATAGCAGTTCAACCACGGTGCAGATCACCTCACAGAATCATAACTATGCGCTCGATGAAGCTGGTTTGCCCGACAATGTTGAAATTACCCATCGCAATCTCAACGATGGGACCATCGAAGGCATGCAGCTGCGCGACCGGCCAGTCTTCTCTGTACAATACCATCCTGAAGCCAGCCCCGGTCCTCATGACGCGGATCTGCTCTTCAAGCGCTTCGCCGGCATCGTCAAACAATATGCCACGGGGAATTAAGTAGTTTCGTTACGGAATTTCGATCAGCGTGGGCAGCATGGCTCGACCATCGGGCCATGCTTGTCCATTGGCTTGAACCGCTGGCAGTCTCGGCAAGGTTGCCACAGCAGCATCGTACCAGCCAACCCCTACTTGATACACCCCAGCGTGCAGTCCGTCCAAGCTCAACACAACCTCATCAACCACAATCTCTTGAGGTGCCCACTGTGTTGTAGGGTAGTGCCACTCCAGTGGAATGGCGTCCGCCTGGCTTACAATACGTTCGGGTGCGGTAACAGGGACAAGATGCACGAAGCGGGTATAGCTTGCTCGCTCCGCTCCTAATGCCTGCCAGACCAGCTTGAGCCGGAGCTCATCGGACTGCTGGGCTAGATCATACCCCAACAGTTCAAGCTGATCACCAAAACGTGTGGGAAAGTCTACCTGCATGGGCGGCACCCGGAAGGTGCGCGTGTTCAGAGTCGCATACCAAGCTGGTGGATCGGTCACAGGCTGGGTGGGGATTTGGCAAGTCGGCTTGACATTGGCACAAGCCGCCACCCGCTCGGCCCATTGCAGATCCGGGAGGGTGTTGTTCTTGAGATTGGGTGTCAGCCAGACAAAGGTCAACCAGATGGAGGCCAGTACCAGCCATTTCCAGGGAGACCGGACCAACAGCAGCGACCAGATTAACAGGATGGCAGGTAGGTAGATGTGGCGGCCGTTGGTCACATGGAGCACCGGCCACTCAGGGCGCATCACATAGATCGAAAGCGACATCACTGCCAGAGCAGCCAGCAAGAAGGTCAATTGCGTCCATTGCCGCTGACGAATAGCATGCCAGAACAACAGCCCGCCGAGGAGCAGCGCACTGAGCAACAAAATCCCCCGCCCAAGATTCGTCATTTCTAGCTGGTAGATCGACTCCCCCAGGAACAAAAATCCCCAGCGGTAGAGCATGCCATTCACAAGCACGAAATCAAGGGGTGGGGTTACTGTCCCGACGGCGCGCTCGAGCATGTTGGCGACTTGAATGATGGCAACGAGGAGGCTGCCGGCCAGCAAATAGAGGCTATGACGCGTTCGGCGCCAATAATAACGCAGGACGAAGAGCGGCCAGAGGCAGATGGCGAACGGTGAGTTGAGACCGGTCAAGCACAGCAAGGCCAGATCAAACAGCCGCTGGCGCTGCCGAGCAGGTTCATCGGCCACCGCCAACAGGATCCAAAAGAGGCTGGTAAGGGTCGCCCAGTTGGCCAAGTTGAAATAGACTTCATTATCAGTTGGGGTCGCCACCAGAGACAGCCCCATCAAAAACTTAAGCCCATTGGCCAGAGGAAAGCGGGCCGAGAAGAGATAGGTGGCAATCAATACCAGCAGACCGTAAGAGGCAAAGGCATACCAAAATGGGATATAGGTAGCAGGGATCCACACCCCAAGTGCGGCCACCAACCGCGCCAGCGTGTGGTAGTACCCTGCAAAGGGGGTTACCAGTGTTTCAGCCACGCTTGCCAGGTTGACCCCTGTGAAAAAGCGAGTCGCATCCTCCCCCCAGAGCTGAGGATTGTAAAACGCATCGGGCCGTCGCCAATACAAGCCTGCGGTCATCAGAATGATACAGGCTCCCCACCAAACGATTGTGGCTTGTTGCGGCAACCGTGTTATATCGCTGCGATTCTGCCCAGTTTGAATGCGATTGAGCAACCCCATATGGTCAGTACAATCTACTAGAAATTATTAATGTTGCACTCGATTTGATCTGACTTTCGGTGAAGGACAACTGGTCATTTACCGAACGTGCATTGTAAACGACTTTCGAAGCGCTAACAATTTCCTCTATATTCACACGAGTGAGGGGTGAATCATGGCGTCGGCTGTTCACCTGGATCAAGCTGTCCCATCATTGTGCACTCACCCTAGCGGCTTGAAGATGCGTATGCGCTATGATAAGATGGGCTGCGTGTCTTTCTGCCACCCGGCCCTTGGGGTGGATACCCAAACAACTGCCAAACCTAACTCGAGGAAGGATCCGCATGGTCAACAGCCGACCACCGCAGACGACGATCTCTGTCACCAGTGCGACAGCAGCGCCGCATTGGGCCTTGCTGCAACGTGAATTAATTCGCACCCAGAGCGAAGCAATCGAAGAGTTCTACAACCACTACTTTGATGATCGCGGCTATTTACTCTGTATTCCCCGCTGGGGTGGCAATGATGGCCCAGATGATGCCGCCGAAAATTTTCTCAACTGGACTGTACTCTACGCCCTAGGTGGCCCCACCGCGGTGTTCAACCGCTACAAACAAGCGTGGGAAGGCCATCTGCGCCAGTATACCGAAGCCAAAACCGTCGAAGTACCGCTAGCCCGCGAGGGGATGTATTACAAAGAATTCCCGACCATGTTCGACTGGTTTCATAACGGCGAGGGCTTCTCTGCCTTCTTTCTCGAAGGGTTAGCCGATCCGCATGATCGGCGTTTTCAACAGCGTACCCGCCGTTACGCCGGCTTCTACATGAATGAAGATCCGCTTGCGCCGAACTTCGACCCCGAAAAGCGCATCATTCGCAGCATGTTTAACGGCAGCCGGGGTCCACTATTGCGCAAAGCAACCGGCCAGGATTGGGCCGGTGACCCGATCGAAGTCGAAGGGCGCTTTTCTCCGTTACATGGCGAACGCACCTACGATGAGATGATCGCCCACTTTAAAGATTATAACGACGTCGTTGGCGATCATCCGATCAACCTAGCGGTCACGACGCTTACCGTCAATGCTTATGCCTTGAGCCACGATCAGCGCTATCGTGATTGGACCTTAGACTATGTCAATGCCTGGGTTGAGCGGACCGAAGCCAACGGCGGCATCACCCCGACCAACATTGGGCTTGATGGCACCATCGGCGGCGAGACAGGTGGCCGCTGGTGGGGTGGCGTGTACGGCTGGGGCTTCACCGTCACCGTGCCGCAGACCGGCAAATTAGCGCACCGCACCTATTGGCATGTGCGTGGTTTGTGGGGCTTTGGCAACGCGTTGCTGCTCAGCGGCGATCAGCGCTACGTCGACACATGGCGCGGGGTGATCGACCACATCAATGCCAACGCTCGCGAGATCGATGGCAAACTGCAATGGCCACACGCCTTTGGTGACTATTTTGGCGATCCCGACTGGTATGACTTCCAACCAAAGCCATTCGATTCGGGCGCGCTTGAAGTCTACTACTGGTCGATGAACCGTGACGATCTGCGCTTGATCCAGTCTAACCCCTGGATTGACTTCCTCGAAGGCCGCGACGATGACTATCCGGTGCGTGCCCTGCAGGATGATTTGGCGGCCGTGCGCCATCGTGTGCAATTGATGCGCGATGACCCGACCACCCCCGACACGCGCCTCTCCGACGATCCCAACCACATCAATCCCGCAGTCACCGAAACGTTGACTCAGCTGATGTTGGGTGGGTTGCCCACAGGTCGGATGGGCGCGACCTTGCACTGTCGCCTGCGCTATTTTGATCCAGCCCGCCAACGCCCCGGCATCCCTGAAGATGTCGCCGCTCTGGTCTCCAAATTGACTGCGGATGAAACCGTGGTCACGCTGGTGAACCTCAGCCCGCTCCACGAGCGTGTGGTCATTGTGCAAGGTGGGGCTTACGGCGAACATCAAATTGAGCGGGTCACGGTTGAGGGCAACACCACCGAAGTCAACGCGCCATACTTTACGGTGCGCCTAGCCCCCAGCGCCGGTGCCACCTTGACCCTGGCCATGAAGCGCTATGTCAATCAGCCCACCTTCGCCTTCCCGTGGGATGCCTAAACGCATGACGCGGCTCACCGCATAATTCTGTTACAACCTGCAGGGTGCAAGTCCGCCTGAATCGCTGGGACTTGTACCCTGCAGCGGCTGGACAACTTCGATTTTCTGAATTACTCTCCGCAAGGCAGGTCGTGATGCAGCACTACAATACCATCATTGTGGGTTCGGGAGCAGCAGGAGCCATTTTGGCGGCGCGCCTCTCTGAAGATGAGACCCGCAGTGTGCTGTTACTCGAGGCCGGACCAGACTATCCCGACCTCGCCACCATGCCGGACGATCTGAAATATGGCTTTGGTACAACGGCAGGCATCCTCACCACCAGCCATGATTGGGGCTACCAGGCCACTGCTACTCCCTACGCCCGCGAAATGCCCGTGCCGCGTGGCCGGGTGATCGGCGGTTCCAGCGCGGTCAATGCGCAGATCTTTTTGCGCGGCGTGCCGGAAGATTTTGCCGCCTGGGCAGCACAGGGCAACGACCGCTGGAGCTTCGAGGCAGTGCTACCTGCCTATTGCCGACTGGAAACCGATCTCGATTTCCAGAATGACTATCATGGCAGCGACGGGCCGATTTCGGTGCAACGCTATGCTCCAGCCGACTGGAAACCGGATCAGCAGGCCTTTTATCAAGCTTGTCGCAAGGCAGGCTTCCCCGACTGCCCCGACCACAATCAGCCTGGCACCACCGGTACCGGCCCCTATCCACTCAATACCCATAACCGCATTCGCCAGAGTACTGCGCTCAAGTATCTGCTGCCCGCCCGGAGCCGCCCCAATCTCACCATTCGCTGTGAGGCTCAGGTTTTGCGCATTTTGTTTCACGTGAAACGCGCGACGGGCGTCTTGGTGCACTTTCCGCACGGCACAGAGCAGATCAGTGGCGACGAGATTATTCTCTGCGCCGGGGCCATCGGTTCACCCGCCCTGTTGCTGCACTCTGGGATCGGTCCTGCGGATGACTTGCGAGCATTAGAAATCCCCGTCCTCGCAGATTTGCCCGGGGTCGGCAAAAATTTGCGCGACCACCCCGCCGCCAACATGGTCTGGGCCCTGCGCGACGATTTTGTGATTGACGAACAAAAACATTGGCATCAAGTCGGCCTGCGCTATACAGCCAGTGGATCCCCGTTGGTTAATGACATGATCGTCTACATCGGCACCATCCCGGCGAACCACACCCTGCTGTTGCGCCCCACGGTCAATCTCCAGTTGAGCCAGGGCACCTTGCGCTTGCGTACCGCTGATCCGACAGTTACGCCCGAGTTGGATTATTGCTACCTGAGCGCTCCGTTCGACCGTCAGCGGTTGCGCGAGGGTGTAGAATATTGCCTCGCCTTGGTCGAAAGCGGCGAATTTGCCGGGATCATCGGCGAGCGCTTAGCGCCAACGCCCGAAGATCTAGCCAGCCGGGCCGCCCTGGATAACTGGCTGCTACGAGCGGTGAACACAGGCCATCATACCTGCGGCACCTGCAAGATGGGACCAGCGACGGATCCGCTGGCGGTGGTCGATCAATCCGGGCAGGTCTATGGCGTCAGCGGGTTGCGGGTGGCGGACGCAGCCATCATGCCGGATTGTGTGCGGGCCAATACCAACGCCACCACCATGATGATGGCGGAGCACATCGCCGCGATGATCAGGGCCGGAGACTAACAAAGCACCCCGAAGCAGAGGAGAAACATATGCCACAGCAACCCAACATCATCTATCTACACTCGCACGATACCGGGCGCTATGTCCAACCCTACGGCTATGGGGTGCCCACGCCCAATATTCAGCGGCTGGCCGAAGAAGGTGTACTCTTTCGGCAGGCCTTTTGTGCCGCGCCGACCTGCTCGGCCAGCCGAGCCGCTTTGCTGACGGGGCAAGCCGCACACAGCGCCGGCATGACCGGGCTGGTGAATCGCGGCTGGCGCTTAAACGACTATAACCAACACTTGGTGCATACCCTGCGAGCAGCTGGTTACCATACCGTGCTGGCCGGGCTACAACATCTGCACCAGGATCGCACCCAGATTGGCTACGATCAGATCCTGGCGCCGGAAAAAGGCAATCGAGTAGCCGAGGTGTTGCCCAATGCGCTCGAATTCCTGCGCTCGCGGCCCACGAAGCCCTTCTTTATGGACATCGGCTTCTTCGAAACCCATCGCGAATATCCGAATGCCCCCACCGAAGCCAGTCGCTACGTCCGCCCACCAGCGCCCCTGCCCGATACGCCCGAAACCCGGCAAGATATGGCCAACTTCATCGAAATGGCAGTCGAGTTGGACCGCGGGGTCGGTCTCTTGTTGGAAGCGTTGGAAAAGAGCGGATTGTCCGAAAACACGCTGGTGATCCAAACGACCGATCATGGCTTGGCCTTCCCGGCGATGAAATGCAACTTGACCGACCACGGGATCGGCGTGTTGTTGATCATGCGCGGACCGGGCGGCTTTCGCGGGGGGAAAGTGAGTGATGCGCTGGTTTCGCATATCGACATCTTCCCCACCATCTGCGATCTATTGGAGATTGCGCCCCCGCCGTGGCTGCAAGGACACTCGTTGCTGCCGCTGATCCGCGGAGAGCAGGCCGAGGTCAACGATGCCATCTTTGCCGAAGTTACCTATCACGCCGCCTATGAACCCCAGCGGGCCATGCGCACCAAACGGTACAAATATATTCGTCGCTATGTGGAGCAAACCACGCCAGTGTTGCCCAATTGCGATGATGGGCTGAGCAAAACACTCTGGGTCGAACATGGCTGGCGCACCCGGCCTGTCGCCCGTGAGCAGCTCTACGATCTGATCTTCGACCCGAATGAAACCCACAATGTGATCGATGATCCAGCCTATGCGGAAGTCTTAGCCGAATTGCGTGCCCGGCTCGACCGCTGGATGCAAGAGACGGATGATCCGCTGCTGGCTGGGGTACCGCCGCGGCCCGCGGGTGCGCAATTGAACGATCCAGCCGGGCTTTCCCCACGCGAGCCCACGCTGCCCGCCGCCTAGGCATCGCCAACGATGGTGTATCAGGAGGGAAACATGGCTACCACACCGAAAACGCAAGCCAAAATCGGTATCTTTGGGATTGGGCTAGCCGCCTATTGGGACCAATTCCCCGGGCTCAAGGAACGGCTCGAAGGGTATCAACACTACGTTGAGACGCGGTTGGCCGAACTCGGCAGTCAGGTGGTCAGTGCAGGGTTGGTGGACAATGCCCCCGCCGCCCAAGCCGCTGGCGATCTCTTCGCCCGCGAGAATGTGGATCTAATCTTCTGCTATGTGGGCACCTACGCCACCTCGTCGCAAGTTTTGCCTGCGGTGCAGCGGCGCAAAGCCCCCGTGGTGATCCTCAATCTACAGCCCAACCCGGCAATGGATTATCTCAACGCCGACACGGCTGAGATGTTGGCGCACTGTTGTGCCTGTTGCGTGCCAGAGATTTCCAATGCCTTTGCGCGCAGCCGCATTCAATTTAATGTAGTTTCGGGATTGCTCTATCCAGCCGAAGGGCACGCTGGGCAATACCACACCCGAGCCTGGACGGAGATTGCGGAGTGGGTGCAAGCCGCCGGGGTAATGCGCCACTTGAGCTATAGCCGGATTGGCTTCCTCGGCCACACCTACCCGGGCATGTTGGACATGTATTCCGACTTCACCATGCACCACGGGCAATTGGGCACGCACATCGAAGTCTTGGAGATGGACGACCTGCACGAACGCGTGGCCGCGGTGAACGAAGCAGAGCTCGCCGCCAAGCTGGCCGAAATTCGCGACACCTTTGTCTTTGCCGAAAAAGGACAGGACCGGATCTCGCAGCCGATCACCGAAGAGGCGCTGCGCTGGTCGGCGCAAGTGGCCTGTGGGCTCGATCGCCTGGTGGCAGACTTCAACCTCGACGGCTTGACCTATTACTATCGCGGGCTGAATGGCAATGCCAACGAAGAATTGGGTGCCAGCTTGATTATCGGTAACTCTCTGTTAACTGCTCGGGGCATTCCCGCCTCCGGCGAAGGCGATCTCAAGACCTGCATCGCCATGCTGATTATGGATCGCTTCCAGGCGGGCGGCTCCTACACCGAATTTTACGCCATGGACTTCAACGAAGATTTCATCTTGATGGGCCACGATGGGCCAGGCCACATTGCCATCAGCGATGACAAGCCGGTTTTGCGGGGCTTGGGGCTGTTCCATGGCAAGCGGGGGTATGGGCTTTCAGTGGAATTCAAGGTGAAGACGGGGCCGATCACCATTCTGACCGTGACCCAAACGGCAGAGGGACGCTTGAAGCTGCTGGTGGCCGAAGGAGAATCGCTGCCCGGCCCCACCATGCAGATCGGCAACACCAATTCACGGCTGAAATTTAGCTTAGATCCGGCCACCTTTATGAACCGCTGGGTGGCGGAAGGCCCCACGCACCACTGTGCGCTCGGCATCGGGCACCAGGCTGAGAAGATCCGCAAACTGGCGCGGCTACTCGATCTCGAGCTGGTAATTGTGGGATAATAGGATATTCACGCCGTTAGGCTCGCAAACTTTACATAATTAACAATTTTCACAACAAAAGAGGTAGCTATGCAACGAGTTGGCTTTTTGCTCAAAGTCAAAGAAGAGATGATCGAAGAATACAAGCGCCATCACGAGGCGGTTTGGCCCGAGATGTTGGATGCGTTGCGCCGCCACGGTTGGCATAACTATTCGCTCTTTATGCGGCCCGACGGTCTGCTCTTTGGCTACTTTGAGACGCCCGAAAGTTTTGATGCAGCCCGCGCCGGCATGGCGACCGAAGAGATCAACCAGAAATGGCAGGATTTTATGGCGCCCTATTTCGAGGGTGTGGGCTTGCACGCCGACCAGATGATGTTGGAGCTAACCGAAGTCTTCCATACGGATTAAGCGATGGATCCGGACAATCCGGTGGTGCAATTGTGTACCGCAGGCATGGCAGCTGAAAACGCGGGGCGGCTCGACGAAGCACGGGCCTACTTTGAACAGGCATGGTCGATCGGCCGCGATGCAATCGATGCCTGTATCGCGGCGCATTTCTTGGCCCGCTATCAAGCGGACCCAGCCCTGGCGCTTGCTTGGAATCAGTGCGCCCTCGACCATGCGGATCAAGCTGATGAGGCAGCGGTACGCGAGTTCTACCCTTCGCTCTATCTCAATCTTGGCTGGTCATACGAACAATTGAGTGATCTAGTCCAGGCGCGGCGCTATTATGATTTGGGGATAGCCTGCCTGGCTGTTCTACCCGATACACCGTACAGCGCCGTGGTGCGACGAGGGTTGACGATGGCCCAACAACGAATGAAGGCCAGCGAGACAGCTACAACGCCCCCAGTCGCCTAAAGATCGTCTGCAAGGTCGGGTAGAGCGTGCGGTAATGCTCGTAGACCGTGTTGTAATGGCTGGCCCGTTCGGAATTGGGTGCGGTGCGCCCGGTAATCCGCACAGTTTGCGCACAGGCTTCGGCCACCGTCGGCCAGATCCCATTGCCGACACCAGCGAGCAAGGCTGCGCCAAACGCAGCCCCTTCGGTGGTATTGACGGTCACCAACTCCTGGTTGAAGATGTCTGCGAGGATCTGCCGCCAGAGTGGGCTGCGCGCACCGCCCCCGGAAACGCGGATCTGCTGCGGCGCGCTGTGCCCCACTTGGCGCAGCAATTCAAAGCTATCGCGCAGCCCAAAGCCTACTCCTTCGAGCACCGCACGGGTCATGTGGGCTTGCGTGTGGCGCACCGTCAGCCCGATGAAGGCCCCACGCGCCAGTGGATCGGGATGGGGCGTGCGCTCACCCGTGAGGTAAGGCAAAAAGATCAGCCCTTCGCAGCCGGGAGCGACCTGTTCAGCCGGGGCGAGCAGGGCATCATACTCCGAGCCGGGGGCCAGCGTATCGCGGTACCAGCGCAAGCTGCCAGCCGCCGCCAACATCACCCCCATCAGATGCCATTGCCCCGGCACGGCATGACAAAAGGCCTGCAAACGCGCTTGTGGGTCGACAAAGGGCACATCGCTGCAGGCAAAAACCACACCGGATGTCCCCAAAGTCAGAGCGATGATCCCATTTTGGACCACGCCAACCCCGACCGCCTGCGCGGATTGATCCCCACCACCGGCGATGATGGGCGTACCGGCCCGCAAACCGGTTGCTTCTGCCGCCGCAGCCGTTAGGTAGCCGGTGATGGCAGGCCCTTCATAGGTGGTGGGGAACCAGGTGGGCGAGAGCTCCAGGGCAGCGAGCAACTCATCGGACCAGCGGCGGGCGCGCAGATCCAGCAGCAAGGTGCCAGACGCATCGGCCTTGTCGATGGCATACTCGCCGCTCAAATGCAGCCGGACATAATCCTTGGGCAGCAGCACATGCGCAATGCGCTTATAGGTGGCCGGTTCGTGATGGCGCACCCACAGCAGCTTGGGCGCAGTGAAGCCGGTGAGTGCATCATTGCCGGTCACTTCGAGCAGGTGTGCTCGCCCCACCCGCTGGCGGATCTCGTCACACTCGGCTGCGGTGCGCTGATCATTCCAGAGAATGGCCGGCCGCAAGACTTGCCCGGCCTCATCGAGCAGCACCAGGCCATGCATCTGCCCAGTGAGGCCCACGCCACCAATCGCCGCCGGATCCACGCCGCTTTCGGCCAATACGGCGCGAATGGTAGCAACTGCGCCCTGCCACCACAGCGCAGGATCTTGTTCGCTCCAGAGCGGTTGTGGGGTGGAGACATCGTAGCCTTGGCTAGCCGTCGCCACGACATCCCCGGCGGTGTTGATCAACAGCGTTTTGGTGGCTGTGGTCGAGACATCAATGCCGAGCAAATAGCTCATTAGGTGGACTCCTCAGGGCGTGACAGGTTTCGGTCAAGCCAATTAGCCCTTCTCTCGAGTCTTGGAGGCAGCTAGCGGGAAGTACTCTTGGCAGCCAAGCATGGTTTGCATTACAATAGTGAGCAGCATAACAATGCGCTTTATTCGCTAGCGCTGTTGGCTTGACCGTAAAAATTCATAATTAAAATTTCTTGCTAGGTCGAAAATTTTGGCCATGATGGAGAAGAACGCGGGCGCATCCCCCTTGCGCTCGCTTTTCTCATCATCCAATCGTGCATTATAGTTTAGATCTGCTTATCCCTTCCATCATCCACCAGCATGAGTTACGCAGGGCTGAATAACATACGATCGACCGTTTTTATTCACAGAATCTTCAGTCAAGGCCTGCGTAAGCTCTAAGCAAATCAGAGGAGTTTTGCTCGATGGGTTTGTATGCGTTCATGCACAGTGAGTGGCGACGCCACACGCTGACCGGTCTGCTTGTGTGCCTGCTGGCTGTCCTCCTGCCCCTGGGAAACACCACAATCGCCGCCGCAGCCCAGTCCTCATCAGGTCCAGTAAGCGCTGAACAAGGTCATGTTGGCGAAATTACAGATGAAACAGCGCTTGGGCTACGGCCACCCCTCCCTTTTAGCGAACCTCAAGTTGGCCCTTTGATCAAGCGGGCTTATAGCGATGATATTGATCGCCGCACAACCGCATTTATTCCGCAAGCAAGTACGCTCGAACGGCTTACGCCCATCGAATTTCCAGAGGATGAAGCGCGCTGGATTCGGGTTGATCTGAGTGAACAATTGGTGATTGCCTACGAGGGCGACAAACCAATACGCGCTTTTGTCGTCTCGTCGGGGCTACCAAACACACCCACGGTCACCGGCACCTTCCGCATTCGCACCAAGGTGAAAGAACAGGTGATGTCGGGGCCTGGCTATTACCTGCCGGGGGTGAAATGGGTGCAATATTTTTATGCGGATTATGGGTTCCACGGCACCTATTGGCACAACAACTTTGGGCAACCGATGAGTCATGGCTGCTTGAACATGACTGACAGCGATGCCAAGTGGCTTTTTGATTGGGCTGGGCCAACGTGGGATGGCAAAACCATTTGGTACAATAGCAGTGCAGATAATCCCGGCACGTTGGTCATTATCACCCACTAAGTAGCGAAATAATGTTTGCCGGGCCGAGCAGCACACCATTCATTCGCGAAAGGCTTGCTGCAGCCACGTTTCTCCGTGCGGCCCGGCGCGATTTAGTGCCCGCTTGGCCGCTGGGGATCGGAAAAAACGAGCCAGCGGCTCGCGCAAGGCAGGCACATTTGTCAGCAACCAATCACCGATTGCTCTGATTGCGGCCAGGTTGGGGGCTGGCTCATCGGCACGTCTGCTCAATTCTCTTTGCAGCAAGGTTAACTGCAATTCGCCGACTGTGAGATGCGCCGGGTTGAGTTCGGCACGCAAGCTGCGCAGCGCAAAACGCAAGTGGCCAATCTGCTGCTCGATCCACACGCCATCAGCGGAGTCAGTGGGCGTGGCCGGCGGCGTGGTTGTCATATTCGGATGATTGTTGCCAATAACGATGTTGCTGCCGCTCACTGAGCCGCCAATCTGCACCGTGGCGTTGTTCCTCGGTTCGGCCGCTGGAACAGGCTGCGCTGCAGTTGCCTCAGTTTGCCAGAGTTGGCCATCCCCACGCAGATAGAGAACTGGCGTCAACCACTCTGGGGCATAGGCGCGACGCAAGCTGAGTGCTTTGCGCGCCTCGCCGGTGGCCGCATCCACTGGCAACCCCGCAGCCAGGGCTGTATAAAAGCTACGCGAAAATTCCTTAGCAGCCTCATCCAAAATGGCATATTGCATCGCCAACACTGCGGGCAAGCCACGGCGTACCAGTGCGGCCGCTAGGCTCGAAAAGGCCTGTTGTTCATCCCCCCGTGCGCCTTCACAGGCATTGAGGACCACCAAACGCACTGAGGGCTGCGCTTCCAACAAACGCGCCAATTCATGGGCTCGCAACTCGTACGGCTCGCCAATCTCATCGGCCAACAACAGCTTCCCCGCCTGCTGAGCAGGATCATACAAAGCGTGACCGCTGTAGTGAATGACATGCCACGGGCCGCTGTGCAGCGCCTGCTGCAGATCCCGCCATTGTTGCCCCTGGAGCCAAACCAACTCAACCAAGCCTTGTTGTTGCAAGGGAGCCAATGTAGCGCGCAAAGTCCGCTCTTCTTGCGCAAGATCCAATTCGGGCAAGCCGGCGGGACTGGCGCTAAAGGCCAAAATGCGCAACGGCGGAGTGATTTGCAGCGGTTGTGTGGGGTGTGGGACGGGCAAATAACGCACAAGCGGCGTCCAGTGCGATAAGCAGAGGAATTCTGCCGCTTGCGGATCGTAAAGTAGCTCCCACGGGACGGCTAATAATTCAGGCGGCTCACAACGCAATTGGATCCGCAAGCCTTGGTTGCTGGCTCGAGCCACGGCTTTGCTGGCCGTCAACCGCGCTGCCACCTCACCATTAAATAAGGCAGCAAAGAGCGCTTCCCCCCACTGCTGCAGCTGTTGTTCACGCTTGAATTGCGGCGGACTGAGGACCAAAGTTTGCACTTGGCTCAACCAAGTGGGCAAGTGGTTCAACGGCCAGGGGAATTGGAGCGGTACTTCGGCCTCCCCTGCCGGAGAGCGCAGCACACGCACTCGATATTGGCCATTGGCGGCTGCGTCAATGGCCAATTCCAAGTTGAGATAGGTGAGTGTTGTGGTCGATGATGACATCTTCAACGAGATCCAAACTCAGCCGGTCGATTCCCTTGGTCAACAACCGAGAGGCAGAGAGGCGGTTTTAGCCACCGGCGGCCCAACGCGTACCTTGCGTTAGCAATCGTTGCATGGCTGGGCGCTGAAAGGTGGCTGAGGTGTGACCCAACGTTGTATAAAAGACTCGTCCCTCCCCATACGATTTAACCCAAGCCATCGGATGAGTGCGGCCATGCCACTCGGCAGAGGCGAGAATATTGAGCGTCGGCTCATAGGCCGAGATGTAAATTTCGTCCTCGACCTCAAAATCCTCAAGTCCGGCGGTCACCGGGTGCTCGCTATTTTCAACATGGACGGTGAAAGTCAACCCTGGGGGATGCCAATTCGCCGCGCCGCCGATCAAGGTCATTGCCTGGCCATTGATCCACCAGGCGGTGCCATGCACGCCGACAATTCCTTTGCCGCTGGCCACAAATTGTTGCAGCCCCTTCTCTTGTTCTGCGCTCAATTCGGCTTCACGTTTGACGCTACCATCGGCCTGACGCACGCTACGGGTGAAGCCTGTGCCAAAGACCAGTGCATCGTAA
>CAZMRA010000009.1:33557-37924 GCA_964568485.1 uncultured Caldilineaceae bacterium | reverse complement strand
CTTATCTGGTCAGGCGGCTCGGTGCGCGGAACTTGAGCTATCTCAGCTTTGGCTTACTCGGGATTGGTGTTGGTTGCGCAGCTCTCGCCAACGTGCTCTGGGGTGTCTTTGTGGTGCAAATCCTGGTTGGCTTTGGCCAGGGCATTGGCTACCCGGTATGGATGGGGATGAGCATCCGCCATGTCGATCGCGAGCAGCGCAACACGGCCATGGGCTTGCATCAGGCCGTTTACGCCATCGGCATGTTTACCGGGCCGTGGCTCAGTGGCATTATTGCAGCGGCCTGGGGATTGCCGATCATGTTTGCGGTGACGGCTGGCTTGGCGTTGACGCTGGGTTGGCTGGGTACCAGCCGCATTGCGGCGAATGCATGATGATGGACGACGGGCGCAGGCATCAACCATCGTCCGTCGTCTCCTATCTAGCGTTCGATCAAGGTGAGCGCAGCTTTGAGCCAGCCAAGTGCATACGCCATTCCCGCGTGCCAGGGGGCATCGCACTCGAGCAGCGGCGTATGATCGGGGATCAAGACGCCGTCAAAGCCATTCTTGTGCAAGATTTGCAAGACGCGCATCATGTCGGTATCGCCATCATCAACAAACATTTCGTGGTAGTAGGGCACCTTGCCCTGGACATTGCGAAAGTGGACATAGGCGATCTTTCCGGCCCGACTGTAGCGCTCTACCGTCTCGTAGACATCGGTCTCGGCCATCTCCGAGATGGTGCCCACACAAAATTCGATCTGATGGGCGGGACTGGGATGCAGATCCAGCACACGCTGAAAGTGATCGCCGCGGGTCACTAGACGCGCAGTATTGCGCAGGGTGGGCAATGGCGGATCATCGGGATGGAAGGCCAAGTTGACCCCAGCCTCTTCAGCAACTGGCAACATCTCCGCCAAAAAGCGCTGATAGCGATCCCAAATTTCCTCGTGACTGACCGGCGCAACCACATCATTCGGGTCGGCCCGGTTGAAGCGGTCCACATCGTAGACCATGTTCCAAACCATGCCCCCAGGGATCGGCTCCTGCTGCGGGTTTTGAAAGCCCACCGAACGAGCCTCCCCGCGTGCCGAACGGCTTTCGCTGCGTCCCCAAACGCCGGCCAGGGTAAAACAATAGCCCATGGTCGGAATGCCCAGCCGCCCGACATTACGCACAATCTCCTTGATGTGGTCCATCTGCTCGTCGCGTTTGGGCCCATCCAACAGCACATCGTACCAGTGGCTGGGCATGAAATTCTCTAATGCTTCGAGCTCTAACCCCGCATCATTGACCATTTGTTTGAGATCGCGCAGCCCTTCGTAGGTCCAGATCGGATCATCCGCGTCGGAGATGCCAAATCCTGCCTTGGCATTGTCCGAGGTAATGAATTTCGAGCCGCCGCGGTTGAATTGCCCTGGCAAGTGAGCGACGATATGCGTGCAGCCAGCTTGTTTGGCAAAGCGCAGATTTTCTGGCGTTAATAATGTTCGGTAAAGTCCTAATCCGATTTTCATAAGGTTCCTTCAAGTGTGGATGATGATGAACGGACGATGGCTGTCGTTTGATGTGTGGCAGCCACCGTCTAGGTTCCTCGTTCCCAAGCCTCGATTATTTTACTGGTAAGCGGCATACCTCACGAGTGTGAGCATCACAATACCAAAATTCGCCATTCCAGATCGTCATCCCATGCGGTTCGGGATGAGGGGTGGGAATGTCGATCTTCTCCAATTGCTCGCCAGTGCGCGGATTCAGCCGGTAGAAGGCACGGAAATTGGTCTCTACGCAGAAAAGGTCATCCCCATCCCAGGCCAACCCATGCGGGCGATTACCCGGTGCAGGGATCTGATGAATCACTGTGAAGCCGCCATCGCTCACATCTACTTGGTAAATGGTGGCTGAGGGCGGATTGGCGATCCACAACGTATTGTCGCGCCATTCCAACCCATGCGAGCCGGTTTGTGAGGGGTCGGGCGAGCGCCAGCGGCCCAAGGTGGCGCCGGTCTCGCGGTCGATCTTGAGAATTTCGCAACTGTAGGTCGAGGCCAACCAAAGGGCATCCCCACTGTCGGTGACACCGCTGCCCTTGTCCGATTCTGTTGCCAGGGTTTTGAGCACTTCGCCCGTGTACGAAACCAGGTGCAGCTCGTTGGTGATCTGATCCAGAATCCACAAACCTTCGGCGGTGGCTTGCATGCCGTTGGGCTGGGGACCGGGCGTTAAAAATAGGGTTTCAATGGTGCGTGTCATGAAAAGCTCCTTTGCTTGTTGGTGAAAGCTGATTAAGAGATGATGCTCATTTTGTTGGTGCTGCTGTACGGCTGTTCGGGCGGGCTTATAGATCGGCGGGGACCATAGTCCAGCCTTGGCCGCGGCGCGCAATGTCGATCACTTCTTGGTAGATCCAGCCATCGCGGAATGTCTGATAATCGCTGTGCGCTGTTCCTTGCAGATCGGCCACGAATTCACGTGCCAGCTGATCCCAATTGCGTTGGCTATGGTCAGGTTCGGGCGGCAGCGCTTGGTGAATCCGTTCCGGAATGGTGAGCTCGTCCCACTGATCGCCACTGGTGCGCAACCACATCCGCCCTTGGACATACGCACCATCAATGTGCAACACACCCTTTTCCCCGTAAAACGCCACATAATCGGGATATTTGCCAAAGGGAAGGGCCGAATGGCGAAAAGTGGCCGAGACGCTTTGTTCCAGGCCCGCGGCGCGCTCGCCAATCCGCACCAGCACCGTGTAGGACCAATCGCTATCGACCTCGGCCCACTCGTGTTGCTCCGCTGCCTCGGCGGTCAGCGCCTGTTTGGTATAGTTGCGGAAATCGTGGATTCTCTCGCCGATGGGCACTCGTTTGAGATCGTTGCGGGTCTCGCCCATAGCTGCCAAGATTTCGCCCCCGACCACGCGCTGGACAATCGCCAATTTGTGGGTGAAATTGTTGTTGAGCCGGCCGCCCCCTTGATCCAACCGGTGGGGCCAGCCAAATGGCATGTGGCGCGGCCAGTTATAGTGTGAAACACACTCGACTTCGTGAATCTCGCCCAGCGTCCCCGCTTGCACCAGCTCTTGGGCGTAGATCGCTTGCGGCTGATAGCGATAGCTGGCCGCGTACGCAGTTTTGACCCCGCGCTCGTGTGCAGCGCTATAAATCTGACGGGCCTCTTCGGCAGTGGTGGCCAGCGGTTTATCGCACAACACATGGCAACCAGCTTCGATCGCACCCAAACATTGTTCCACATGAGCCCCGCCAGGGGTCGCTACGGCCACAATCTCGGGCTGGAGATCAGCCAAGATCTGCCGCCAATCGGTGCTGCTATGCGGGATGCCCAAGCGCTGGGCGGTGGCTTGTACGGCCGAGGCGGTGCGTCCTGCCATAGCGATCACATCTACGCCAGCGCGGCGCAGCGCCAAAGTGTGTCCTTCCCCCGCATATCCCGACCCGATGACCAATGCTCGTAGAGGGTTTGTCATGAGTGATTCCTTAATTTCGTTTGCAATGGTTGGTATGGCGAAGCCTCACAGGTCAATCTCGCGCAGAGTGCCTGGGCTCAGTCTCTAGGACTGAGCCTCCAGCTCTCTGCGATAAATTCTCTGTTGGTCGATCGTGATTACTGGTCTAGCACTGACAGTATGCCTATCAGCCGGCCAGTGGGAAGCGAAAATTTTGCCATTCAGCGCGGCCAGCTCGCCAATCGATATCCCCACTTTGGCGGCTGCTTTCTGCCAATTCGGGCAAGGCCAAGCGGTGCATTTGGATCCATAATTCGTCCGCCGTGAGTTGTAACTCCAGCCAAGCCATGGGATATTCGATGATCGCAGGCAAGATGACGAAGTGGGTCGTGCGCCCCCCCAACTGCTCTTGGTGGATGTCCAAACGATGGGCGTGCGCCTGAAAAACCGCCGCAACATTGCCTGCCTTGGCCAGCAGATCGAGCACCTCCGCTGCATTTTCAATCCCATACAGGTCTGCCCACGGTTGATCGCTCTGCCAGGGTTGCAACAATTGATGGACAAAGAGCAGGACTGGGCGATCACCAGCGCTGGCCAAATCACGCTCCAGGCGCTTCAATTCGGCTGGCGCCACAAACCCGATGGTTGGATCAAAGGGCAGCGCAGCTTCGACGTGATGTTGATCGTGGCCTTGGGCGTTAAGCAAAATCAACCGTGCGTAAGGTGTATCAATAGTGACACCTTGCTTAGAAGGGAGATCCAAATATTGTTCAGCGGTACCGTAGAGCTCACCGAGTGGTGCATCATGGTTACCGGGTAAACCGTAGAAATCGCCAGGGAGCTGTTGGAGGGCTTCGATGATCTGGCGGAAGTTGGGCAAAAAGTCATCGGCTGGCATCGAAAAACTGCCACCGCCACAAGTAAAA
>CAZMRA010000009.1:0-33547 GCA_964568485.1 uncultured Caldilineaceae bacterium | reverse complement strand
ACTAGGTCGGGATTGATAGCGCGAATTTCGGTAATGAGTTCGTGCAAAATCTCCTTAGAAGCGGGTTGCTGTTGAGACCCTAGGTTTCCAAACCGTTGGGTTGTCGTCGGCCAGTAATGGGTATCGGAACAAAGCGCAATGCGGATCTTAGTCATAATCTAGGTTGGGCATAACATATTTTTCGCCTTTCGCTGGCAACTTGGCCTCAAAAAGCGAATTGGAGGAATAAAGGTTTTTTGTGGGGTGGCTTTTTAGCTAGCAAGTAACATCTTTGCCCTCAGACCCAAAGATTGCCAACCGTTCTTCTTTGGCAGTAGGTTTGGCATTGGCCGGTGCATAGTGAAATTGTACGGCCCGACGCCGATGTAGTGAGTTATTAGCAGGTGTGCCATGGTGCAGCAAACTGTGAAAAAAGAGCGCGCCGCCTGGTTTGAGCGGGACGGCCATAGAACCAGATGGACGCTCATAGGTGTCGCAAATTTGCCAATCGCGCCGCTTGAAATGAGTCACTGGGCCCTGGCGATGTGAACCAGGATAGATGATCATGCAGCCATTGTCGACCGTCGCTTCGTCTAGCGCAATCCAAACACCAACCACGGTATCGGTCAATGGCAAGTCGAAATAAGCGTGATCTTGATGCCAGGGCTTTTCACGGCCAATCTGCGGCGGCTTGAGCAAGGCCATATCTTGGTAAAGTGCTGGCTCACGGCCGATCAACGTGGTGAGCAAATCTAACATCGGGAGGTGATAGGCCATAGCTGCCAATCGCTGATCGTATTTGACGAATCCCATGAATTTGCGCACGTAATCTTGGCGTTTGTCAGCAGGAAGCTGCTCAATATTCGCTAATTGAGCGCGCTTTTCATACATAATCCCGCTAAAGTCGGGGGCATCGCCCGCTAACAAAGAGAGTAAGCCCGCCAATGCATCTTGCACTACGGTCGCATCAAAGGCCTGGTGAATGACCAAATAACCTTGCTCGCGGAAATGGTCCAGCGCTTGCTGATCAACATCGGCAAAGCTGTTGATCCCTTCTGCCAGCCGGTGGTACTGATAGAGATCTGGTGCATACTCGGCAGCATCACCATCATCAACTAAACCTGCTTTGGGGGCAATACGATCCGGTTGCGTTGCTATAACCTCAGGTAATAGTGCGCTTGACATAGCATTTTCCTCCATTGTACAGCTGGCTAGGCATTCTGATTGTTATATGCTGGTTGCTGGGAACCTAACGTGATGGTCACAATGTTGCAAGGTGGTTTACGGCTGGATATGCCCTCAGTATATCATGAGCTGAAAGGATGACCAATCCTCTCAGGAAATTCTAAGCTAACTTTGTTGACCATATCAACAAAGTTCTTTATAATGGAAATTACTTTCGTAGGGTAATCAGTGGTTAGCCGACGAACTTTACCTGTAGCATCCCAACAGAAGGCGGGATGGCTCTTGGTCCGCGCTCCCTTTAGTCAGCAATTAGCTCCTTTGTAGCGAATGCAGTCGCGGACGTGGCATGCTACGTCCCTTTTTATTGGTTGGCAACAGATAACCAATATCTTGTGCACAGGTGAAGTTGCACGTACAATGGTAGCCCTACCACACCATCGAACGTTTTGTTATTTCAGCCCTGAGGAGTAAAAAAGTTGATTCGCCGACACGCCTTTCCTTTTGTGCTACCAGGCCTATTGGTAGCCATGATCCTGAGCGGTTGTGCTTTATTGCCAGCCGGGCGCTCTCAAAGCGTCGCCGATGAGGCGCCGACCCCGACTCCAATTCCAACCGCCATCGTGCCACGAAAGCCAACTTATACTGTTGCGCAGGGTGAAGTGGTAAAAAAGCTTACTTTTAGTGGTCGCATTTCCCCTGTAGTTGAAGAAGCACTGTATTTCCGCTCCAGTGGTCGTGTGCGGGCGGTGTATCTGCGGCGTAACGACATGGTCGAAGAAGGCGATTTGATCGCTGAATTGGAAATCGATGCGTTAGAACGAGAGCTGGAGTCCGCTCAACTGGCTTTGGAACAAACGAGCATTTTGCTTGAAGCGGCTGAACGCGAGTTGGAATACGATCTACGCGTCGCCCAGATTAATGTAGAGATGGCTGAGATCTCGCTCAAGGAGCTACGGTCCAAGACGCCGCCCGATCCCCAAGCCATTGCTATGCAAGAAAAACAGGTGGAACTGGCGAAAATTGCCTACGACCGCGTCAATCAAGGCGTGTCTGTCAGTCTCCTCACCAACTATGAGCGGGCTCGCTTGGATGTCCAAAAGCTAGAAGCCGCCATTGCCGATTCGCAGATTCGTGCGCCATTTTCGGGTCAATTGCTCTCCGTTTCATTGACACCAGGCCAGGGTGTTGAGGCTTTCCAAAAAGTAATCTCAATTGCCGATGTGAATGAGTTGGAAGTCAGCGCGGACCTCTTGAGTGACCAGATGTCTTCACTGGTGGAAGGTATGCCCGTTGAGGTATCGTTGGTGAGCCGCCCCGGGGAGATCATTACGGGCCAGATTCGCGTACTACCCTACCCGTATGGGAGTGGTGGTCGCGGCCTCAGCTTGGAAGATCAAGATAAATCAACCCGTTTCACATTGGATCAATCAGCGCAAGAGCTGGGATTCAATATGGGTGATCTGGTACGCGTGACCGCCGAACTAGAACGCAAACAAGATGTTCTGTGGTTACCGCCACAAGCCTTGCGTGCCTTCGATGGCCGCCGCTTTGCGGTCGTGCAAGATGGGGATGTCCAGCGTCGCGTGGATGTGGTTGTCGGCATCCAGACTGAAGATCGCGTGGAGATCGAAGAAGGATTAACACTAGGGCAAGTCGTTGTTGGGCAATAAATTCAGCAAAACGCAGAATGCACAACAACGGTAGGCTGCGGAACCGCTAAACCAAAGATGATGATATTTTTACAACGTACTCTGGCAATTTTTGCGGTGGCCACACGGCGCCTGTTCTCACAGCGTGGTTTGGCCCTGGCGACTGCCGCTGGATTGGTCGCCTCCATTGCGCTAGTGATGAGTGTCCCGCTCTATACGGATGCTGTCTATTATGAGATTCTAAAGAACGAGCTGAGTCAAGCAACGGATGAATCAGCTACGCTCAAACGTCCCCCCTTCGCCTTTATGTTCCGTTATGTCGGCTCACTGTATGGGTTGAAAGAATGGGACGATATTGAGGCGGTTGATAGCTACTTGATGAGTGAAGGAAAAGAAACGCTGGGGCTACCGCATCGTTTTACGGTACGTTACGCCAAGACAGATAATTTCCGCCTCTTCCCTACAGATCAAATCGCTTACGCAGATGTGCGTGATCCTCTTGCTTGGGTAAACTTTGCCTTCATTAGCCAGTTTGAAGATCATGTTACCTTCTTAGAAGGTGGGATGCCCACAGTCGCCAGTGAAGATCCGTCAGAGCCGCTCCAGGTCGCGGTGACGCAGACCATGGCGGACCAACTGGGGCTTCAAATTGGCGAGCCCTTTATGACCTTTCGCCGCATCACCACCGAGAATGGTGAGCGGGTTGTTCAGATCCCTATCGTCATTAGCGGCATCTGGACCGCAACCGACCCAACCAGCGAGTTTTGGTTCTATCGGCTGAGCGTCTTTGATAATCAGCTCTTTGTGCCTGAAGCTAGCTTCCAGGGGCGGGTGGCTCCGTTGCTGCCAGACGAGATTGCACAAGCCCTCTGGTATCTGGTGATGAATGGCGACGACATTCACGCCAATGATGTCAGTTGGTTGGTGGCGCGTATTGAATTGGTGCAACAACGGGCTGCTACTTTGTTGGCCAATACTCGCCTTGAAATCTCTCCCTACGATGCCCTAAATCGGTATCGTGTCCAATCCCGCCTGCTCAATGTGCTGCTCTATGCCTTCAGTATCCCGATTATCGGTCTGCTGATCGCCTTTATCGGCTTGGTGGTTGGTCTATCCGTAAACCGCCAGCGCAATGAGATTGCAGTTTTGCGTAGCCGCGGCGCAACGGCCCTCCAGATTTTGGGGATTGCAGTTTTAGAATCTGCCCTATTGGGCGCTGTTGCCCTCGCCACTGGGATTCCCGTCAGCGAGTACATCTCGCGCATGATTGGGGCGACCAAGAGCTTCCTCAACTTTACCCTCGAATCCAATCTGCGCGTTGATATGACGAGCGCAACTTTGCGCTTTGGTTTAGCCGCGCTCGGGGTAACGCTGGTGGCTCAGGTGTTACCGTCGTTGGGGGCGGCCCGCCATACGATCATCTCGTATAAACAAGAGTCGGCGCGTACGGTACGCGCTCCATGGTGGCAACGAGCTTGGTTAGACGTTCTCTTGCTGATTCCTGCTGGGTATGGGGCCTATCTCTTGCAGCAGCAGGGCAGTATTGTCGCCCCTGGTGCGCAAAGTACTGGTGGTGTCTTCGACAATCCATTGCTCTTCTTGGTTCCAGCCTTGGGGGCGCTGGCGTTGACTTTGTTGGTCCTACGCCTGCTGCCTTTAATCATGATGGTGATCGCTTGGATTGCCTCGCGGACGAACAGTGTGGGCTTCCTGTTGGCGACTCGCTATCTCGCTCGTGATCCCGGTTTTTACACGGCCCCGTTGATTTTGTTGATTTTGACGCTCAGCCTCTCGGCTTTTACAGCCTCATTGGCGCAAACGCTTGATAACCACCTGTACGATCAAAGCTATTACCGAACTGGTGCCGATGTGCGCTTGATCGAGCTAGGACAGAGCGGTACAGGATCTGGCGTTGGTGGTGGTATGGGCATGGGCGGCGGTGCCAGCGCAGAAGGTACCGGCCAATCAGCTACTGCCTCCCGACAAGATGAGACAATCACCGGCCCACGCTGGGTCTTTGTTCCGGTCTCTGAACATCTCAAGGTGCCTGAAATCGAAGCTGCTGCTCGCGTCGGACGCTACACAGCTAGTCTCCAAGTACAGGGGAACTGGCGGGAAGCAACCCTCTACGGCGTCGACCGCATCGATTTTCCCAAAGCTGCTTACTGGCGACGTGACTTTGCTCCGGCCAGCCTGGGCGCGTTGATGAATGCTTTGGCCGTCGCACCCGAAGGAATCATCCTGCGGCGTGACTTTATGTTACAAAATCGGATCCGCGTCGGGGATGAGATCCAAATGCGCATTAGCAATTTTGGTCAGCGGGCTGAGCTAACTGCCCAAGTTGTGGGTGAACTTGAGTACTTCCCCACTTGGTACCCGGATCCCGATCCAACCAAATTCTCTCCGATCATTGTCGGCAATCTTGAGTATATCTTTGAGATTGCTGGCGGTGAAATGCCCTACGATGTTTGGGCCAAGGTCCAACCTGGTACCGACTTTACCCAAATGGTACGCAATCTTGCTCAGCATGATATTGTTGTCGTCGATTACCTTTCTTCGACCAACCGGATTGCCGCTGAACAGCGCCGCCCGGAACGGCAAGGGTTATTTGGGGTGCTCTCGGTCGGCTTCTTGGCTGCGGCCTTCCTGACCGTGTTGGGCTTTTTCCTCTATGCGCTCTTCTCGTTCCGTCGACGCTTTATTGAACTCGGTACCTTACGTGCGATCGGCCTGTCATCCGGCCAGATGACGGTCTTTTTGGCCTGTGAGCTAGCCTTCTTGATCATACTAGGGCTAGGCGCCGGTACCTATCTCGGTGCATTGATCAGCAATCTCTTTATCCCATACCTGCAAATCGGCAATGATATTCAATCAATGACACCGCCATTTCAGGTTGAAATCGCCTGGCCAGCAATTTCGCGGATCTATGCGCTCTTTATCGTGCTCTTCCTTGTCGCCCTGAGTGTGCTGGTAGGGCTGCTGATGCGGATGAAGATCTTCCAAGCAATCAAGTTGGGCGAAACTGTATAGCGAATTGTGAATGGTGAGGAATGAATGCAGAGTTGTGAATCACGATTGACCCAGGTCATGGTTGGCTATGCATGATTCATTGTTCACCATTTATCATTCATTGTTGTTAAAGGATTTTTGATGAGCGAACCTTTTATCCTGTGCGATGGTCTGGTCAAGATCTATCAGGTTGCAGATTTGGAAATGGTCGCGCTGCGCGAGTTGAATTTGACCATTGAGAAGGGCGAGTTGGTCTCCATTGTCGGGTCGAGCGGTAGCGGCAAAAGCACCTTGATGAATATTCTCGGCGGATTGGATCGACCCTCTGCCGGGCGTGTTCAGGTCGATGGTTACGATCTCCTCAAGCTGTCGGATCGGCAACTCAACAAATATCGCCGAGAAAAGGTCGGTTTCGTCTGGCAACAGAGTGCTCGCAATCTGGTTCCCTACCTGAATGCCATCGATAATGTCATGTTACCGATGACGTTGGCCGGGATTACCGGGAAAGTGAAACAGCAGCGTGCCGAAGAGTTGCTGGATCTGGTTGGCCTCAAATCGCGGATGAAACATCATCTGTCGGAACTCTCTGGTGGTGAACAACAGCGCGTGGCCATTGCCGTGGGTTTGGCCAATAATCCTTCACTGCTGCTGGCCGACGAGCCGACGGGTGAGGTCGATTCGGCTACGGCAGAAACCATCTACAACACTTTCCGCACCCTCACTGGCGAAATGGGAATTACCACGGTGATCGTGAGCCACGACCCGGGCGTTGCGAAACAGGTGCAGCGGGTGGTTGCCATTCGCGATGGGATGTTGGCCAGCGAAACGATCCGCCAGACACGTAAGGTCGAACAGACAAATGGCACCGACCCTCATGGGCAAGATGTACCCCACGAGGAAGTGCATGCCGATCATTTTCAAGAGTTGGTGGTGGTGGATCGAGCAGGTCGTCTTCATGTACCGCAAGAGCTTCTACAACAATTTAATATCAAAGGCCGTGCCCAGTTGGAAGTTACCGACGACGGCATTTTGATCCGGGCCACCGAAGGTGGTGGTGTGGAGCGAGAGATTCCGCGGAAGATTGGGGTAGAAGGCGGTGGAGAATCTACCAATAGCGTGAGTAATCTACTCGGCAAGCTCAGCCTGAGACGCAAGAAGCGTTAACGATAACGATAGAAGTGAGCAGGGGCGTATCAACGTTTGCGACCTGGGGCTCATACGTGTATTGTTCAATCTTTCATGGGGTAAGCAGAATTGTCCACAACCAATGGCAGACATGGCGATTATGCCATTCAGACGATCGATCTGAAGCGCACCTATAAAGTGGGCGATCAAGAGGTTCATGCCTTGCGGGGCGTGAATATCCAGATCGAACCCGGTCAATTTATCGCACTCAAGGGGCGTTCGGGTAGTGGTAAAACCACCTTGCTTAACTGTATCGGTGGGTTGGATCAACCGACCGGTGGCAAAGTGGTGATTTTTGGTGAAGAAATTGGTGGTTGGCGCGAAAATAAGTTGACTACTTGGCGTCGTCAACAAGTTGGCTTTATTTTTCAATCGCTTGGTTTGTTGCCCGCGCTCTCTGCCTACGAAAATGTCGAACTGATCTTGCGAATGAACAAAGTCCCTGCCAAAGAACGACATCGCATTGTCGTGGAAAGTCTGGAATTGGTAGGAATCGACAAATGGATGGATCACCGGCCGTACGAACTATCGGGTGGTCAACAGCAACGTGTGGCGATTGCCCGCGCCTTAGTCAATAACCCAAGGTTGATCATTGCTGATGAGCCGACGGGCGACTTGGATAGCAAGACCGGTCGCGAAATCTTGAAGCTCTTCCGCAACATCGTCCACGAACGCAAGATGGCAATGTTGATGGCCACCCATGACAATATGGTTGGGGATTATGTTGACCAGATTTTGCATCTACAAGACGGCCAGATCAATCGGGTGGAAATCCCTGAACCCGAGAGCGAACTCGAAGAATCCTTACTCGCAGCGCATTAAGCTGCTTCTTTAGTCATCTCATTCAATCCAGCATCCTAGAAATAGATCATATGCGCACTCCGATCGGTATTATTGGTTGTGGCAACATCAGTGGGATTTATTTGAAGTCTGATCGCGTCTTCGATAATCTCCAGGTGGTCGCCTGTGCTGATGTTGACCCTGCCAAAGCGCAGGCTCGGGCCGCTGAGTTCAACATCGAAGCTTTATCTGTTGAAGAGCTACTGGCGGACCCACGCATTGAAATTGTTGTGAATTTGACCATTCCTGCGGCACATGCGGAGGTGGCGACAGCTGCATTGCAGGCCGGCAAGGCCACCTATAGTGAAAAGCCCTTTGCCCTCAACCGGGCCGATGGTCAGCAATTGTTGAACCTGGCACAAGCAAGCGGATTGCGGATCGGCTGTGCGCCCGACACTTTCCTTGGTGGAGGGTTGCAAACCTGTCGCAAACTAGTTGATGATGGGGTGATTGGCGAACCCGTAGCCGCTACGGCCTTTATGACCACACCCGGCCACGAACGTTGGCATCCCAACCCAGAATTTTATTACCAACATGGTGGTGGCCCCATGTTTGATATGGGCCCATATTATTTGACCGCATTGGTGATGATTCTGGGACCGGTGAAGGCCGTAACTGGGATGACGCGGATCAGTTTCCCTGAGCGCACCATTACCAGCGAGCCTAAATTTGGCCAGAAGATCACGGTGGAGGTGCCTACCCACGTCACTGGCCTGCTAGAATTTGCTTCCGGGGCGTTGGGCACGATCATTCAGAGCTTTGATGTCCAGGCGGCCAATCTACCCCGTTTGGAGATCTATGGCAGCGAAGGCACGTTGAGCTTGCCCGACCCCAATACCTTTGGTGGCCCTGTACGGGTGCGCTTGAAAAATCAGTCGGATTGGGAAGATGTGCCGCTTACCCATATCTATCAAGAAAATAGCCGCGGATTAGGCGTTGCTGATATGGCTGCTGCTATCCGCCTTGATCGACCTCATCGCGCCAGCGGTGAATTGGCGTTCCACGTTTTGGATATTATGCAAGCGATCCACGAGGCTGCCGAGCAAGGCCGCCAGATTACGCTGACAAGCCAGTGCGAACGCCCTGCTCTGCTCCCCATTGGCCTGCAGCCTGGCGCTGTTGATCTTGCCTGATCTACGGTCCCTAAATTCTGTGTTGGAACATGGCTACAAAAAGCAATTTGACATTTTTTTGTAGCCATGTTTAACTGTAGTTATTCCATAACGTTAAGCTGACAATTACTGGTTTGGACCCACGAACCCTCACCCTTTAAAGTTGGTGAGTTACCCGATTGTCAAAGTACATATTTACTCCCCAGTGGCGTTCAGCCAGCTGAACTTAGATTGACCCGACGTTTTCACGCTTGTATTTGTGGCGAGCGGCGGTTTCGCCTTGACAGCGAACTCTTTGATCTTTGTGCCCTACTCCCAGTAGCCTAAACTTGTCTCCCTACTCACAGGTCTAGGCCTACAGACTGATTCGTCATATCGTTCAGTGTACGTAATTGAAAACTAATCAACATTTGGAGGAATGGTATGTTGAAGAACCAACTATCCCGTCGGGATTTTTTGCGTGGTTCAGCCTTTGCCGGTGCCGGCCTATTAATGGTCGCGTGTGCGCCTGCTGCCGCCCCAAGCGGAGGTGCCGCTGCTACAGATAGCGGTGAAGCTGCAGCGCCAAGCTCGGAACAAGTTGTCATCCGCTGGATGTCGCGCGCCGGTGCTGATAACGATCCCAACGCGCAAAAGGTGTTAGATGAAGACTTTACCGGAGAGAATCCGGATATTAAAGTCCAACTCGAGCCTGTACCCGACCAGTTTATCGAAAAATTGCTGGCCCAAATGGTAGCGGGCACTGCGCCAGATCTCTTCGAGGCTTGGGGCAATATCTTCTTCAACTGGACAGAACGTGATCTGATTCTGGATGTGCAGCCTTTTGTTGATCGCGACATGACCGAAGAGCAGATCAGCGATTACAACGAGTTCCAGTGGGAAGGGCTGTCGATGTTGGGCATCCGCGTCGGTATGCCGAAATACATCAACGTGATGACGGTCACGGTCAATGTCGATAAGTTTGAGGAATATGGCGTCGAGTTGCCCCCCGAAGATGGCAATTGGGATCACGATGATTACGCCGATATTGCCCGCCGCTTGACCGAAGCTGCCCGCTCCGCAGGCAATGATGGCTTCTGGGGCGGCTGGAAACCAGCCTGGAGTTGGGATCGCTTCTGGAATACCGTCTATATGTTTGGCGGTAAGATTGTCAACGAGAAGTATGGCACTGAATGCCTAATGGGCACTGAAGAATCCCAGGCTGGCTTCCAGTGGATGTATGACCGCATCTGGGTGGACAATACCTTCGCCCAGCCCGCTCAGGTGGAAAATCGCTTCGGTGATGATGCCTTGAGCCCTGGCTTTGTTGGCATGATCGAAGATGGTACTTATCCGATTAATCGTGACCGTCGCTTGGGTGAAGAGGGTGCCGGTATCCGCTACGACATTCGCCATGTCCCCACGGGCCCAACAGGTATCCGCAGTGTGCTTGGTACCACGGATGCCTGGTCGATCACCAAAGGTACCCAGCACCCCGAAGAGGCTTGGAAAGTGTTGTCCTTCATGTCCGGCCCAGTCTACCAAGACAAACAGATCATCGCCCAGGAAGGCTTGATCCCTGTCCTTAAGTCGCGTATCGCGAACTTCATCGATACAGTGCGCTCAGTGCGCCCATCGCTGGAGAATGTACGCTTGGAGACGATCAGCGAGTTGCTCGAATGGGGTTATGCTGAGGATGGCTTCTGGTTCAAGAATCAGCAGGCCGCCAACGAACTGATCGCACCTGCGTTGGAGCGGGTCTTTATGGTTGGTGAGGTTGGCCCAGAATATCTGATCGAGATCGCCGAGCAGGTGAACGCAACGCAAGTATAAGTCAAGAGGATCTCCGAAGACGGCAAAGCAGGATATGGGTTCCTGTGATGTATAGGGCTGGAGCCCATATCCTAACCTCCGTTTCTTAAATCCTATGTTCAGATGAGGTCTTGACCATGGCTGTACGGACGAGTGTGGGCGCTGGGGTTCCAACTAGACCGCGGCGGAGCAAACAGCGGATACGCGATAATATTGCCGGCTTTTTGTTTATTTCTCCTTGGCTGATCCATTTCTTTGGGCTGATCGCTTTTGCGATGGCTTTTTCTCTAGGAATTAGCCTGACTGAGACCGATTTACTCACCGGCTTTCGGTTTATTGGCTTCGAGAACTATACCCGCATGTGGAGTGATCCACTCTTTTGGAAATCACTCAAAGTTACTGCGTATTACACCTTTGCCCTCGTGCCGACGAGCATCATCATTTCGCTGATCATCGCCTTGTTGATGAACCAAAAGATTGCAGGGATCGGCATTTGGCGCACAATTTTTTACCTGCCTTCGATTGTGCAGGGGGTGGCCGTCGCCGTACTCTGGGGCTTTGTGTTAAACCCACGTTTTGGGCTGATCAATGCTGGCCTCAAGATGATTGGCATTACTGGCCCGCAGTGGTTGTTCTCTGAACAATGGGCCGTGCCTGGATTGATCATTATGGGGTTATGGGGTGCTGGTGGCGCCATGTTGCTCTATCTAGCCGGCTTACAGGGGATTCCCACGACCCTCTATGAGGCCGCTGAGATCGATGGCGCCAATGGGTTTCGTCGCTTTTTGCATATTACCGTCCCGATGCTTACCCCAACCATTTACTTCAACTTGTTGATCAATATCATCGGGTCATTCCAAGTCTTTACCCAATCTTATGTTATGACTGGCGGCGGCCCCAACAATGCCACGCTTACCCAAGTTCTTTACCTCTATCGTAAAGGGTTTATCAACTTTGAGTTTGGGTATGCCTCGGCCTTGGCCTGGGCGCTCTTCTTGCTCATTATGGTCTTCACGGTGTTGGTTGTTCGCTCATCCGAGTCTTGGGTCTACTATGAAGGGGAGTTGAAGAGATGACGACACAGAGCAAAGCCTATGTTGCCCCGACGGCCCAAGCTCATCCCGACTCGGCCGCACGTATGGTAAAAATTGGCTATGTGATTGGGCGTATCCTCCTCTACGCAGCCTTAGCGTTGGGCGCGGTGATCTTTATGGCGCCTCTGGTCTGGATGATCTCAACTTCGCTCAAACCAGAAGGCTTGGTCTATCAAATCCCCATTGTCTGGATACCGCCCGAGCCGCGCTGGGATACATACGCCCGTGGTTGGAATGTGTTGCCCTTTGGCACCTTCTATGCCAACACCATCTATATCACCGTCGTTAATATTATTGGCTTGGTACTCTCTAGCTCTCTGGTGGCTTTTGGCTTTGCGCGTATCCGCTTTTGGATGCGCGATACGATCTTCATCGTGCTGCTGGCTACCATGATGTTGCCGAGCCAAGTGACCTTGATCCCGATCTATCTCTTCTGGTCGAAATTGGGGCTGGTCAATACCTTTTGGCCGCTGATTGTGCCCCAATGGTTGACAAATGCTTACAATGTCTTTTTGTTGCGCCAATTTTTTATGAGCATCAACATCGAATTGGATGATGCGGCGCGCATCGACGGGGCAGGCTGGTTCCGGATTTATTGGAATATCCTCATGCCTCTCTCCAAGCCGGCCCTCGGTGTGATCGCCATTCAAGCGTTTGCCTGGAACTGGAACAATTTCTTCGATCCGTTGATCTATCTCAACGAGCCACGGAATTACACAATCGCCATTGGCCTCCGCCTCTTCCAGACGCAACAATCGCAACGGATCCCCGAAACGATGGCGATGACCGTGGTCGCGTTGATTCCCGTGCTGCTCGTCTTCTACATTGCCCAGGCCCGATTTATTCAAGGGATCGTGATCTCAGGTGTCAAGGGCTAATGTCGGGCGTGAGGTTGTTGGAGAATCGGCCTGCATTGGTCACAAAATAAGGGTAATCAAAATCATCTACAGGGGCGTTACATGAATATCGGACTCAACTTTGGTATCTTCCCCGCAACTTGGTCTCCGGCAGAAAAGGTCGAAGCGACGGCACGAGCCGGGGCCACTGGCTTGGAGGTTAATATCGACGCCAACGCGTTGTGGACGCAGCGGCTGGACAAAGCTGCTCGCTCTGCGTTGCGCCAACAAGCTGCGGATGCTGGGGTTACCTTGACGTCACTCTGCTTAAATGCCCACTGGATCTTCAACTTGACGAGCCCGGATGTACGGATACGCGACATCGGCATCAGTTTGATCATTGCTGGGGTCGAGCTAGCCGCGGATCTCGGTGCGACGGCCGTCCTCATTCCCGGCTGCGACCAAGCAGAATCACCCGACAACAAGTGGGAATTGTTTCGAGATGGCGTCATGCAAGGGGTGGCCCATGCCGAAAAAGCCGGCGTAACGTTGGCGCTCGAGGCGGTCGGCAAGCCCTTTTTGCTCGATACCGCGAAACTGTTGGCTATGATCGAGGATTGTGGCGGTTCTCCGGCCCTGGGAATTTATTTGGATGTTGGTAATTCGGTCGGCAGTAAATTGGATGTGACTAGCGAAGTGCAAGCCGCCAAAGGCCGGGCCACGCTCTGTCACGTCAAAGATTGGAATCCTGCCGAGCCGAGTGAGCGCCGATTAGGCGCTGGCGCAGTTAATTTTGCCGACTCGTTCGCTGCTTTACAGTCCATTGGTTATGATGGACCCTTGGTCGTCGAATTACCACCCGACCCCGTAGATCCGGAAGCGGTTGCCCGCTATTCGGTCCAATTCTTGAAAAATCATTCCTAATCCCCCTGGAAGCCAGTCACACTTGCTCAAATTTCTTGAGGATTCGGGCAAGTTCGTGACCTAAAGTTACTTTTCTCTACCCGCATTTTGCCTGTGGGTATTCGGCCATGGGTCGCGCCCGTTGTGGTTGCTCGCTCCCCATTACCCTCCGCCGAATACCCGGTTTTATTTCTTCGCTATCTATTCCCGCTTCTTGTACGATACCCAGCGAACGGTGTGCATGAATTATTGCACATACGCTGGTTTGATTGGCTGGGCTGAAATAAAGATAATACATGAGGGAGTAAATGAAGCGCGTTGGGTGTAGGCGATAATGTGCCTAAGCCATTGAACGCGCACGGTTCAAAGGAATTCCCATGCAACTGACTGGATTGCACCATCTGACTGCTGTGACGGGGCAAGCTCCAGCAAACCTGACTTTTTATACTGGTGTGCTAGGCTTGCGGCTCGTCAAGAAGACTGTCAACCAAGATGATGTGTCGGCTTATCATCTCTTTTATGCCGACGGGTTGGGCAGCCCTGGCACTGAAGTCACCTTTTTTGATTGGCCCCATGCCCCGCGCAATCAGAATGGGGTTGGCAGCATCGCAACAACAGCCTTACGAGTCCCTAGCGAAGCAGCGTTGGCGTGGTGGGACACCCGCTTGCGCGAAACGGGGATCGCACATTCCGGCGTGATCGAAGAAGATGGGCGAACGTTGATCCGCTTTGCTGATCCCGAAGGGATGTCGTTGGCGCTAGTCAACGACCAGGGTGCTCCTGGAGGAACGCCATGGGAACGAAGCCCGATACCCGCCGAGATGAGCATCCGTGGGTTAGGCATGGTCACGCTGTGGGTACGCCATTTTGAACCAACTGCTCGTGTCCTGACCGAGGTGCTTGGCTTTCAACCTGTGCGTGCCTACCACGCAGAAGGCAAAGCCAATCGTCAAGTAGTGGTCTTTGCGACTGGCGCTGGCGGCCCTGGGGCCGAAGTCCATGTCGAAGCTGGCTCTCATTTGCCCCCGGGTCGCCTCGGGCGAGGTGGTGTCCATCATGTGGCGTTTCGGACGCCCAATGATGCCGAACATGCCGCTTGGCAAGAACGCATCGCCGCTTCTGGTGTTGCTGTTACTTCGGTGATTGATCGTTATTATTTCAAATCGATCTACTTCCGCGAGCCAGGTGGCATCCTATTTGAAATCGCTACCGATGGGCCCGGATTTGCTACCGATGAACCACTCGATCAGCTGGGTGAACATCTGGCTTTGCCGCCATTCTTGGAACCTCACCGCGCCCGGATCGAAGCGCAGTTACGCCCTTTGTCTTCTATTGATTAATCGTTAAACTTTGCTGAACTTCGTTACAGGTTGATTGATAAATTGCCCAAAGCCGCACTGGCTTCAGCTGGTGCGGTTCTTCTATTGGTGCAAAGTGTGTTTGTGATAGGAAATTTATTTTATGATTGCAACTCGCAAGCTTGGCAAATTTTTACGGCCTTATTGGCTATGGGCCGTGCTCGCCCCGTTATTGATGGTGCTTGAAGTGGCGATGGACCTGTTACAGCCGCGCCTGATCGAGCACATCATCGATGCTGGTGTGACACCGCGCAATCTCACGGTGGTGATCCAAACGGGGATCTGGATGATGATCGTTGCTCTCATTGGCTTGCTCGGTGGCGTGGGCTGTACGATCTACGCCATCCGCGCCGGCCAATCCTTTGGCGCGGATCTACGGCAAGCACTCTTTCGTACGGTCCAAACTTTGTCGTTCGGGAATTTGGATAAGCTCCAAACCGGCAGGTTGATCACTCGGCTCACGACCGACGTGACGCAAGTCACCGAAATGGTCATGATGCTGTTGCGTGTGATGGTGCGTGTTCCGCTACTGCTGGTGGGTAGCTTGCTGATGGGCATCCTCACGAGTCCGCAACTCTCTTGGTTATTCCTTGTTTTGATTCCGCTCGTCTTGGGCCTATTGATGTGGATCGTCAATCGTTCGTATCCGATCTTTAGCGGGGTACAAGCTCGGCTGGATACACTCAATACCGTCTTGCAAGAAAATCTGGCTGGGGTACGCTTGGTCAAAGCGTTTGTGCGGGCTGCGCATGAGATTGGGCGTTTCCGCCGCGTCAATGATGATCTACGTGACCAAAACTTACAAGCAGTCCGCACCGTGAGCATTACCATGCCGCTCAACATGTTCATTTTGAATGTCGGGGTGGTTGCTGCGCTCTGGTTTGGCGGTGGGCAAGTTTTCTCGGGCTCGAGCCAAGTTGGTCAGGTGGTGGCGTTTGTCAATTATTTGATGCAATCGCTAATGAGCCTGGTGATGGTGAGTATGTTGACCATGCGCTTCTCGCGGGCAGAAGCCTCGGCTCAGCGTATTTTAGAGGTGCTTGAAACCGAGCCCGAAGTGCAAGATCAGCCCGCTGCTTTGAGCGAAGTGGGAAATCAAGGCCGGGTCGTCTTTGATCAAGTTGGTTTTCGCTACGACACCGATGAACCGACTCCCGTATTGCAAAATATTAGCTTCGTGGTCGAACCTGGACAGACGCTTGCCATTCTCGGGGCGACTGGCTCCGGCAAATCTACCCTGGTTGGTCTGATTCCCCGCTTCTACGATGTAACCAGCGGGCGAATTACCCTGGACGGGGTTGATGTTCGCGATATCGATCAAGCAACCCTGCGCAGCAAAGTGGTAATTGCCTTGCAAGAGCCGATCCTCTTTAGCGGGACGATTGCCGACAACATACGCTACGGGCGACCAACGGCCACCGATGAAGAAGTGCGCACTGCGGCGAAGATCGCCCAAGCGGACGAGTTTATTCAGCGCTTGCCGGATGGCTATCAATCGATGGTCGGGCAGCGTGGGGTGAATCTCTCCGGCGGCCAGAAACAGCGGCTCGCCATTGCTCGTGCATTGCTCACCCAGCCACTGGTCCTTATTCTGGATGACAGCACCAGCGCGGTAGATGTCGAGACCGAGGCCAAACTACAAGCCGGGTTGCGCCAGAGCCGCCGCAACCAGACCACCTTGATCGTGGCGCAGCGGATCAGCACCGTGTTGAGCGCAGATAAAATCTTGGTCTTGGAAAATGGGCAGATTGCTGCTGCTGGTAACCATAGCGAATTGTTGGCTACGAGCAAGATCTATCGTGAAATCTACGCCTCACAAATGGCAGATGATGCCGTCGCCCCAGAGCCAGATTCGCTGCCGGTGGCTACTTTATCTGATCCCTACCAGTCCAGCGCGGAGTTCAAGCACATCACACAAATTACTGGAAACCTGAAAAATGGCCACGACTAATTCGAATTCTACCCAAAATCGTGAATCAGCGTCGGTTGATCTGCCCCCGATTATGGGGCGTGGTGGCCCAATGGGTGGCCGCATGTTGGGCGAAGTAAAACGGGCAGCTGATACACAAGGTACATTACGTCGTCTGTGGGGCTATCTCCGCCGTTACCGTTCTACCCTGTGGTTGGCTTCCTGCTTTGTTGCGATCAACACGCTCTTGACCATGTTCGGGCCCTATCTGCTGGGCTTGGCCATCGACGACTATATCATCCCGGGGGATCTGCCTGGGCTGGCTCGGCTCTGCTTGCTGATGATCGCTGTCTATGCGGTTACTTCATTGGCCACTTGGCTGCAAACTTATCTGATGGCGAGTGTTGCCCAAAACACCGTGCGTGATCTACGCAATGATCTCTTCGAGCATTTGCAAACCCTCTCACTGCGCTTCTTTGATACGCGTGCTCACGGCGAGCTGATGAGCCGCCTGACCAATGACATCGAAAATGTGAACACGGTGCTCTCCGAAAGCGCTACGCAATTGGTCTCCGGCATCCTCAGCTTGATTGGCATCGCTGCCATCATGCTCTGGTTGAATCCCTTGATGGCAGCGGCGAGCTTAATTATTTTGCCGGTGATGACCTTTGTGTTGATGCGCTGGATTGGGCAACGCACCCGCGTGGGTTTCCGCCAACAACAAGCTGCACTTGGGAAACTCAATGGGCTGATCGAAGAGACGATTACCGGGCAGCGCGTGGTGAAAGCCTACAATCGTGAGCCAATCATCTTGCAGGAGTTTGAGCAAGCGAATCGGGATTTGCAACGGGATGCCACGAATGCCCAAACGTTCGCGGGCTATATCGGCCCCATGATGAACGTGATCTACAACTTGGGGTTGGCTTTGATCGCTGGGATCGGCGGCTGGCTGGCCCTTCAAGGCTTAGCCACGGTCGGGACCATCGCCAGCTTTGTCAATTATTCTCGCCAATTTAGCCGTCCCCTGAACGAAATTGCCAACTTGTATAACTCGATCCAATCTGCGATTGCTGGTGCAGAACGGGTCTTTGCCTTGTTGGACGAAAAGGCGGAAATTGTCGATGCCCCTAATCCGGTTGCGTTGCCTCAAGTCCGGGGCGATGTTCAGTTTCGGGATGTTCGATTTGGTTACAATCCAGATCAACCCATCTTGAAGGATGTGAATTTGGTAGCTCGTCCCGGTGAAACCATTGCCTTGGTGGGCCCAACCGGGGCAGGCAAGACCACCATTGTCAATTTGCTGACGCGCTTCTACGATATCGACCAGGGATTGATCACCATCGATGGGTATGATTTACGGCAGCTTCGCCAGGATGAACTGCGCCGTCAGCTCGGGATCGTCTTGCAAGACACCTTCCTCTTTTCCGACACGGTGCTGGAAAATATCCGCTATGGGCGCTTAACCGCCAGTGATGATGAAGTGATCGCAGCCGCGGTACTTGCCAATGCGGATCCCTTCATCCGCCGTTTGCCGAATGGCTATGACACGCTGTTGTCAGAGCGGGCCAGCAATCTCAGCCAGGGGCAACGCCAATTATTGGCCATTGCTCGGGCGATCCTGGCTGACCCACGGATTTTGATCTTGGATGAGGCGACCAGCAGTGTGGATACCCGCACGGAGAAGCAGATTCAAGAGGCGATGTTGCGCTTGATGAATGGTCGGACCAGCTTTGTGATCGCACACCGGCTAAGCACGATTCGCAATGCCGACCAGATTTTGGTCATCAACCAGGGTGAAGTGATTGAACGTGGTACCCATGAGGAGCTGCTGGCGCAGCATGGTTTCTACGAGCATCTTTATCAAAGCCAGTTTCTGGGGCAACAGCACTCCGCTGCGCTGTAAGGAGCGAAGTGGCTAAGGGTTTTGAGAAAGTGGTAAGGGCGTCTGTCTAGCTGTAGGCCATTACTTCCAGTGTACGCAGCAAGGCAGTGCGCCACTGCCCTTCCTCATCAACCGGCAGATAGATCGCACGGCGAGCGACGCGGGCCATCTCCTCTGGGCTGAGGTGGCTCTCGGGCAATTGACCGAGGCCCTGGCGGATGCGATGCTGGAGCGCTTGCCGGTTCATATTTTCGAGGGCCTCACTATGCAAGACGAGCTGATCCAATTCTCGGCCAATCTTCTCGACCCCGGCCCGCAAGGCCATAATCTTTACCTTGATCTGGAAGAGCAAATTTTCGATCTCTTCAGGAACCCCGTGGGTCTCTTCATCTTCACCAAAGCGATCAATTAGCTCTTGGCGAATCTCCTCAATATCTTCCAGTTGAGTGATCCCTGCAATGCGGCGATACATCTGCAAGCGCAGGCCATCGTCGGCAATATAGGTCTGGGGGATCTTGGCGTCGATGGGCAGATCCAGCGTCACCGGTGGCGCCAAGGGATCGTTGACATCGAACGGGGTGGGGCCAGAACGGTGTCCCGGCTCACTATCAGTGGTGGATACCTGAACGGTTTCGGTGAGTGTATTCTCTGGTGCCAGCTCCTCGCGCACCACTTCCACAATGGCCGTCTCTTCACCTTGGGTTTGCACGGCTTTCTCAAAGCGCTCTTTTTTGCGTTTGGCATCATTGATCGCTTGCGCCAACAGCCGTGTGTAGAGATCAAAACCCACGCTGTCGATATGCCCGTGCTGCCGCGCTCCTAATAGATCCCCAGCCCCGCGGATTTCCAGATCGCGCATGGCGATGCGGAAGCCAGCGCCCAACTCTTCGCTGCTCTCCATGATGGCTGCCAGGCGCCGCCGCGAATCATAACTCAACGCGGTGCCTTTTTCGTATAGTAGGTAGCAGTGGCCACGTTGTGCGCTTCGCCCAACACGTCCCCGCAGCTGATAAAGCTGAGCCAACCCAAAGTGATCCGCCCGGTTGATAATGATCGTGTTGGCATTGGGAATATCTAAGCCATTTTCGATGATCGTAGTCGCGACCAGCACATCGTATTCACCTTCAGCAAAGGCGATCATAATGTCTTCCAGCTCGCGTTCGGGCATTTGCCCGTGGGCAACGGCAATTGACGCTTCGGGCACCAGATGTTGGATGCGATCCGCTAGATATTGCAAGCCGCGGATGCGGTCATTGACCACAAAGACTTGACCCTTGCGGTTGATTTCGCGCTGGACCGCTTGTTGCAACAAAACATCGTCGAACTCGGAAAGTACCGTGTGGATTGGCAAGCGATCTTTGGGCGGCGTGTTGATCGTGCTCATGTCGCGGATGCCGCTCAGGCTCATATGCAGCGTGCGCGGGATCGGTGTAGCACTCAGCGTTAAGACATCCACATTGGCCCGCAATTGTTTGATCTTCTCTTTGTGCCCCACGCCAAAACGCTGCTCTTCATCGACGATCAATACACCCAAATCTTTAAAACTGACATCTTCACTGAGCAAGCGGTGAGTGCCAATCACAAAGTCAATGGAGCCCTCTTGGATGCCGCGGATGATGCGTTCTTGTTCGGCAGGCGTGCGGAAGCGGCTGAGCATCTCTACCCGTACGGGGAAACGGCTCAGGCGGCTGCTGATGGTGCGATAATGTTGTTGGGCCAAGACCGTTGTTGGTACTAGCATGGCCACCTGTTTGCCATCGACAATGGCTTTGAACGCAGCCCGCACTGCGACCTCGGTCTTGCCATAGCCTACATCCCCCACCACCAGCCGGTCCATCGGCTTATCCGACTCCATGTCCTGCTTGATCGCCTCAATGGCGCGCAATTGGTCGTCGGTTTCGATAAAGGGGAAACTGGCTTCCATCTCTTCTTGCCAGGGACCATCGGGACTATAGACATGGCGGCGCGCCAGCTCACGTTCGGCGTAGAGTTGGAGCAGATCGTCGGCGATGTCGGCCACGGCGCGGCGGGCCCGCTCTTTCACCACTTGCCAATCTGCGGTGCCTAGGCGATTGACGGGGGGCGTCTTTTCGCCTGCCCCCACATACCGGCTTAGCCGATCAGCCTGATGGACGGGTACGTAGAGCTTGTCGCCTCGCGCATAGCTGACTTGTAGATATTCGCGTTGCACCCCGCCGACATCCAGCTTGATCAACCCATCGTATTGGCCGATGCCATGCTCGAGATGCACAACAAAATCGCCAACTTTAACATCAGCAAAAAAGATTTCTGGTGCAACACTGCTGTGGGCTTGTGAGCGACGGCGCGCTTGCGGTTTGCTCCAACCAAAGAGTTCAGTGTCGGTGTAAAAATAAAGATTGCTCCCAGCCGCGGGATCATCACTATTCAGCCCACGTATCACAAAGCCTTCGCCCATCACGCCTTGCAGCAATGTCAGGCTGCGGGGAGGCGGTAGGGTGCTCAGGTCGCTCTGCACGCTGGCGATCAAATCGGCTTCTTGGAGCAGCTCTTGTAAACGGGCTGCTTGTCGGCTGGCCAAAACAGTGCGATGACCCTCTTGCCGCTGCTGTACGATATCGGCGATGAATTGTTTGGTCTTACCGCTGTGCCGGGGGCCAGGTGCAAAACTGCGAGCTAGAGGTGTGTTGGCGTTGGTGACTTTGCCATGCAGGTCGCCATAGCCCAATAAAAGCGGTTGGCGTTCAAGTAACTTGGTACGGATCTCTTCACTGGTGAAGTAGTTGGGCGCAAAGTCCTGGGGCAATTCACTGCTGCGAATTAGCTCTTGACGTAAATTTTCTGCTTGGTTTTCTAACTCGTGGAGCGTCGCAAACAACTCGCTGGCATCATCAACAATGAGTGTGGTGTCCTCAGTCATATAATCCAGCAATGATGCTGGTTGATCATAGAAATAAGGAACGTACCACTCGATGCCATGAAAGCTGTGCCCCTGCGCCAACTGCTCAACTTCCACCCGGATCTGCTCCCGTACTGCCAACAGCAGAGAAGGATCATTCAGCGGAGAAACGGTCTCCGGCTGATTGCTGAGGTTCTCGGGGGCGAGTAGTTGACCGCCTTGGATACCCAATCGAGCCAGCGCATTTGGGCCATATTTGCTCAGCAGCTCACTGCCTGGCCCAATCTCAACCGCATCGATCCGCTGTTGCGAACGCTGCGTCGCTGGATCGAACAAGCGTAGGCTCTCCACCTCGTCACCAAACAGATCGATGCGTACAGGGCGGGGTAAATTGGGGGGCCAAATATCGACAATCCCACCCCGCCGCGCAAAAGTACCTGGTTCTTCGACAACATCAGTTGGATTGTAGCCCGTCTGCACCCAGTTGGTAGCCATTTGCTCCAGGCGCACAATACTCCCCGTCTTGACAGGGCGCAATGCTAGCCGCAATTCGCGTGCAGGTAAGGTTTTTTGCATCAATGCCCGAGCACTGGCAATCACCAAGGGGCGCAGACCACTGCGGCTCTGTAATGCGGCCAGCGCGGTCAGCCGCTGCTGTCGAGTTTGCCCACTCCATGCGATACGCTCGTAGGGCAAAGCATCCGGCTCGGCGAAGAGATAGATCGGTGGGCCACCTTCTTCAACGGCCGGTAACCAATTCAGCAGCTGATCGGCCAATTGTTGCGCCACTTCGCTGCGCGCGGTCAAAAGAATCAACGAACTAGGGCGATGGCTCTTCAAACCGGCTATGATATACGGGCGGGCGGATTGGAGCAGTGCTTGTGGTTCGGTGGTTGGGTGTTCGAGCAGCGCTTTATAAGCAGGTAATGCTTTCAGAAGATCTAACAGACCGGACAGTTGCATGCTTGGGCTTTATTCCATCATCGGTTCACTGACGAACTGCTGTGGGGTTTTGTTGACCCTGTGCTGCGCCATTGAACCGATTCATAGCCGCAGTGATGCCTTCAAAGAGCCAGCTTAATAACGCTTCACTCACACGTTGACGTACGGGTGCAAAGAACTGTTCTTCGTCGGCAGAAAAATTCTGGAGGACAAAGGCTGCTGGATCCATCCGGCCGGGGGGGCGACCAATCCCGACCCGGACACGGGCAAATTCCTGGCTGCCTAGCTGCTGGATGATCGATTTGATGCCATTTTGTCCACCAGCACTGCCATTGGCGCGCAAACGCAAGGTGCCTGCCGCCAAATCCAGATCATCATGCACGACGATCAAATTGTCGAGCTCGATATGATAATAGCGCATCAATTGCCCGACGGCCTGGCCACTCCGGTTCATATAGGTCAATGGCTTGGCGAGCAGGACTTTCTGGCGCTGGCCGCCTTGTTCGATCCAGCCCTCACCGGTACGAGCCTGCATTTGTAATTTGTTCAATTCCAGGTTGTGCTGGCGCGCAAAGAGATCCACACATTGAAAGCCAATGTTGTGACGATTTGCTTGATATTGCGCCCCTGGATTGCCCAAACCCACGATCAACTTAAGTGGTGCCATTGGTTTCTCTTTAGTTACGAACGGAATTGTGACCAGACCCAATCAAAGATCCGCTTGCCCCCAAACAGCGCGATGATCCCAATGCAGAGCACTGCACTGTAGCGAACACCACTCCAGAACCGGGAGCGTAGTGTATCGAACGCCAGTGCCTGGCCCAATTCGCGCATGGGATTGTCCTCGTCGCTAGCGGTATTGTCGATGACCGTACTCTGCGGCGGATTGGTCGGTTCCGGCGTCGGGATGGCACCTGCGTTCGGGTCGCTGGGCGGAATCGCAGCGACTTCAACTGGGGGCACAGTTGGTGTCGGTGGTTGTTCCCCCTCGATTTGCGGTTGCTCGACTACGCCAACAGCCACGGTGGGTTGCGGTGCTGGCGTAAAGGTGACTGTTGGAATAGGCGTCTCTGTTGGTTCCGCGAATTCGTTGGCAGTCTCGGTTGGCGTTGGCTCTTCACTGCTATTGCTCTCCGCCCCCAGATTAACCCCAATATTGGGCGCAAAGTATTCAGCGTAATTGCCATCCGCCTTCACCACACGCAGCCGTAAACTATAGGTTCCCGGAGGAAGCCCACCTGCCTGCCAAATGCCTAACTGCCCATTGACAACTGGCGAGGTGTTCCCGTCAAAGTAGATGTACGCATCATCGCTGCTGGGCTCCGGCTTATAATGGAGCTCGTATTTTTGGAATGGGTCGATTACGGCGGTTCCAAAGATCGGCACTGAACCACTCACTTGTGAGCCTGCGGCAGGGGAAGTAATGCCAGATTGCTCTTGGGCGTAGAGCGGCCTAGCCGAGCTAAAGTTGATTAGCAACACCAGCAGCAAGAGGCTAGTGAGCCAACGTGGTCGATTGTGTTGCACTTGCATAGCGTCCTCGGTTGATGCCTCAGCGCATCAAATGTTCAGCGTACTTTGTTCACACCAACACGCACTGACAATGGCCATATCTGCTTGGCCCATCCTTAGATGAGCTCCTGCGGTTCTTGTCACCCCATTCCTCAACAGCCTTAGCCATAGTTAAGGAGGAGTGAGTGTGCGCAAAAACTGAATAATCGCAAGCAATTGGTCATCTGTCAAATCAGGGCGACCACCACTTGGCGGCATAGCCAGCCCTGTCTGCGTAGCTGGATCATTAGCCGCACGGCCGGTACGAATAAATGCCAGCAATGCGGCGTTATCCTGATTGGCGACAAATTCAGAAGTCGCCAATGCTGTACCCAAGGTGGGGACCCCCCCGGCTTGCGGACCATGACAGGCAGCACAGGTTTCGCTGTAGAGACGTGCGCCCGTTGCCTGCGGTTCCGTTAGGCCTGTGGTAGGCGAGGTTGGCAAGCTTTGGCCCAACACAGACGATGTCTGAAGGACGCTAAATGGGGGATCGGCCACCGGTTCCGGCCAGTTGATCCAGGCCAGCGTGCCAAAGACAATCACTACTAGTGCGATGATCGCACCAACAATCGGCCAAACGCGCTCAGCCTCCGGCTCATCAGCGGGCTCCCCTGCATTGAAGGCGATCGCCATCAAGATCGAGATGAGCAAGAAGCCACTCAATGATAAAAACGGTATGGTGATAAAACCGAGCCAGTTGATCCAGACCGTCGTACACGAGACGCCCGCCTGACAGACCGTAGCATTGCTGAATAGGTCGGTCTTTTCGAGTAGGTAATGATAGGTGGCTATCCCTATCCCCAGTAGCGAAAAGGGCAAGACAAATACCGGCAGATGATGATCACGCCGGAGTATGCCAATAGCTATGATTCCCGCCAGGGGGTACATCAAGATTCGCTGGTACCAGCAGAGTGTGCACGGCTGGTAGCCAGCGACTTCGCTAAAGTAGAGACTGCCCGACATCGCCACCCAAGCAACCAACAAGGCCAGGTAAGGACTACGTCGTTCCAGCCAATACAGGATTGTCTGCATGAAAGCTCACGCGCCTAAACTTTATGAGGCACTAGCCAATAGTGCATCGATTTCAGCTTGGATCAACGAGAAGTTGAACGGATCAGCGATGCGCTTGCCGTTGATGAACATGGTAGGTGTTGAGTTGACCTGCAACTCGTTCGCTTCCTGGGCTATAGCGCCTAACGTACTGGCATGGCGCTGACTGCTCATGCACTCTTGGAAATCGGCGGTGTCTAAGCCCACGCGCGTGGCCATCTCCACCAGGGCGTTGTAGGTGAATCCAGTTTGGCCTCGGGTGCGACCAGCATCAAAAAGGGCATCATGGAAGGGCCAGAATTTTCCTTGATCGGCCGCGCATTGGCTCGCTTGTGCGCCCATCCCCGAACCGGGTTGGAAACCAGGTAACGGCATGTTACGGAATTCGAAACGCGCCAAGCCTGTGTCGATATACTGCTCAACAAGCTGCGGTTTGACTTGGGCTGTCCAATTCTGGCAGTGAGGACAGAGGAAATCTTCCCAAACTTGGACCGTCACCTTGGCATTCGGGTCCCCTAGGGTTGTCCGTTCGACCCAGTCGGCCGGTACATTCAGCTCGGTTACTGGAATCACCGTCGGCCGGCTGTTCAGATAGACCACGAGCCCGATCAGGAGCACAAAAAAGACCCCAGCCCCGATGATCCACCCGGTAAGCGATGAACTGCTGCTTGGTTTGCCTCGTCGAGCGATACGCGCTTTGCGACTTGCCGAAGTTGTCATGAATATCCTTTCTTAAACGACGCTACATCTGTATACGAGATCAACTGCCATTAGACTAAGTGCAGATCTCGTAACTAGCAAAGTATACCATACTTAGGGCCAAATGAAACGATACTTAACGCTAAATGAAAGTTGGTGTGCAAGGTTTAGCGGAGCGTAAGCATCAATATTCCCAGTAGCTAGCAGCAAAGACACGCTGCAGTAGTGCTTGGCGTTCTTGCGGGGTCGTCCAACGGGGTTGTCCGTAATCATGCACCAGCGTGGTCAAGATCTGCGTGCTGATATGGCGACCTCGGTAGAAGGTGTGTTTTACGATCATCCCTTCGCGCGTGGCTTGGCTAGCCATTTGGTCGAAGAAGAGATTGCCCAATCCGTAGAGGATGAGCTTGCCATTGGTGAACTCGAGTGACTGCGGAACGTGACTTTGAACACCCGTCACAATATCGGCTCCGGCCTCCAAGAGGGCGTTGAAATCAATGCGCTGCTCAATGAAAGGCTCAACCTCATAGCGCTCGTGATATTGCAGCTCAACGAGAATGAGGTCGGCTTGCCGGGTAGCGCGGATCTCGCGAATGGTGGCGGACAGTTCTGCTACATCCAGCTTGGCGCTGCCAGGAGCATCATCCTTGGCCCAAGCCAGTGCTGGACCGTAACTATTCGCTCCCAAAAAGGCGAAGCGATTGCCATGATCTTCAATCAAAAAAGGCGCACTGGCAGCTGCTTTATTCACCCCGCCACCGTATACAGGGATCCCTTCGGACTCATAAAAAGCTAGTGATTTGAGAGCATTGTCGCGGCCATAATCATTTTGATGATTCCCGGTCAGCCCGATCAGATCGACCCCGACAGCCCGCAGCGCCTCTAGATATTCTGGCTTGCTGCAGAAATTAAAATTATCCATGCGGATATCAGTCTTGCAGTCTTCGACAAAAGGCACTTCATTGCTGATGTGGGTCAGGTCGGCCGCGGCCAGTTCCGGGCCAATCACCTCGGCAGGCCAGGCATTGCCCAGTTTGTCCATTTGCTGGGCGGTCAGGCGTGTCATGGCTGTGACCCCAGTCATGGCCAATACGGTGATGCGGTTGCTATCGCGATTGCCAGGCGGAATTGCTGCTAGGAGATCAGCTTCATAAATCTGTTCTTCCTCGCTGGTGGGCTGCAGGCGCTGGAGATAGAGTGAGGCCACAAGCTTGTACTGCGCGGGATCAAATAGATTGGAATTTTCGACGGGATTTTGACCATCCACCGCAAAGACCATCAGCGAAGGCACCAACTGATCAAAGGGCAGGAGGGTAATTCCTTGACCATTGCGGAAAAGGACGGGCAGTATCTCATCGACGGTGCCATAGCCCTGAACAGTGTCCCCTGGCGGCCCCAAGAGTTGTTCGAGCGCTGGTAAGGTGTCGGTCAGAACAGCCACCAGCGAGAACTCGCTGGTTTCGCCGGCCCAGGCACTGTGGACCATAGTCAGGGTGGTTGTCGGGAAAATGGTGTTAAAGCGCGCGGCCACGGCAAACGTCTGCTCGTAGATGGGAGTCCCCCCTTCGGGCGACCAATCGAGCCGGAGCGTTGCGGTTGATGCAGTGCTGCTGGTGATCACCAAGCCGGGTTGCATGACCTGCGTGCGGCTGATAGCTGCTCGCACCTCCGGCGGCAGATTCTCGCCAATGGCCACCACCAGCGGATCAGTGATGACCGGCGTTGGAAGCGCTTCAACCAAACTTTGACTCTCTCCACTGACTGCGAGGCTGCGGGTGGCGCTTGGACGATTGTCGATCAACCAGAGCGTCAGCCAAATTCCTCCAATAATCATAAGGGCACTAGCTAATACAATGATTTTGCGTGACAAGGAAGGTAGCCTCATAGTTTGATTCGGAGTCGATCGTAAAAATGGTTGTGGGCCTGAATCTACCCCTACCTACAGGGCGGGGTGCAAAATTTCTGCATAGAAACTAAGTTATCGTTTGGGCCGGATGGAAGCGCTTCGGTGGGATTCCCACGTTGCTCCGCCGCTGAGTATACTCGACATGCCCCAAATTCGAAAGTGTCAGCAGGCATTTCAAAATCACGCTACGCAACCTAAATCTAAAGCGCAGTGTCGTTGCTTTGCACAAGAATCTTTGTCAATTGCCTAGTTTCTCGCAAGTGTAGACACCTAGTAGTATAATTGGGAAATCTTACTGGAGTATTGGGCTCCAAAGAGCGATTTGAAGGTGGTCGCAGGGTCGAGAATCCCGGGAGTTATGCCCATCCCGAGCCACTTTCAAGCGAATGATTCTAGTCAATTTGCTGAGCATCGATTGTTATGGTTATGACTGAATTACCGTCACTAACTGAAATTATTCGCCAGGCTTTGCGTTTGGAACCAGCCATTTACGCCGCGATTCAGCTTGCCCCTGAAGGGATCTGGCTGGCGTTGATTGTGGTGATATTGGCTGCACTCTCCGAATCGATTGGCCAGAGTATCATTCTGTTCGTGAATCGTGTGCGGCCAAGGCGGTTTATTCTCGCGTTGCTGATTGCGACAATGAGCCGCTTTGCCGGGTTTGGCATGTGGGCTGTCAGTGTTTGGTTGGTCGTTGGCTATCTGTTTGAGCGCACGCTTTCGCTGCGCATGGTGGTTAGCGCGGTGGGGTTGGCGTATGCCCCGCAGCTCTTCGCTTTCTTCGTGTTGACGCCCTTCTTAGGGAATGCGTTCTCGATTTTGCTCTCCTTGTGGAGCATGATCGCCATCATCGTCGCAGTGCGCGTCGGGATGGGGTTGGAGATGTGGCAAGCGGTCGTCGCCAGTGCACTCGGCTGGTTGTTGATCCAAATTTGGCAGCGCACGTTGGGGCGCCCGCTCTACGCGTTGGATCGCTGGTTATCCCGCTTGGCCGCAGGGGTTGCCCTTGAATGGACTGCACAAGATCTGGCTCGCTTGCGCCATCGGCCCAAATGGCTGCAAAACTTACCCGACTGGCATGAATGGCAGGAGCGGGCCGAAAGTTATCTACGTACCATCAATATAGCCGGAGGAGATGGTTCACGTGGCAACGACTTTCGCTGATCTGCTCACCTATATGGGCCTCTTTATTGTGGGCATTTTGGCCTGGGCTGCGATCTCCCCGCTTGAGACACTGGGCTGGTGGGCTGGCTGGTTTGGTGAAGAGATTTATCACGCCGAACTGCCTTCGGAAGATGGATTGGTGCGTTCGGTGCGCCCCAATGCCAGCAGCTATATTCTCTTTGTCTCTGGCGTCGGTCGCGTCTCCGGCGAAACAATCAGCTACCGCGAGCGGGAATTTTTACGGCGCTTGGCGGTCAGATTGCCCAATGCAGTGGTGATTGATGATATCTTCCCGTATTCGGTGAATAATATGCCCCTTACGGGCCAGCCATTTTTTGCCTGGATCTGGCGTTGGGCGTTTCGCCGCAAATTGCATGGCCCCAAACTGGCCGGTTATCTGATCAACCTACGCAACATCTGGCAGGTGTTGATCTCGGCTGATAAGCGCTACGGCCCGATCTTCAATCAAGCAGTTGCTCAGATCTTTTTACACGCGCTCATGCGTTATCGCTATGATTCGGCCAGTGCCCCGCCCGTCTACATTATCGGCTACAGTGGTGGTGGTCAATTGGCGGTGGGCGCTGCTGGTTATTTGCGCGAATGGGTTCCCGGCCCAGTTTATGTGGTCTCCCTGGGTGGTGTCTTTGGCAGCGAGCCCAGTTTATTGGCCATCTCTCATCTCTATCATCTCTACGGTACAAGCGACCGATCGCATCGTTTGGGGCTGCTTGCGCCGGGGCGGTGGCCAGTGATGGCAAATTCGGCCTGGAATCGAGCGCGGCGTCAAGGGCAGGTGAGCGAAATCTGTATCGGCGCCATGGGGCACACAGGTCGCCGCGGTTATCTGGATATGCGCAACACCTTGCCGGATGGTCGCGCCTATGTTGATCACACGGTGGAGCGGATCGCGGGGATCGTCGAACAAACATCAGTTTCTACGCTCGCACCAACGGTGGAGGAGCCCCAAAAGGTCCACAAAGGAGAGTTGCTTACTTGACCGTACCCTATCCACTGGTTATACTCTTTATTGGTTGAATCACACTGTTGGTGATTCAATCACGACAATTTTATCAATCGACCTTCGGGGCAGGGTGAGGGATCGCATTATGATCCCAATTCCCGATCGGCGGTAAACTTGTCCGCAGATGCTGATCGCATCGAATTGACAAGGAGCCCGCGAGCCAAGTTGTTTCACGCAACGGGGCAGGAGTTCGGTAGCCAGTGTTGGCCATTCCGACGCCGACGGTATAGTCCGGATAGGAGAAGGTGTAAGCAAATCTCATACCGTTGTTCTTTTCTATGATGAAGAGGCAATGGCGTGTCTTATTTGCTTTGGTTGGCTGTAGCTGGTTTAGACCCAGAACTGACCGACATCGCTCCGGAGTCATGCATGCATGACTCCGTTTTTTGTCTAGGGCAGGGCTGTGGGCTAGGCTGTTGCTATGGACTGCCAATCTATACCTTGCACCTACTTGCCCCGATGCATGATTCTCATGTGCGGGGCTTTTTTATTGCTAGTGAAAAGCTCGCTACAAAACCAACGCATCCAGCGAATCGCTAAGGGTGTGGAGAAGGAGTAAGTGATGACTGTACAAGTCGAACAAAGCAGAGCTGCGTTTCAATCAAGCTCACCCAGTGAGCCGCTGGAACGATTACGCCGAGGCTGGCACTATGGGCTCCTGCCATTAGGCTTCTTCGTGATGCTGGGGTTGTGGGAAGCCCTTGTGCGCTGGCAAGAGCTGCCGCCATTTATCTTGCCAGGGCCAGGAGTCGTCTGGCGCAAATTCTGGCTTGTATTGCAGGATGGTACATTGGCTCGCCACACGATGGTCACCTTAACCGAAATCGGATTGGGGTTGGCGATTGGACTGAGCGCAGCGCTGGTGTTAGGTTATCTATTGGGCAAAAATCGGCTGGTCGAGCGCGTGATTGCACCCTATATTGTGGCCAGCCAGAGTGTGCCGATTGTCGCCATCGCCCCTTTGTTGGTGATCTGGCTGGGCAGTGGCCTGGCGAGCAAGGTCTTAGTCTGCGCTCTGATCACATTCTTTCCCACCCTAATCAGCACAATCATCGGGATTCGCAGTGTGGACCCAGATCTGCACGATTTGATGATGAGCCTACAGGCCAGCCGCTGGCAGATTTTTTGGCTACTCGAATTGCCTTCGGCCTTGCCGGTGCTCTTCGGCGGGCTAAAACTCAGCATGATTTTGGCTGTGGTTGGTGCGGTGGTGGGGGAGTTTTCTGGGGCCAATGTTGGGCTTGGTTTCCTGATCAACCTCGCACGCGGGGTGTTGGATACGCCGCTCATGTTTGTGGCTGTCTTTTGTTTGGTGCTGATCTCCCAAGCCCTTTACTTGTCGATCTCGCTGCTCGAATGGCGTTTCTTGCGCTGGCGGCGTGTCTAAATGCCTGGTTACAGGCGCTCAAATTCATCAAGTAGCAAGCAGGTGGAGAGGATATCAATGCGTACATGGTTTTTGAGATTCAGTTTGGCGATTTTGTTGCTGGCGGCTTGCACACCGATTTCTCCGCCGACCTCTGAAACCGCGCCCGCGGCTGAAAGTGGGTTGACCCCGGTAACGCTCGGCGTTGGTTATATCCCGAATGTCCAGTTCGCCACCTTTTATGTGGGCATTGCTAAGGGCTTTTTTGCCGACGAAGGGATCGATCTCAGCCTGGATTATGGCTTTGAAAATGACTACCTCGCCTTGGTGGGGGCCAATCAATTTCAATTTATGATCGGCAGTGGCGATCAAGTGGTGCTGGGGCAAGCACAGGGGTTGCCCGTCCGCTATGTCATGAGCTGGTACACGCGCTATCCGGTCGTGGTTTTTGCCAAAGAAGAACTAGGCATCACCGAACCGGCTGATCTAGCAGGGCGCAAGATCGGCTTGCCGGGACCATTCGGGGCCAATTATGTGGCCTTGCGTGTTTTGCTGGAGGCAGCCGATCTCCAAGAGAGTGATGTCACGCTGGAGAGCATTGGCTTTACGCAGGCAGCCGCGATCAGCGAAGATACGGTCGAGGCGGCCGTCGATTATGGGGTCAATGGGCCAGTGGTCTTAGCCCAAGCCGGTATCCCGACCACCCAGATCGAAATTGACCCTTACCTGCGGATTCCGGCCAATGGTTTGGTCACTAATGAAACGATCATCGCCGAGCAGCCCGAATTGGTGCGGGGTATGGTGCGGGCGCTGGATCAAGCCATGCGCTACACCCTCGAGAATCCTGACGAAGCCTTTGAAATTACGTTGCAATTTGTCCCCGAAGCTGGCGGTGAAAACGAGGACGCCAATCGGGCGGTCTTTGATGCCGTGCTCCGTTACTGGAGCCCACTGCCTGACCGCAAGCTGGGGGAGACAACCTTGGCAGAGTGGCAAGATACTGCTGCTTTGATGCAGCGGATCGGCTTGGTTGAGCCTTTGGTACCCGCTGAAGATCTGTTCACGAACGAATTTTTACCATGAGCCAACCATCGACCCCATTGCTGCTTGTCCAAGCCGTGAGCAAAGGCTATCAGACTGGAGCGAATGCGCTGTTGGCCCTGCAGTCCGTCTCCTTTTCGGTGGTGGATGGCGAGTTCGTCTGTCTGCTGGGCCCAAGCGGCAGCGGCAAAAGCACGCTGCTGCGGATCCTTGGCGGGTTACTGAAGCCCGATAGCGGCACCATTCAATTTCAAGGGGAACCGCTCCTGCAGCCGCACCCGGCGATCGGCTTTGTCTTCCAGAAGATGAACCTCATGCCCTGGCGGACAGTCTGGCAAAATGTGCTGCTCGGGGTCGAGGTAGCGCAGGGGCGCATTAGCGCTGCGGACGAGCAAGCAGCCCAGCAGATGCTGCGCTTGGTCGGGCTGACCGGCTTTGAGCAGGCTTATCCAAGCCAGCTTTCCGGCGGGATGAACCAACGGGTAGCGCTGGCCCGGGCACTGTTGACGCAGCCCAAGTTGTTGCTGATGGATGAGCCCTTTGGCGCACTGGATGCTCTTACGCGTGAGCGTCTAAATTTGGAGCTGCTGCGTCTCCACGCGGCCCAAACTTCGACCATCATCATGGTCACGCATAACATCGCCGAAGCTGTCTTGCTGGCCGATCGAGTATTGGTCATGAGCGAGCGGCCGGGACGGATCGTCGCCGATATTCCCATTGATTTGCCTCGTCCGCGCCAGATCGAACAATCAACCACGCCTAGATTTGCTGAATTAAGTATGGCCGTTCGCCAGTCAATTGGCGAGCTAACGGTCAAGTAGGTGAACACCTTGCAGTAGGTTGCCGCGTTTCGGGGTAGGACTTGTTAACGCTGCCCCGAAACGCCAATCATTGAGACTTGTTTCATGCAGCTACTTGTCTGAAACAGTGCTTTACCGTGATTGCGACTCGCAACTTTTTCTTATACTTGTACAAAGCCCTCCCCACACTAGACGAATCTCCCCAGCCTTTGGTAGAATCTACTTGATTTGGTATACCATTTGGCAGGTTAAGTTCCTTGTGCCCACCCTAGTTTGCTGTTAGCTAGCCTGCTCATCGTGTTCGCTGTGCATTGTCAATTAATGACAGCTGTTCCAGGAAGAGTCTTTGTTCATTCTTGGGGTTGTTTTTATTACATCAAAAGATGGAGTTGCG
>CAZMRA010000008.1:35111-38036 GCA_964568485.1 uncultured Caldilineaceae bacterium | reverse complement strand
GTGCTCCATTTTTCCTGGAGTTGGTCATCTTTCTGGGTGACGTAGTCTTTATCGAGCAAGTCGGTGCGATACCACTCCGACCACATTCGATAATAAGGTTCGGCCCCGGGAAGTCCCAGGAAACCATCCACCTCACCCTTGTCATTGATGCGCCAGTGCCCATTATCCATCATGCTAGAGAGATGGAAGACGGACCAGTAGATTGAGCTCAGCGGGGTCAAAGGCTTATCGCCGACGTAGATATCCAACGCTTTGATCTGCTTGAGCAATTCGTCAAACTTCTCTGGCGTATCGATAGCCGGTTCGATGCCAAGCTGGTCAAATTCGGGCCAGATGCCCTTGTCGGTGGTCTCCTTGGCAATATCGGCCAGCGGAGTCAGTTTGTAGCCCAGCTTGATGAGAATATCTTCGCGGATCAGCAACGGCCAAACGTTAAACCCTTCATAATAGACGTTGCCCTTTAAGGAAGGATCGTTGCCATTGGGAGAAACTTGGGGCAGTGCATACTGACGCCCGTTGCTCAGCCAACGCCGGAAGGTTGTCGGCTCTACCCAACGCATATAGCTTGGAATGTCTTCCAAGCGATCGGTCAGATCGACAAAGTCGCCGGTCGAGGAGAGAAAGAGTGACTCTTGACGGCCGCTGACCATGATTTCCGGCAGGGTACCGGCAGCCTTATTCAGCGCATAGTATTCTTTACTACCGGTGTCTGGGGGTGGATAGAATGCCTCAAATTTGACATTGAACATCTTCTCCACATAGGGCGTCACAATATCATTGACGTTCTTTGATGCCTTCTCCCCATATTGAGAAACTGCGGTACGCAGGGTGAGCAGTCGATCGGCGGCGGGGACATTGCTCTCTGCACTTTGGGGGGAGCAAGCTGCCACCATTGCCACAGCGGTTACGCCGAACGACAGTTTGAGCATCTCGCGCCTTGTTAATTTGGCACTCATCTTCTTAATCTCCTGGAATACGAAACAAATTTCCAAAAACACACTGCTAAATAAAGGGGGCGACATTGGGGGGAAAATGTTGCCATGCTGGATGTTATCGAAAAGAAAAACTATGCTTTGACTGCCCCGATCATGATACCGCGGATAAAGTGCTTCTGAAAGAAGGGATAGATAAAGACAATCGGTAACGTGGTCACAATCAAGGTCGTCATACGGATTGTCTCTGCCGAAACGGTGCGCTCTTGAATGCGTCCTTGCATCAGCATGACTAAATCGGCAGTATTTTCTTGAATAAGCGATTGCAGAACATTTTGCAGCGGGCGTAACTCAAATTTCGTCATGAACAAAGCCGCATCGAACCAGGAGTTCCACTGCCACACGCCGTTAAACATCGCAATCACAGCAAAGATCGGCATCGAGAGGGGTACGATAATTCTCAAGAAAATCGTCAGTTCGTTGGCGCCATCAAGACGGGCCGATTCTTCCAACTCCGGTGGAATGGTATCAAAGTAGGTGCGCATCAGCAGCATGTTGAAGGCCCAAAAACCATGCGGCAGGATATAGACCAGCAGGTTGTTGAAAAGGCCGAGCTGCGAGATGGTTACATAGTAGGGCAGCAGACCGCCAGAAATATACATCGGAATGATCAAAAAGAGCGCGATCATGCGATTGCCAGGCATATCCCGCTTCGAAAGGGCATAGGAAGCCAAACCGGTGATGATGGTTGAATACAACACCCCACCCACTGTGCGGAAGATACTAATGGCGGTGGCGGTATAGATAATATCCATCTTAAAGACGGTAACATAGTTGTCGAGGGTAAAGCCCACCGGCCACAAGACTACGTTGGTCATGGCCGCCTGTTCAGCGGAACTGAAAGAATAGACAAAACAATACCAAAACGGATAGACCGTAATAATAGAGAGCAAGAGCATGATCGTTCCAATAACGAACTGGCTCAAGGAAAACTTTTTGCGGATTCCGCCCTTTGGGGTACTGGTAGTCATCGTCGGGATCCTTGCTAGAATGCGCCGTAACCACGGATACGGCGGCTGAGTGAATTGGAGCCTAACACCATAAATAGGGAAATTAAGCTCAACATCAAACCGGCAGCAGTGGCCAGGCCATACTTCACGCCCTGGACACCTTCCGAGTAAATGTAGTAATCCAACGTGTCTGCCCGTGAGGCAACAAGCGCATTCCGCATATTGTAGATGGCGTCAAAGGAGATGGCGCTGTTGCTGGAAACGAGCGTGCCCATTGTAAAAATGAGCATCAGCCCAATGATCGGGGCAAGGCTGGGCAGGGTAATGTAGACCAGCTTATGGAAGCCATTGGCGCCATCGACCATCGCCGCTTCATATTGGGACGCATCAATCGAGGCGAGCGCGGCCAGGTATATGATGGTGTTCCAGCCAAGTTCCTTCCAGATACTCACAATGGTCATAATTGCCCAGAAGTAATCTGGCTCGCGCATAAAGGCAACTGGGGTACCGCCGATATTTTTTAACAGGATATTGACGATGCCGCTATTCGCATCTAATAATTTATAGACCAAACCCGCGATGACCACCCAAGAAACAAAATGGGGTAGATAGCTGATGGTTTGGGTGACCTTCTTAAAGATGCTGTCGCGCATTTCGAAGATCATGATCGCCAATGCAATGGGGAGCGGGAAACCGATCAGGATGTAAAGTCCATTGATGACAAGCGTGTTACGCAGGGCTAGCCAAAAATCTTTATCGTTTAAGAATGCTTGGAAATTCGCGAAACCCACAAAGGGGCTTCCGAACATACCTTTGACAATGTTGTAATCCTGAAAAGCCATGATCAGGCCGACCATTGGACGGTAATAAAAGATCAACGAGACGACAATAGCCGGCACCAGGAAAAGGTATAAGGTGCTGTACTGTTTGATACGACGTTGCAGATTTCGCTCCATAATCCTGTCACTTCCCTACCATATATC
>CAZMRA010000008.1:22803-35011 GCA_964568485.1 uncultured Caldilineaceae bacterium | reverse complement strand
TTGCCCCGGCTGTCCACTGGGGCGGTATTGCAAAGCTGAGTTTTTGGGGCAGGTCGGTAAAACATTCGGCGACTAAATGATAAGAACGTTAGCTTTGCGAATCGAACATGGCGTAAATAACAGGGGGTGAAACGCAATGTTCGCACCTTGCCCACATATGAACCCGTTGTGAAAAAGTCTTTCTCTTATCGGATACTATAATCCTAGTAGATGCGATTTTGCTTGTCAAATCTCTAACCCGTTTCCGACTTCCCCTGCTGCTACATTGGGAATTCCTGCTTTGAGGAGGAGAGTACTCGCATCATGACCTACTCTATTCTATTTCTCCTAAGTCTGTGAAACTAAATTGGGTCCAATTGTTATATCCTTTTTGGGGTTGACAATCGGTCTGCTTTATGAAATGATAGTATTATGGATTGTGAATCAATTCACAATATGTCTCAGTGCTGTCTATCAACGAAAGTGAGCAGACACGATGGCAAAGGTAATCATCATTGGGGCTGGCTTTGGCGGTCTGCGGGCTGCGCGAGCGCTCGCTGGTCGGGACATAGATGTTCTCCTGTTGGATCGGCAAAATTATCACCTCTTTCAGCCACTGCTCTATCAAGTGGCAACGGCTGGCTTAGAACAAGAGTCGATCGCTTTTCCTATCCGGGCGATTACTCGCAAGTGGCGCAATGTACGCTTTCGGCGTACCGAGGTCTTGCGCATCGATCTCGCCGCTCGCCAGGTCATCACGCAGGATGGCGACTTTACCTATGATTATCTGGTTCTGGCTGGTGGCAGTGAAACTAATTTTTTTGGAATGGAGGAGGTCGAGCGCCATGCCTATGATCTCAAACGGCTACGTGATGCTGTGGTCTTGCGCAACCATATCTTGAATCTTTTCGAGAAGGCCGTGTTGGAACAAGACCCTGAACGGCGGCAGGCCTTGTTAACCTTTGTGGTGGTCGGCGGTGGACCGACCGGTGTTGAGTTTTCCGGAGCCATGGTCGAATTGACGCGCCTGCTCTTGCGGAGTGACTTTCAGGAGTTGCGTGACCAGCGAGTGCGCATCATCTTGGCCGAGGCTGCGGACAATCTCCTGTTGGCGATGCCGGCCCCGCTGCAAAGCTACACGCGCCAACGATTGGAGAAGATGGGTGTAGAGGTGCGCACGGGCGCTGCCGTGGTCTCGGCGACGGAGAGCGAAGTGCACCTCAAAGATGGCACTGTCATTCCAGCCGCGACGCTCTTTTGGGCGGCGGGTGTGCGTCCGGTCGGGCTGGCCGCCGGGCTAGATCTGCCCAAGGCCCGCGGCGGTCGCATTGTGGTGCAGCCGGATCTCAGTGTGGCCGAGCATCCCGAAGTCTTTGTGGTGGGCGACCTTGCCTATCTCGAGCAAGATGGCAAGCCGCTGCCGATGATGGCGCCAGTGGCGATGCAGATGGGCGCCTACGCCGGGCGGGTGATCGCACAGCGTGCCGCCGGCACCACGCAGACGACTGCGCCTTTTCACTATACTGAAAAAGGCACCATGGCCACGATTGGCCGCAACAGCGCAGTCGCGCGGATCTTCGGTATCAACTTGACAGGGTTTGTGGCGTGGGCGGCCTGGCTGGGGCTCCACCTCCTCTACTTGGTGGGTTTTCGCAATCGGCTGGTGGTGCTGCTCAACTGGGCCTATGATTATTTCCTCTTCGAGCGCCAAGTACGCCTGATCACCCATGAGGAATCTGATCTGCCTGCTGCCACGGAGCAGCTTGAATGAGGAACCTGGCCTACTACAAAAGCTCCCCACTGAGTTGATGGCTGATTGACAAGGTTCCGTAGCCACCTAGAGTCGTTATGCTGAAAATTGAAGGCCTAGTAAGCTACATTCCTGTTGCTTCGCTCCGGTTGTGATAGCCTGACAGCACACTACTTTATAAACACTTATAAACGCATATATTAGATAGAAGACAGGGTAATGGTTTCTGCCAAACGAACTGCTCATGTGCGCAAGCTCATCTTCTTATTGCTCTGGCTTTTGGGGCTGTTGCTGAGTGCACCAGCAGCTTTACTCTCTCAAACTACCGGTGAGGGCGCCATTCACATCATGGAGGTGCGCGGCGTTATCAATCCGCCGGTTGTCATCTATATTCAACGCGCTTTGGAAGAGGCTGCCACCCAAAATGCGCGGTTGGTGGTGATCCAGATCGACACTCCAGGCGGGCTGGATACATCGACGCGTGAAATTACTCAGGCGATTTTGGCCTCACCGGTTCCGGTTGCGGTCTATGTAACGCCCGCCGGAGCGCGGGCCGCGTCTGCGGGGCTCTTCATCTTGACTGCTAGCAATATTGCTGCGATGGCGCCAAGTACCAACACTGGTGCGGCACATCCGGTCGGGCTGGGCGGCGAAGAGATGGATTCGGTGATGGCCGATAAAGTCACCAACGATGCCGCAGCCACAATTCGTTCGTTGGCGACCCTGCGCGGACGCAACGTCGAGTGGATCGAACAAGCGGTGCGCGAGAGTGTCTCGGTGACGGGCGAAGAGGCGCTGGAGCTGAATGTTATCGATTTTTTGGCCCGTGACCTAAACCATCTGCTTGAACAAGTGCAGGGCCAGGTGATCACAACAGCTGCCGGAGAGGTCACGCTGGATGTGGTCAATGCCCCTCGCGTTGAAGCCCCTATGAATTTTGCCGAACAGCTGCTGCACGTGATCAGCACGCCCGACATCGCCTTCATTCTGCTCAGCGTCGGGACCATTGGCCTGATCGCTGAAATGTACAATCCCGGCGCCGCTATTCCTGGCATCACAGGGGTAATCTCATTGATCTTCGCCTTTTTTGCGCTAGGGAATCTGCCCACGAATTGGGCGGGTGTGGCTTTTATTGTGCTGGCGATTGGGTTGCTCTTTGCTGAGCTAAACACCGATGGCTCAGGGGTATTGGGAACGGGAGCTACTATCTCCTTCTTATTGGGTGGGCTCCTGTTATTCCGCCCATTGCGCGCGGTTTCGCCCACCTTGCCTGAACTGCAGGTGAGTCCTTGGATCTTGATCAGCTCTACCATCCTTTTTGGTGGTGTTGTGCTTCTGGTCATTACGCAGCTTGCTCGGACGCGCAAAGCGCCACTCCTGACCGGCGCTGAACAGTATCTGGGGCGATCGGCCATTGCCTATCAGGAATTGGCGCCGCGTGGCCGCGTTCGTTTCGAGAATCAACTATGGAATGCGGAAGTGCGGTCGGGACAGCAGGTGCCTGCCGGGCAGCCAGTGCGGATTGTCGGGGTAGATGGGGTCACTCTGTTTGTTGAGCCAACCGATCATTCCGCCGTAGAAGGCCAAGTGTAGCTTCTTTAATAGCCATTTAGCATAAATGAAATAAGGAGAAAGTTGTGGAGAGTCTTTTAGGAAACACGATTACTTTAATTGCCATCTTAGCACTCGTATTTATGATTTTAGGACGTGCTATTCGGATTGTGCCTGAGTATGAGCGGATTGTGGTCTTTCGCTTGGGGCGAGCGTTGGGGGCACGCGGCCCAGGCTTGGTGTTCCTGATCCCCTTCATCGACCGAGCCGTACGCGTTGACCTGCGCGAGATGTTCTTTGATGTCGAGCCGCAGACTTGTATCACCAAAGACAATGCGCCGCTCTCGATCGACTTCTTGGTCTACATGAAAGTGATCGACGCTGTGCGCTCCGTGTTGGAAGTGGCCGATTACACTGGGGCCTCGCGTGGGATCGCCATGACTACCTTGCGCGCCTTGGTCGGTGATATGAATTTGGACGATGTGCTGGCACGCCGCGACCACCTCAACGATCAGCTGCAAACCAAGCTGGACGATATCACCAACCGCTGGGGTATTAAGGTAACCGCTGTGGAAATCCGGGAGATTATCCCCCCGCGTGAGATCCAGGACTCCATGAGCCGGCAGATGTCGGCAGAGCGCAATCGCCGTGCCACTGTTACCGACGCCGATGGCCGCCGCGAGGCCGAGATCAAGGTAGCCGAGGGCGAAAAGCAAGCCCGCATTCTCCAGGCCGAAGGGCAGCGCGAGGCTGCGATCCTGGAGGCCGACGGTGAACGACAAGCAACGTTCCTGCGGGCGGAAGGGTTTGCCCAAGCGTTGGCCCGCATCAACGAAACGGCACAGGGGCTGCAGAGCAACACCATGAGCTTGCAATATCTGGAAATGCTCAAAAATTTGGGACAGGGCGAGTCGACCAAGTTTGTGATCCCGCTTGAACTACTCGGCCTGCTCCAACCGATGTTGCAGCATACCCGCGACATCAGCGGGACTGCCAGTGTCGTAAACGCGCCAAGCACGCCAGAGACAAACGCATAATTTTGCTGGGGTGTCATGCGCATCGATCTTTTTGGGCCAGAGTTTAAAGCCAATCCGCACCCGACCTACGCCTATCTGCGCGAATATGCGCCCATCTATCGGCGGGATGCGGCCAACGGTAAATCGATCTGGTTTGTCACGCGCTACGAGGATGTAGCCACGAGTTTGCGCGATCAGGATTTCGTCAAAGATGTGCGCAATACCATGACGCCGGATGAGCGCACCCAATTACCGCCTGCACCGCCCTTGCTGGATCTGCTCAGCAACCACATGCTCAATTTGGATCCCCCAGACCACACTCGCTTGCGGACAATGGTCAACAAAGCCTTTACCGGGGCAGTGGTGCAGCAATTGAGCGGCCGGATCGAGGCCATTGCCCACCAATTGTTGGATCGGGTCCAGCCGCGCGGGCAGATGGAGTTGATTGAGGACTTTGCCTTTCCCCTGCCGATGATCGTGATCGCCGAGCTGTTGGGTGTTCCGGCACGTGACCGCGAGCGATTTCGGCGCTGGTCACAGGCCTTTGTCACGCCGTCGGTCAATTTGGCGCGCAATCAGCAGAAATATCTCAAGACTCGGCGCATCATGGAGGATTTTACCTCCTACATGCGGGCGATTTTTGCCGAGCGCCGCCGCGAACCCCGCCCCGACTTGATCACTCGCCTGTTGCAGAGTGAGGAACAAGGTGACCAACTGAGCGAAGATGAATTGTTCAGCATGGTCATCTTGTTGATCGTCGCTGGCCATGAGACCGCGGTCAATTTGATCGGGAACGGGGTATGGCTCTTGTTGCAACATCCCGAGCAAATGGCATCCTTGCGCCAGCAACCAGAAAAAATGTCCGCCGCTGTGGAGGAGATCCTCCGCTTTGAGGGGCCGGTCGAGCGAGCGACGATGCGCTTTGCCTCTACGGATCGGCCATTTGGCGATCAATGGGTGCAGCGCGGGGATGCTATCAGCTTGGTGCTTGCCGCTGCGGACCGCGATCCTGCAGTTTTTGCCGAGCCCGACCACTTTGATGTCGAACGCAAGCCCAATCGCCACTTGGCTTTTGGCGCAGGGATTCATCACTGCTTGGGGCGGGCCCTCGCTCGGCTTGAAGCGGAGATTGCCTTGCGCGTGCTGTTGACGCGGCTGCCGGGAATGGCCTTGGCCGTACCGAGTGACAGCTTGCGCTGGCGCGGTGTGCCGATCTTGCGCGGGCTGCAGCACCTACCCATTCGTTGGGCCGGCCGTCGATAGCGAGTTGCGACCTGACTGGCCACTTTAGAAATCATCTGCCATCGTATAGAATAGGCATGCACCACTGTCTCCCGGATACAAATCCATCAAAAAATTCTCTACCAGATGACGGCTCTGTGCGTGGTGTAGTCGCCATCCGTTAGCGATTACAAAGGAGTAGACGCAATGCGACTCGGCGTTGTTGGGATGTTACCGTCCGATTTTCGCACAATCACCGCTCGGCATTTGAAATCGGTGGAGGCGCTCGAACTTTCGTCCGCCTGTTTTCATATTCCGGGTGATCTGTTGTTTACCGCCACAGCGGAAGAATGCCGCAAGGTCAAGAAGACTTATGCTGATGTCGGGATGGATCTTGTGCAGGTTGGGGTGGCGTATAGCGAATGTTTGTTTCACCCCGATGCCAGCGTGCGTGACCAAGTGGTGCGCAAGATCTCGCGGGGGATTGAATTGGGGCGTGAACTCGATGCCCAAAATGTGCTGATCCGCACGGGTAGTCTGAACCCGACCGGCTCCTATAACCCGGACCGGGCAAACCACACGCCAGAAAGCATGGAGCGCTTGGTCGAAACCTTACGCCGGGTGGCTGACAAGGCTGAAGCAGAAGGGCAGACGATCGTCATCGAAACGCACGTCTTGACGATCATGAATTCGCCCGAGACCAATGTGCAGGTTGTTGAGGCTGTTGGTTCACCACGCATTCGCATCGTTATGGACTATGTCAATCATTTCCAGATGTTGGCCCAAGTGTATAACAGTGCCGAACGCATCAACCATATTTTTGACGTGATGGGGTCGGTCTGTCCGGTGGGCCATTGCAAAGATATCAGCGTCGGCAATGGCTTTGTGACGCACTTTAGCGAGGAAATTCCGGGCGAAGGAGAATTGGATCTGGGAGTGGCGCTGCGCCGGTGGCACGAACTCCACCCCGATGGCTACTTACTGCTCGAACATCTCGCCAACGAACTCTTTCCGTTGGCGGCTCGCAATACGCACCGGATCGCCAAAGAAGCTGGCGTTCCGATTCATTGATACCTGCCGACAGACGGTGCGCGGCAAATGCTAAACACCGTCTGTCGACTTCTCTCCACTTATCTCGTCCACATGCGCTGGCGCACGTAATCGGCTTCGTCCGAGGCCAGGTAGGCCAACAACCGCGCTACCCCAATCGGATCACCAAGGTTGGAATTGGCAACGGCTTCATCAAAGTTACGACCTGACATCTCACTCTCTGCCTTGATCACACCCAGCTTCATCTCGGTGGCAATGCCGCCTGGGCAGACCACGTTGACGCGGATGCCGCGCGGGGCCAAGTGGCGCTCCAGGGTCATGCCCAAGCCATTGACCGCCCCTTTACTCGTCCCATAAGCAATCGACGAGCTGCCACCAGTCACCCCGGCACCCGAGGCGATCAAGATCATCACGCCTTTGCTTTCGGCCAGCAAGGGGGTGGCATATTTGGTGGTAAGGAACATGCCCACCACATTGACATCCATTACAAACTCAAAGGTCTCGACCGGGAATTCTTCGGGTTGCAGATATTGGCCTTGCAGCACGCCCGCCGCGCCGATGAATACATCCAGGCGCCCGTGGCTAGCTCGTACCTTTTCGAAGAGTTCCTGCACCTGCTCGTGGCTGCGGACATCGACTTGATAAAAGGTGGCATCGCCGCCCTTGTCGCGAATCTTCGCCACAGTGCTCTGGCCCTGATCCGCCTTGACATCGACGATGATCACGCGTGCGCCGCGGGAGGCACATAACTCGGCTGTCGCTCCACCAATACCCTGGGCTCCCCCAGTGATCAAAATAACTTTGCCACGAATGTCGGCAACTGGCTCACTCATTACTTCCTCCACTGGATGCTATCCATACGCACTGTGCTGCTTTTGGCACGCCCCTCGCGCTACAGAACGCAACTGCCTTTGGATAGGCTTATTTGAATCATCAATAGAATAGGCTACCGGATTCCGAAGATGAGGCTGGTGATTCGGCAATTGGGGCTACAACCAGCTTCGTTCAACGTGAGATTCGGTTGTACATAATACTTTGTCAGTCTACTTGATGAAGCCATTCCCTCGCAAATCACAGGGTAAGAATTCTCCGGGAGGCGGGCTGTGAGGATGAGCGAGTGAATGGCTGCTTACCGTGTTTAGCGGATCAACCCCTCGCGGCGGAATGCAGCGGCCAACTGGGCAATCCCTTCGGTAATTTCTTCCGGCGTATTATAACCAAAACAGAGCCGCAGATGATTTTTGCCCGAGACGCCATCCGGTGCAAAGTTACTGCCGGGGTGGTAGCCAATGTCATCCTCGGCAAGGATCTTGTCCCGCACTGCGGCAGTGTCGGCCCCTTCGGGCAATGTTACCCAGATGAACAACCCACCCTCCGGGCGGCTCCACTGCGCTTGATCGCCAAAATGGGTCTCCAGGGCGCTCAGCATGGCATCTCGCTTGACACGCTGCACATCGTTGATCACCTCGATGTGAGAACCAAGCTGACTGGTTGCAAAGCGATGCACGGCATAAGCGGCAAAGGTATTGACCGAGCCGCCGCTTTTGGCCGCCAAAGCACGAGTGAGCAATTCGGGTGGTGCCGTCAAATACCCTAAGCGCATCCCCGGGGCGATGATCTTCGAGAACGAAGCCACATACATTACCAAGCCGCTGTCGTCTAGCGAATAGAGGGAGGGCACATCTTGCCCTTCAAACCGGAGATCAACATAACAATCATCTTCTAGGATCGGCATACCATATTTTTGTGCCAATGCAACCAGGGCTTTGCGCCGCTCCAGCGACATGGTCCATCCTTGGGGATTTTGAAAGGTGGGCACGGTATAGAGAAATTTCGGCGGCTTGCCTTCGCTGCGCGCCTGCAGAATCCGCTCCTCAAGGGCGTCGGGTAACATACCTTCTTGGTCGGTCGGCACGCCACGAATGTCGGCGCGAAAACGGCGCATCTGCTGCAAGGTGCCGCTATAGACAAAATCTTCAGTCAGGAGCACATCACCCGGATCCACCAATGTCTCGCAGACCATGTGAATAGGCTGGCCGGAGCCATCACCAAGCACAATATCATCTGCACTGACGTGGATAGCCCGGTCGCGGGCTAACTTGTTTGCGACATATTCACGCAGTGGACGATAACCTTGGGGATGGCCGTAAATGGCGAGATCGCGGCCTTCTTCGGCCAGCGCTTGCTGCAAACCCTCGATCAGCTCGGCCAGGGGCAGCGAATCTGGGTCGGGATAGGCCACGGCAAAATCATATTTGCCACGCCGCGCTTGCCCCACCGGGCGCGCCTCCGCCGCTTGACGAGCAAACAGATTGGCAAAACGAAACTGCTTGGATTCAGTCATGGTTTGCGTTCCTTGTTCAGTTTGGGTAAGTGAGAGGATTTTGCCCAATCTTAGCCCAAGAGTGGAATGGGTGCAACTGGTTTAGCGACATTGCATGCAACTCTGTTCTTCGGTAGAATAATGCGTGACGTGGCGTTCTGTTAGAAACCAAACAAAGGTAGCTGACGCCCCTTCCGCATCCAACCCCTTTTTGGCTGCATTTTGCAGCAGCAATGAGCAAGGACTTGATATGCAATTTGACCTTTTGATCAAAGGTGGTGAGGTGGTCGATCCCGGAGGCAATTACCGCGGGCGGCTCGATGTGGCAATCAAGCGTGATCGGATCGCTGTTGTTGAGCCGAATATCCCCAGCGAAGCGGCCTTCCGCGTGATCGACGCCAGTGGTCAGTATGTCACTCCTGGGTTGGTGGACTTGCATACGCACGTCTACCACAGTGTAACTTGTTGGGGCATCCCGGCCGATCCAGTGGCAGCACGCACTGGTGTCACGACTTGGCTGGATGTCGGTTCGGCAGGTGCTTACAATTTGATGGGCTTCCGCGAGTTTATCGCCAAGCCTGCCAGCGCACGCTTGTATTCATTGCTCAACATCTCGTCGATTGGTTTGACCGCCCAAACTTGGGAATTGGCCAATCTCAACCATTGTGATGTGGATCTCTGTTGCAAGCTGATTGACCTCAACCGCGACTTGGTGTTGGGGGTCAAAGCACGTATCGATGCCGCCACCACCAGTGGGAACGGTGTTGAGCCGCTGCGCCGTGCGCAAGAAGCGGCCGAGCGCGTGGGCCTGCCAATGATGGTGCATATCGGTAAAGGGCCGCCAACGATTCAAGAGATCATGCCCTTCTTGCGCCCCGGTGATATTCTGACCCACTGCTTCACTGGGCATAGCATGCGCATCATCGATGACAAGGGTCATCTGTTGGATGATGTGCGCGCAGCCTGGGAAAATGGTGTCGTGATGGACATTGGCCATGGCGCGGGGTCATTCTCGTTCGAGACGGCCGAAGCATTGATCGCGGCTGGCTACAAGCCAGATGTGATCTCTTCCGACATTCACCAGTTCAGCATCCATGGGCCGCTCTTTGATCTGCCCACCTGTATGAGCAAATTTATGGCGATCGGCATGGATTTTGCTGATGTGATCGAAGCTGCTACGGCGCGCCCGGCGGGTGTGTTGGGGCTGCAGCGCGAGATCGGTACCCTGCGCCCTGGTGCGTTGGCCGATATTGCGCTCTTCCGCATCGAAGAAGGCGACTTTACCTTCTACGACGTGCACATGAACGAACGCAAAGGCCGCTCGTTGATCCGCAATACGTTGACTCTGGTTGGTGGCCGCGAATTGCCAAAGTTGTCGGATCCGCCACCGGCTCCGTGGATCGAGATTACCGAAGCGCAGAAATCGCTGGTGGAGCGTGGTCACACGCCGGTTGCGATGAGCCACCACAATTGTTCCAGTTGTTAAGCCACTAGGCCACACGCCACAATGAGGTGGACATGCGCATCGTTGCGATCTCTCTTTCGGTTTTTGAATTGCCCGGCAACACCAGCCGCTTTAACTTACGCGAAACGGTAACCCGTGGCGCGGATCGGCGGTGGTTGCCGGTCGATCAACAACGGGCCAGCGAGGCAGTCCATCTGTTGCATGTGCGCACCGATGATGGCATTGAAGGCATCTGCACGGTGGGCGATGCACGCTACACCACGATCCGCCCCGATGAATTAGAGCAATTGCGGATGTTGGCGCTGGGGGAAGATGCGCTGGATCGCACACGCTTGTTTCATAAGCTGCATGCGGCCACGCGTTCTATGTTCAGCAAGCCGGGTTGGTTTGGCGCATTCGACAATTGTCTCTGGGACATTGCTGGGCAGGCCGCAGGTTTGCCAGTTGCTACGTTGATTGGCCGTGCTCGTACCCATTGCCCCGCCTATTACAACTTTGGCGGACCCAGTCTGGACGCCATGTTGGAAGATGCGCAAGCTGCGGTGGCGGCAGGTTTTCCGGCGGTGAAAGATCATTTTCGTGGTCTAGCCGCCGAAAATCTGCGGGCCTTTGAGGCGACGCGCCAAGCCATGGGGGATGAGATCGATCTCTTGCACGATGCTGCACTCTGTCACTATCGCTACGACGAAGCCTTACAGGTTGGGCGGGCGTTAGAATCACTTGGTTATCGGTGGTTTGAAGAACCCTTGCCTGACACAGACTTGACTGGCTTACAGCGTCTCTGTGCCGCGTTGGATCTTCCGATCCTCGCGCCAGAGACGCTGATGCATGATCTGCATTTGAGCGCCGAATGGTTGATCCGCGGGGCGACGGATTTTATCCGTGCCAATGCTCGCCATGGGACAACCGCGGTGCTCAAACTAGCCAATCTGGTTGAACTACACGGCGGGCGAATTGAACTAAACGGACCGGGAGGTCTATTCGGGCTGGTGCATGCGCATCTGGTCTGTGCCATCCAGAATACCAGTTATTACGAATACTTCCCCGGTGGTAGCCGCGATGAAATCGGCAAAGAGATCGGTTTACTCAATCCGCCCGTGCCCATCAATGGACAAATTGCGCCCCCATCCGGACCAGGCTGGGGGGCTGAGTGGGATTGGGCGTATTTTCGCAAAAAGCGAGTTGCGGTGTTATAAACAGTTGAGCGTAAAATGCGATAATGGGCGCGTTTGCGCTTCCCCGTGTCACAATTGCATGATAAGTTCGAAACTGAATGAGGTAATTAGGAGGAAACGGAATGCGTTTTGGGATGAGTGGGTGTTTTCTACCCGCCAACATGAATGATCTAACGGTTGAGATGTGCCAGCGCGTACGTGAATTAGGCTTTAGCGGCATCTTTACCCGTTTTCGCGCGAACGACCCCCACACCACGCCCAAGGCGCAAGCTCAGCGTGTGCGCGATATGCTGGAAGGTGAAGGGCTGCGCATGTATCAGGCGACTGGCTATTGGCAAAATATGGTCACTCCTGACGAATCGGCGCGCAAAGACTCAGTCCGCACCATCCAAGCTGCGTTGCGTTTGGCTGGGTGGATGGGCACACGCGGTATCGACACGGGCCCTGGTTCGATGAACCCCGATGGTCCGTGGTTTCCGCACCCCTACAACTATACGGAGCAAGCGAAAGAACAATTAATTAAAACTTTGAAGGAATGCGCGCAAGCAGCCGAGGACAATGGCGTCTTTTTGAGCCTAGAATGTCATCAACTGGTGACGCTCAAGACGCCGGAGATTGCCAAGGAAGTGCTTGACGCGGTTGGCTCACCTTGGGTGCGCTGCGATTACGACTCGGCCA
>CAZMRA010000008.1:0-22793 GCA_964568485.1 uncultured Caldilineaceae bacterium | reverse complement strand
CAACTGGATTACGCTGGACGATATTTACGATACTGGCCGCGCCCTCAATCATCATTTTGATGTCTTAGGTAACCATATTGCGAGTTGCCACGCCAAAGATATTCGCATTGAAAATCGGCTCGCGCTGCATTTGCAAGATGGTTGCCCTGGCAAAGGTTTGATGGACTTCAAGACCCTCTTCCGCCGTATGGAAGACTTGAACCCTGATAATCCGGTAATCTCTGAAGGGAATAGCACCGAGGAGCTACCATTTGTCAGCCGGTTGTTCCACCAAACTGCCCAAGAACTTGGCATCCGCGTGTTGGATGCCTATGAAAAGGTTTAGATTTAGGAAGTATAGGAAAAGAGATGCCAAATTTACGTTTTGCCGCACCGAAAGAGCGGCGTGTTGCTTTGATCACCGGTGGTGCACGCGGATTGGGCCGTGCCTCAGCTTTGCGTATTGCCGAAGAAGGCCGTGATGTTGTGATCGCCGACGTGCTGGACGAACAAGGCGCGGCCACTGTGGCCGATATTGAAGCCTTGGGACAAAAGGCCCTTTATGTCCACACCGATGTTACCGACGAAGCCTCAGTCCATCAACTGGTGGCGAAGACAGTCGAAACCTTCGGGCGATTGGATATTCTGGTCTGCTGCGCCGGGATTTTGGGCTGGGAAAAGCCATTTCTGGAACAAACCGCCGCACAGTTTGAAAAAGTTATGCGCATCAACGTCTTTGGCGTGTATTATGCGCACCAAGCTGCCATTCCGCATATGCTGGAGCAGGGCTGGGGCCGCTGTGTGACGATCACCTCCGGGGCGCGCCACGGCGCAACCAATCAAGTCCCGTATGGGGTGTCGAAGGGCGCTGTCTATTCGTTCATCGGCGCGTTGGGCAATGCCTACCCCAAGCAGAATGTCTTTATCAATGGTGTTGAGCCTGGCCGGGCACTGACCGATATGGTCGTGCCGCGCTTTACGCCCGAGTTTATCGCCAACCCCGGCAACCCGATTGGTCGCTATTCCGATCCCGAAGAAGTTGCCGAAGTGATCGAATTCCTCACTTCCGAGCGCAACACCTACACCACCGGCTCGGTTTGGAGCGTCAAGGGCGCGACCGGCTAACGCATATTCTCTCTATGAGTCCCTCGCAATCTCTGCGCTTCACCAAACGTGAATGGAGAGATTGCAGGGATTCATAGAGATTTACCCGGAGCGGTATTGGTTACAACCAGGGTAAACGAAAGCGGATCGGCCCGCGAACAGTGGAGATTCGATTCGGTTGCTCTGGGCCATCTACCTGAACTTGGCCAAACATCACCCAAGCAATCACCATCAACGTGATGCTCAAGGTAAAGATAGCTGTGATCGGCACACCAAAGTTCAGGAGCACGACACTGACATAAGGGACAATCATGCCACGGACACCGACGACCGTCCCTTGTACCGCCGAATATTCGGTGACTCGTTCAGGATCAGATAGCTGAATGCCGGCATTGATCAACCCCATGTCCCAGCCGGCGTTGATAATCCCCTGTGTGATGAAGGCGGGTATCAACATCCAGGCATTGGTTGCCCAGATGTAGGACAAGGGGGCCAAGATGGCTAAGGCACAGTTCCAGCGCAGGACATAGACCCCACCCCGTTGATCGACAATCCGTCCCCAGAAGAGATAGCCCAACAGCCAAAAGAGCGATTGCGCGAGCCCCAATAACCCCAATTGCGAATACGAAAGCCCTAGGCGATCCACCTGCACCAGCGGGTAGATAGTCCAGGACATCAGCGTGCCGGTACCGTAAAAGGCAAAGCTGCTCAAGTAGTGACCAAAGCGTTTATCCTCGCGCAGAATTCGCCAGAGCTCCGGCAGGGTGCGGGTTTGGCGCGCTGGCAGCGTTCCTTCGTTGACTTGGAGCCGAGAGAAGAGTAACGTCGCCCCAATCCCCACAACGGCGCCAATCGGAAAGAGGATACGATAGCCAAAATGATCAAGCGCCCAACCGGCCAGCGGCGTGATCAGCACGACCGTGGCAATGCGCCCAGCTCGCACGAGCGACATCACCTTGCCGCGCACATTGGCTGGGTACATCTTTTGCAGGATGCGAGTATAGCCGGGATTGGGAAAAGCCTCGAGCAACCAGAAGGCTGTCCCCAGGACCAGCATCCACACTGGATTTACAATAAAGGCAAAAAAGAGAAAGAGCGAACGCCCCACTAGCCATGAGAAGGTGATGATGTTCATGGTGCGCCGCCGCCGCATCAATACGATGCTGAAGGCCGTCAAAACCGAGCCGACAAATTGTTGCGAAGTATAAAAGGCGATCATCTCGGGGCTAGCCCCGGTGCGCCGCAGAACAACCGGTACAAAGGGCAGGGTTACGGCATAAAAGCATCCATAAGCCAGGGCTGCCCATAATTCAGTATGCATATTTTGGCGCGCCGAATCACTCAAGGGACCAGTAAAGGTCCGCTCAATTCGCTCGCCAAACTCTTTAAGCGTCATGTGGATCCGTATTCTTAGTTAATTCATGCCAGAACGAAGGGGCCGGGCGATGGTCGTCGATAACAACCCGTTCGCCCGCAGCGCAAAAGCGATAGAGGGTGTCGGTGAGGGGCAGCGCGAAGCCCAAGGCTTGCGCGGCTTCAAGAAAATAAGGTAACTCGCGGAATTTGACTCCTACACTGGGGCCATCGCCCCGCACAATTTGGCCAGCAGTGGCGTTGAGATCGGCGCGCCAGCGGCCTGCCTGTCCGAGTGCCTGCTGTAGCACTGCCGCATCGACCCCAGCATTCACCCCAAAGGCCAATGCTTCGAGGTAGGCAGCATTGGCCAGGCCCATCATCAACTGGTTAACACCTTTGACGATCTGACCGCAGCCGACTGGCCCGCAATGGGTAATGCGTGTATCCCCACCAATGGCCACGAAGAGCGGCATACAACGTTCAATTACCTCGGCTGGCCCTCCCAGAAAAAGATAGAGCTGGCGCTGCTCCACGCCTGCTGGCCCACCACTCACCGGGGCATCCACTAGCGTCGCGTCGCGTTCGGCAAAGCGTTCCGCCAATCGCCGAAATTGCGTCACCTCACTAGTGCCAAGATCAACAAGGATCTGGCCTGGGCGAATCTGGGGCAACAAGGCGGTCTCGGCGACGTCGAAAAAGGTAGACGAGCTGGGCAAGCTGGTGAGCAGGATATCGCTTTCAGCGACGAGCGTTGCCATGTCTGCGCTGGCGAGCATGCCCGCAGCGACGCAGGCGGCAACCCGTGCTGGATCGAGATCATGGCCGCAGACGTGGTAGCCCGCCTGGAGTAAATTGCGCACCATCGGGCCACCCATGGCGCCTAGTCCCAGAAAGCCAAGCCGAGGTAAAGGTTGATTCATGGTTGTTGATCCGAACTAGCCGTACGAACATCCAAGCTACGGAAACGTCAAGACATTCCCCCACACATGGCTCGTTTAGCGGTGGGTGGGAATGACATCCACCGCTTCACCGGCGCGGAAGGCAACGGCTTCGTCGATCATGCGGAAGATATCGTAGCTGGGCTGGTAATTGAAGAGCCGTTGCCCCTTGCTGATATCAAATTCGTAATCGGTGGGCGCGGTACCGACCAAGCGTGCATCCACATAGGGCGCATCGAGTTTGGCTGCCAGGTAGGGAATGGTCTCTTCCCAGGTGTAGGGCTTCGGCGCAGCTAGCTGGAAGGTCTCGCCAATGGCTCCATCTTTGCCCAGCGCATCGAGGAAGCCTTGGACAATGTCATGCACGTCGGCGATGTGTTTTTTGTACGATCGGCCATTCTCATCCCGTGCGATGATCAAACAGCGCTTGGCTGCTTCGGGATCAGCCGGGCGCAAGCGCTGCAGCTCTTGGTAGACCGCGGCAGCCTCATCCCCACTCATCTTTTCGTAGGCGGCGATCCAGTGGTCAAGATAAAATTGGCGGAAGTTGAGGATCTCCTCGCCGGCCACGACCAGGGCAAAGCGGAAGACGGTGATCGGCAAGCGGTAGGTGCGGAAGTAACCGTGGCATAACTCTTCGCCCAGATATTTGGTTAGCGAGTATTGGCCAGTGGGCGCAACGGGAAACGTATCTTCTTGGATTGGGTCAGGCACGCCGCCAGGAATATATTTTTGGTAGATGGCGTCGCTGCTGGCATAGAAGAAATGTTGCAATCGGTCACCTAGGGCACGCGCCGCTTCAAGCATGTTGAAGGTTCCGCGTACATTGATGTCGAAATATTGTGTATTGGTAAAGGGGCCACCACCCTGAAAAGCACCAGCGAGATGACAAATTGCCTCGACACCCTCCGTGGCTTTGGCAACATCAGCCGGATTTTCAATCGTCCCTTCAATGAGCTCGACGTCGAGGGCCGCCAGCTTATCGAGCCGCCGATCGTTCGCCCACACCAGCCCGCGTACGCGGTGCCCTTGTTCCACCAACGCTTTGGCCAGATTGGCACCGATCCGGCCTGAGATCCCTGTGACAAGAACGTTCATGCATCCATCCTATCCTGTTATTATTTTCCGGCCTTGTGAGAGAAATCTGTGCAGCCCGCGCAAGCGTGCTCGTAACTCTGGTCGGGCACAGTGTGCGCATTGCTTCGCCTCTCAAAGTGATTTTGAATTATACAAATAGAAGGGATCGCTTGTCACAATTGACAACCCATCCAGCGTTGTGTTCGGGCGGCGGAGCAGGAGGGGCAGAAAGCTTGCGAGGGGGTGATTCATGCAGGAGACAAACGTGACTTCGTCTCCTGCATGGTTTTATGCGCAGTTATGGCGATAGCTTAGGCGGGCCAGGGTGTGGCTGCAGCGCCATTCGGGCGAGGACCCGTTGGACGCCAGGGCACGCGATCGTAGGAGCGATAGGCAATGTCGAGATAAGGTGTCTCTACAGTGACATGCCCGCGATAGCGCGAATCGAGCGCCGCCTCCAAAATGCCAGTCGTGAGCAGAGTACGCTCTACCGGCCAAGTCGGCTGGCCAGTGACAAACATCTCTTCCACATTGAGGCTCAGATAGCTGAAATGGGGATGTGGATCGCCACCCAAGAAGACTTCGCACGCTTGGATCTCATTGTTGATCCGCGCAGCGTAGGCAAAGCCCTTGAGATCGCCATCCGTGACCGGACCGGGATGCATGATCACGGTGCCGCGGAAGCCATCGCGGTATTCAATGATGAAGACCGCGGGATTGGGGAAGATCTCCTCCAGCGGTTTGTCCTTGTGATCGGGAAGTTGCGCGCGGCCTGCCTCGGCTAGATCGCGCGGCCAGCGACCTTCGGCCGCCGCTTGCCAAACGGCATCGCCCTCCAAGCAGGTGACCGACTTGACGCCGGTTTCGCCACCCTTGCGCCGCTCCACCATACACTGCAAGGTCTCTAAAGTATGGAACCCATAGACATCCAACCCCGAATAGCCAATGGCAAGCGCCTCTTGGATCGGCGTGTCTAGTTCGTGCTCCAGCCACGGGTTGCGGTAGCCCACCGGCAGCGATGAACCTGCCATGTAAGGCGCATTCAACGCCTTGGCGCGGTCGTACATCCATTTGGCGTCAGCCCAGTTGTACGAGAGATGCTTGTCGTTAAAGATCGGCACGCTGCGCCCGCTGGTGGCCAAAACGCCACAAACTTGTTCCATAAAATACTTGCGCGGGTAGAGATGCTGTTCCTTCTCGTTCCAGGCATAATCCCCATGCTCGCCGATGATCAAGATGCCATCGACAGCCAGCTTGTCACCACCGAGCGTCAGCGCTTGCGGGATGCTGCCGTAGATGGGGACGTTGTATTTTTCCGACATTCCACGGCTGAGATCACTATCCGGGAATTGATCGACATACATCGAGACGATCTGCACGCGCGACTGGATCATGCCGTCGTCGGTCGGAAAGCCTTTGAGGAACTTGCCGACAATGACATCGGCATGAGAATAGCGACGATACTCTGTAAGAATTGCGGCGATTTTCTTGGTCATATCAGATCAACACCATCTTTTGGAAAATCTCTTCCATCAATTGCATGTCGCGAAGGGTATCGCGCCCACTGGAGATTGGTTCAGTTTGCTCTCGTACACAGGTGATGAAATGATCTGCTTGGCGGCGAAATGCCCAATCGATCGTGGGAATGATCTCTTCGCGGCGGCCTTCTTTGCCATCGTTGCTGCGATAGAGTTCCACCCGTCCACGCGTCTGGCGATCCAGCGGTGACGGCGTAAATAGTTTAACCCAGCCTTTTTCAAAGTAAAAATGGGTTTCTTCTTCCCATTGGTGCGAACGAACCGAACCCCCGGCCAATTCGACCAAGACGCCATCCTCACTGGTCATGATGGCCGTGTGCAGCAGCCGATTGTCGCGTCGTGCCACCACGCTTTGCACCGTTAATGGCTGCGGATAGAGAAAGCGCACCAAGTTCACATTGTGCGCCATAATATTCAGATAATTCTGGAATTGTTTGCCCTGATCCTGGTCCATCCATGCTGGAAAGATTGGTTGGAAGCTAGGATCATCCGGCACAGTTTCGGTGGTGGTCAGCGGTGGGATGGCATCGTGGATCCAATCGCCGCCAAAACAGTGGGCGCGGATCCGGGTCAAGCGGCCCAATTCGCCGCTGGCAGCAAGTTCTTGGAGCACACTTTGGGCGGCAAGCACGGCGGTATCGTGCCGCTTCATCAGCCCGACCATCACCTGTACGCCCCCTGCTTCGGCAGCTTGTTGCATCGCCTCGGCCTCTTGCCGGGAACCGGCCATGGGTTTTTCGACAAAGACATATTTTCCTGCCCGCAACAAGGGAATAGCGAGGTGCCCATTGCGCAGATGGGGCTGGCTGGCCACCACTGCCTGCACCTCCGGATCGTCGACTAACTCGGTGTGGCTGCTGTAGACTTTGGGAATGCCATATGCCTCGGCCACTTTGCGCGCCAATTCGGGGCGTGGCTCAGCAATGGCGACCACTTGGCAATCGGACCGGCCCACATAATTGCGCAGATGGGCGACTTGGCCCATATAACCGACGCCAGCAAAAGCAATTTTCACGGGATTCATAACTCAACTCCGCAGTAAAGAGGATCAGAATGATGGGAGCGACAAAAAGAGATTTAGAGCGATAAAGCGAGATCTTGCCCGCGATGGCGACTCATCTCGTTCTATCTCTCCAAATCTCTGAAAGCTCATAATTTTACAGACTGCTAACAGCGCCGAGCTCACTTTAAAAATGCTGCCAACCCTTGATAGGCATTGCGGGTGATTTCGTCAATCGGCTGCTCATAATATTCCTGATTGAAGAGCTCCACCGAAACCGGCCCGCTGAAATTGCGCTCGCGCAAAAGCTGGAAGTAGTCGGCCAAGGGCAGATCGCCAGCTCCCGGATAGACGCGGTCGGGGTCGCGCAGTTGTTCACGGGGCAGTGCTGGCGTGTCATCCACATGCACCAGCCAAAGCTTATCTTCCGGAATACGGCGGATGGCCTCAAGCGGCACATTCGATTTGTAGTAGTGGAAAAAGTCCCACATCAGGCCGAGATTGGCTTGTTGCGCCCGCTCGATGATCGTCAGCGCCTCTTCGCAGCCAGGGATCAGCGGATGGCCGCCCAGTGGTTCGATGGCGAGGCGGCAGCCATATTCTGCCGCAGCCGCGCAAACGGGCTGCACATAGTCGGCGACGAGCTGCAAGGCTTCATACTTACTGCGGCCTTGTAGATCCCCGCCACTGCAGAGCAGCAGCAGATCACAGCCGATTGCCTGGGCGATTTTGCCCAATTCATGGGCTCGAGCAACCGCCTTATCCCGCCCGGCTTCGTTGCTATAATCCAGCCAGACCAGATCGATCGCAGCTGGGCGCACGCCGTGCTGGTCGAGCAACGCTTTTAGATCGGCAACACTATGGGTTTGGAAAAAGGCATCAAATTTTTCGCCCCAGAGTTCCACCATCTGGAAGCCAGCTGCGGCGGCCGAACGAATATCTTCTTCCAGTGGGTAGGGGCGCGAAGTGGCCCCGTTGTAACACGCAATCATCGAATTATCCTTTGATTGAACCTGCGGTAAGACCTTGAATAAACTGACGCTGCATGATGATATAGAGCAGAATCATCGGAAGTGAACCAATGGAGAGCGCGGCAAAGACCTGCTCCCATTCGGTGCGCCCCCAAGCGTAAAAGAAGACTTGGATCGCTAATGGGATTGTACGCATCTCTGCCGAGCGAATTAAAATTAAGGAAAGGAAATATTCATTCCAAGCCCCGACAAATTGCAAAATGGCAACCGTGGCAATCGCCGGGCCAGAAATGGGCACGACCACGCGCCAAAACGCCGACAGATCGGTGCAACCATCTACCTTAGCTGCATCAAGCAATTCACCCGGAATTGACTGGAAGTATGCTCGAAAGACGAAGATCGACAAAGGAATACCCCCTGCGACCATCGGCAAGATCAAGCCCAACCGGCTATCGGTCAAACCGAGTTTAACCAGCATCACATAGAGGGGGATCACCGGTGAGGGTGCGTGCATGGTAAAGACAAAAAGCAGGAATAGGGCCAATGCATACCGAAATTGAAACTTGGCAAAGGCAAAGCCTGCCAATGCGCCCAAGAGGGTCACCAAGATCACGGTCCCCAGCGAAACGAGCACGCTGTTCATCAAAGCGTAGCCCATCTTGGCATTGCTCCAGGCATTGGTGTAATTCTCCCACTGGAGTGTGCTAGGCAATCCCCATACATTGGTCACGATTTCGCTATTTGATTTGAAAGAAGCTAACAACATCCAAAAGACCGGGTAAATAATCACAACGGTAAAAAAGGCCAGGATCAAGTGGCTGACCCAAGTTGTTAACAACCGTTCAACCCGCAGCGAAGGTTGCGCGATCGCGGGTGCCGGTTGGTTGCGTTGGGTGATGGGTGACTGGGCGATATTGGTCTTAGCCATGGCAGTTTACCTCTCAATTGAGATTGTCGCGCGACATCAAACGCATCTGGATGGCCGCCAAAACGGTCACGAGCGTCAGCAGCACATAAGAGAGTGCCGCTGAATACCCAAACCGGTAGAACTTGAAGCCCCGCACATAGATATGCAGCGCCATCACCATCGTGGAATTGGCTGGTCCACCTTCAGTCATCACATAGGGGATGTCGAAGACGTTGAATGCGCCCATCAACGAAAGGGTGACATTGACCAACATCACGGGCTGTAACAGCGGCAACGTAATCCGCCGGAATTGTTGCCAGCGCCCGGCGCCATCGATGCGGGCTGCTTCGTATAGTTCCGTGGGAATGGTTTGTAGGCCAGCTAGGAAGATGACCATGTGGAAACCATACCATTTCCAAATGTCCACCACCACGAGTGACCAAAGGGCCACTTTGGTATCCCCCAGCCAGTCGAGGATCAAAAAGCTAAGCCCCAAATTGCGCAACACACTGTTGACCAAGCCAAACTGGGCGTTATAAAGCCACGACCAGAGAATACCCACCACCACAAACGACATCACGACTGGCATAAAGAGCGCGGTACGGTAAAAGGCTTGCCCGCGCAGCGCTCCGTTGAGCAAGATCGCTAAGAAGAGCGAGAGGGCCGTCTTGCCGATCACGGTCCCCAGTGCGTATTTCATGTTGTTAAACAGGGCGATCAAGATCACCTCATCGTTTAACATGCGCTGAAAATTCTGCAGACCAACAAACTCGGCCGGCTCAATCCCATCCCACCGCAGCAAGGCCAGATAAAGGCCGGTGATGATTGGGATCAGTTTGAAGATCACATAGATCAAGACTGCGGGCAGCACCCAGAGATAGGGCGAAAAGTTACGACGGCGGTACGGCTTGGCCGCCATGGTTGTCATGGACATTGTGCGCACTCCCCAATCAACTGTGATGCGCCAACCGCTGACGCATCACAGTTGACGCATCATCGCCACTTAAATCTCGAACTCATACCCATCCAAATAGAGGTCATCCAGCACAGCTTGGACCGCCTCGGCTGCCTGGTCGGGCGTTTTGGAGCCAGCGACAATGGCCTGTTGATTTTCTTGGAAGGCGCGGGTGATTTCGGGTGGCCAGTACCAATCCAGATAGGTAAATTGGTTGTCGGCGCACTCGGTGGCATATTTCACGGCCAATTCATCGTCGCTGGCTTCAACTGCGACGTTGGTGGAAACGGGGTCGCGATTCCGCTCATTGGCCCAGCTTACCCATTGATCGCTGCTCATCAGATCCAGAATTTGGTACGCGAGGTCAATCCGTTCCGGTGCAATTTTGGAATAGATGCACGTGGCCGCGCCGGTACCGCCGGGCAACATCCGCCGGATGTTGCTATCTTCGGCCGAGCGCAAGGGGGGCATCAAGCTCAAATCCAATTCTGGATAATCGCCGTCGCGATACCAACCAATACGCCAGGAGTGTTCATACCAGAAGGCCGCTTGCCCCTGCGAAAATGCGATCGAGGCGCCATCGCTGTCTAGGCTATTCACGCCTTCGATAAACATGCCATCGTTGGCATATTGGGCCAGGATTTCCAACGCCGCCACACTTTCTGGGTCGGTAAATTTGGCTGTTCCATTCAAGATTTGGAAGGTCTTTTCGACTGGTTCATTGCCCGAAGTTTGGGCGAACGCAAAGAATTGCCAAATCGGCCACAGATAGATGTTTTTGCCGCCATGCACAAATGGGGCATAACCGGCATCTTTGATTGCACCTGCCAGTTCCATCAGTTCTGCATAGGTTTCAGGCTCTTTGGTCGCACCAACCGTGTCGAGAATTTTCTTGTTATACAAGAAGGGGAAGCCGCTGATGCCACCACGCGGGAGTGCCCACAGCTTTCCGCCGATGCTATAGGTGTCCAACCCAACCTGGCGGAAGCGATCTTTGTAGTCGATGTCGGAAAGATCCAGCAACCGGCCCCCGACGGCATAGCGGCGCAGATCCTGACCGTTCAGGTCCATAATATCGATCTGGTCACCCGCTACCTCGGCGGCAGCAAACAATTCGGTATAGCGCTCACTGGTGAGGCCACGCCATTCAACTTCGACACCCGGGTGTGCATCTTCGATGGCCGTGATCAGTGGCTCGTTTTGCTCTTGGTTGCCCGCTGCCATGATCACAAACTTGCCTTGATAGGGGCCACTATCGGCGGATGCAGGCGAATTATCGCCTGCTGGTGCAGCGCCGGGAGCTGCTGCTGGCGCACAAGCAACAACCGCCAGCCCAAAGCCGGTGATTGCACTCATGCGCAAAAAATCACGTCTCGAGAAATTTGGCACTGACATTGGTTTTCTCCTTTGTACTTTGGAACAGCGGATGGACTACCATGATAGATAACTGGGGAGTCAGGTAGTTTCGGCAACAGCAATCGGATTAGGCTCGGCCCGGCCCTTTGTAGGGGCGACCAAATGGCAGACCAAATGGTTCTTCAAAGGGGCGAAACGGCACCATATCGGCGATTTCTTGCAAGCGGGCCAATATTTCTGGGGAGAGTGGCCCTTTTTCAACGGCGCGTACATTGGCTTCGACTTCGGCGATGGATCTTGCTCCCATCAACGTGAGGCTGATGTCCGGGTTGGAGATGACGAAGCGGAGACCCACTTCGTGGATGTCCAAGCCGAGCTCGTCTAAATAGGCGTAGAGTTGGCGATATTGCTCTCGGCGCGGCGTACTTAGCCAACGTGCACCCGAGCGGATCTCCTCGTCGTAGCGGCGGGCGAGCGCCCCCTGTTGCAGCGGCGAGCCGATGATGAGGCCCATGCCCTGCCGTTTGGCTTCTGGCAATACTTCCAACGTAGCTTCGCGCCAGAGCAAGCTGTAGTTGAAGGCTGTGAGCAGAACATCGTACCGTCCCGTCGCAATGATGGGCACAATCTCGTAGGCGGTGGTGCCACCCAGCCCTGTGAAGCGGATTAACCCTGCGGCCTTGAGCTCGTCTAAGACATCGTTGACCGGGCCGTGAAAATTATCATAGTCTGTCCACCAATCATATTGGCCAGGGCGGTCGGGCTCATGGATGATGAGGATATCGATCTGTTCGCGGCCCAGCAGGCGCAAACTCTCTTCCACCGATTGGCGCAAGCCGGCTTTATCTTTGGGATCAAAAGGAGTTGGACGCCCGCCCAACTTGGTGGAGAGAAAATAGGGCTGTGATGCACCAGCCAGCGCATAACCCAGCACAGCTTCGCTATCAAAGTAACCTGGCGCGGTATCGACAAAATTCACGCCTAATTCAAGTGCCCGCTGTGTCGCTTGGCGTGCTTCTTCTCGATCACTCGCCCCGTGTCGCGACAGAAATAGCCCACCCAAGCCCAACACACTCACTTCGAGCCCTGTCCGGCCCAAAATTCGTTTTTCCATGCGTGCTCCTGTCTCGCTTGTCCGGTGGAAAATGGGCCACAAACAACAGACGATAGCAACTCTGCCATCGTCTGTCGTCTTTAGTCTGTTACTTCAACCAGCGTTTGGGGACTTTGCAGACCATGGTATACGCCGGGTCGAAGATGTTGCCCAGATCATACTTGACGGCTTGGCCTAGCAAGAGATGGGCCCCGGTGGCATCCAGCCCATAATCTTCTTGTAGCCAGCGTGACATCTCAGTCGTGGCGTGCTGGACACACTGATCAAGCGGGCGAGCATTACCACAAGTGAAGATAAATTCTTCGTTTTCGCCACGTGGCCAGCCAATGCGTTTGCCCTTGCGCAGCTCGACTGTGAATTGTACATCAAACGAGATCTCAATGCCCGTCCCGACGATCTCGCCATCCCCTTGGGTGGCATGGCCATCGCCGATGTGGAAGAGCGCACCTGGCACAAAAACGGGAAAATAGACGGTTACGCCTTGGACAAAGCCGTTGTAATCCATGTTGCCGCCGTGCTCCGCCGAAGTTGCCGTGGAGATTGCCTGTCCGCCCGCGGGGGCAACGCCAAAACAGCCAACCATCGGGTTGAGGGGCAAGGCCAAGTTGCCCAGTTTGGTATCAGCCGGATCGGTCAAGGTAGCAGTCCAAGCGGTGGTATCGACGGTCCAGGTCGCCAAGTCGGGTGTGCCCGGTGATGACCAGGGTAGATGTGGCACATAATCTGGATCGACCACATTCGGCGCAACCATCTTGCGGGTCCAGCCGTAGGGTCGATTCGGCGTCAGCTTGTCCAAATGCACGACCAGCGTATCGCCTGGCTCGGCCCCTTCGATGTAGAAAGGACCCGTCATCGGGTTGCCGGGTCTGGTGATCTGCTGGCCGGTGATGTCTTGGCCGCGGGCGTCCACGGTGGTGGTGATCACCGTATCGCCGGGTTGAATGCGCAAGACGGGCTCGTGCGAGCCAAGGGTGTTGAAGTAGTGGGTGGGCGTAAAGTGATGAGTAGTCATGGCCTGTTCTTGGTTGATGGGTGAGAAGTGAGCTGGGAGCGTGATGCAGCAAGCCGCACTGCACGAATCCCGTTTCACGGTTTACAAGTACAACACAACCTCTTCGCCTTCGAGGGCAACGGTATAGGTCCTGACGCGCAGTTTGGGATCGTACAGCGCTTGGCCCGTCTTGAGATCAAACTCCCATTGGTGCCACGGGCATTTGAGGATCTCGCCTTCGCGTTCATAACCTAGTTGCTGTTGCTCGGTGACGACGACTAGCGGGCGCAATCGACCTTTGCAGAGTGGCCCCTGACGATGTGGACAGAGATTGCGTAGCGCATAAAAAGAGCCAGCAACATTAAAGATGCCGATCTCGCGCCCTGCAATCTGCACAATTTTGCGGCTGCCGGGTGGTAATTCTTGCCGCGTGGCAACGATATGGCGATTGGCGGATGGTTCCATTAGCTTTACTCTATTTGTAAGGGGAGAGAGATAGTTAAATGGCGCCGTTCTGGCAGCTTACGTTGCATTGTAACATAAGCTAGGCTGCACTTGCTAGCCCCTACAAATCATCAAGCGCATCGTTTGGGGGCGAGTCGGCTATTAAGTTGTGCCAATGAGAGGCATCTAACGACAGCCATTTGCTGAATGTAGTATGATGCTGGATAAATTTGTCTGAATCAAGATCTGCTTCGAACAAGCAAGTTAGGATGAGCGCATGAATCGTCAAACATTCCCCTTGTCTGTACTCGATCTGTCGGTGGTGAGCGAGGGTACAAGCTCTGCTCAGGCGCTGGCCGATACGACCCGCCTGGCGCAACGTGCCGAAGAGCTGGGCTATTATCGTTTTTGGGTGGCCGAACACCACAATATGCCGACGATTGCCAGCACTAACCCACCCGTACTGATGGCCCATCTTGCCGCGATGACTTCGAGCATTCGGGTTGGTTCTGGGGGGGTGATGTTGCCCAACCATCCGTCGTTGGTGGTCGCTGAACAATTTGCCCTCCTAGAATCCCTGCACCCAGGTCGGATCGATTTGGGGATCGGCCGTGCCCCAGGGACCGACCCAGCGACAGCCGCGGCCTTGCGGCGGGCACCAGCCAGTTTGGGGGCCGAAGAATTTCCCCGCCATTTGTTGGATCTCATGGGCTTGTTAGGGGATCGACGCACCGCACACGGGTTGTGGGATAAATTTTCAGCCACGCCGGTCTTGGAATCCACTCCCCAGATTGTTTTGCTAGGCTCCAGCGACTATAGCGCGCAATTGGCCGGCCAATTGGGGCTACCCTTTGCCTTTGCCCATCATTTTGATACAGGCGGCACGTTGATTGCATTGGAACGCTATCATCAAAATTTTGAACCGTCGCCCATCTTGCAGAAGCCTTATACCATTGTGACTGCCAGTGTCTTGACCGCCGAGAGCGAAGAGCGGGCGGAATGGTTTGCTGCGCCCGGCCGTCTGATGCGCTATGGCATTCGGTCAGGCCGCTTCTTGCCGCTGATGCCCCCTGAAGCCGCGGCTGAGCATCCCGATCTAGATATGGCGTTGCGCATGCCAACGCAAGCCATTGTTGGCACACCAGAGAGCGCGGTTGAACAATTAGAATGGCTGGCGGAGCAAACCGCGGCCAACGAATTGATGATCGCCTCCTTCACCCACGGCATAGAAGAGCGAGTACGCAGTCTGGAGCTATTGGCCGCAGCGTGGCGCTCATAGGCACATAAGGTAGTGATGATGCGTGAATAAGCCAGACCATTCACGCATCATGGCCCGCAAAGTTGCCTTGACAATCAATTCCCCCTTTGTTACACTTCGCCTCTGGAACTGGTTACTGCTCCCTAATATACACAACCAGTCACTGCCAATACTGATTTTGCTATAAATCGTGAACTGCATAAGTGTGGATGTGCCGTAAGGCTAGTTTTGCGTTGCGCCTGTACGACGCCCATGCTGAAAACGCGTTGAGCGGCTGCTCTGTCTGCACGGATTTCCAGCATCCACCACGACCTGTGACTCCCTAGGCGGGGTGCGCCTTGAGCGCGCTTCGTGCACGCAGGTTGTGGCGGAGTATTGTTTGTGCTCCAACCTAAATCTTGTGCCAAAGGAGAAAACTGAATGAGGAAACATCGTCTGATCGCCCTAGTGGCGATCCTTTCGCTGATATTGATCTCCTGTGCTCCGGCCACGGCCCCCGTACCGGCTGCCGGAGATAGCGGGGGATCTGCTGCCTCTGCACCAGCAGGTGGTGAGACCTTTGTCGGCACCCCGCGTAATGAGACCCTGATTTTGGATAATCTCAACGGTTCGCTCGAACGGCCAGATCTATTCAATATTTTTGTGCCTGGTGTGGATGCTGGGCGTGGCTTCCACGAGTTATGCACCGACCATCTGTGGGAGATCGACACCACCACAGGGCAGCAATATGGCTCGCTAGCCGCTGACATGCCTACGCCGCTCAATGATGATTTCACAAGCTTTGAGATCAAATTGCGGGAAGGGATCTATTGGGACGATGGCGTGGAGTTCACCGCCGACGATGTGGCCTATACGCTGAACATGTGGCTCGAAACTGACCAGATCGCGGTCCATGGCTGGGCGACCGATTACATCAAAAGTGTCGAAGTCAGTGACAAGTATACGTTGATTCTCAACACCACGCGCCCACAGCCTCGCCTCTCCAAAGATCTTGGCGTGACGATCTGGGGGAATCGCCTGTACCCCATGCCCAAACACATTTGGGAAAACGAAGACCCTGCTACCTTCGAATTTTATCCGCCAGTCTGCATCGGGCAGTACAAATATAAAGATCACGACCCGAATGGCAACTGGACGATCTGGGAATTGCGCGAAGACTGGGAACGCACCAGCGTCGGGCAGATCACCCAAAAACATGGCCCCAAATATGTGCTGTGGAATTTCGTTGGCACTGAAGAGAAGCGTATTCTGGCAATGATCAACAACGACATCGATATTTTACAGGATATTACGCCCGAGTCGATGGAAGTGTTGACCCAACGCAGTGATAGTGTGCGCGCGTGGCACGCCGGTTTCCCCTATGCCGACTTCGACGATCCGTGCGAACGCGGCATCCAATTTAACAATTCTCGGCCCCCCTATGATCAATGGCAAGTACGCTGGGCCCTCGCTTTAGCCACCGATATCAAGAATGTGTCGCTGGCAACGTTCGGGGGTATGTTACGCGTTTCGCCGCTAGCTGTGCCCCCCGTGGCGGCCGTGCAAAATACGTATCACAAGCCACTGGTCGAGCAGTTGAAAGCGATGACGCTGCCTGATGGTTATGCCCCATTTGACCCGAATTATGCCAAAGACATGGCCGAGATCTTCAACCAGCAGGGCTTGGGGGCTGATCTTCCAACCGACGAGGAGGCATTGATCGACCTCTTTGGGGTTGGCTGGTGGAAGTATGATGTGGACCAAGCAGCCAAGTTGCTCGAAGAAGTGGGCTTTACCCGGGATGCCGATGGCAAGTGGCTGTTGCCCGATGGAACCCCCTGGACAATCGCCATCAACGCACCGGTGGTCTTTGAGGTGCAATCTGGGCGCTTGGCCTTTGCTGTCGCCGATTCGTGGAGCAAGTTTGGCATCAACGCCACCGCCAATACGATGACGGCAGCGACCTTCTGGAATGCTTCATCGACGGGTGATCATCAAGCTGGTTCCTACTGGCCGGGCTGTGCGATTGGTCCCGACATCTACCCGAACCTCAGTGGCTGGCATCAACGCTATATCGTCCCCACTGGTGAACCGGCCCCAGGTAATGCCGCCCGCCACCAGAGCGACGAGATCGCTGCCTTGCTCGATCAACTGGAAGGGCTGACTTCGGACGATCCGCAAAATGTGGAGATCAGCAAGCAGTTGCTGATGCAAATGGCAACCGAAATGCACTGGATCCCCATGTTTGGCACGTCTAAGTTTGTGCCGGTCAACGAGACCTACTTCACCAACTACCCGACTGCCGACAATTATTATGAAGGCCCGTGGTGGTGGTGGTCGAACTTTAAGTACATCGTCGCCAACATTCAGCCCAAATAAGCTTGCGACAACCGTAGGGACTAAGGTGTAGTAACGCTGCTCCTTAGTCCCTATCCCTTTTCTGGGGTGAGTAAATACCCTTGCTTGGCGGAGTGCAAACGCTATGCAGTTTTTTCGATTTTTGTTATCCCGCTTATTGACCTATGTCCTCGTCGTTTGGATCAGCATCACCATTGTCTTTTTTGTACCACGCTTTATCCCCGGCAACCCCGTAGAAGCCATGTTGGGCCGTTTAATGTCACAAGGGCAGACGATGGATCCTGCGCTTGTGCAGAGCATGCGCGAGACCATGACCCAGATGTTTGGTCTGGAAGGCACGATCTGGGAGCAATATACATCTTTTCTCCGGCGAGTCTTGTTAACGCGCGACTTTGGTCCGTCGCTCGCCTTTTACCCGACACCGGTCAATTCCTTGATCGCCCGCTCCTTACCCTGGTCACTGGGGCTGATGCTCACCTCACTGGCTATCAGTTGGTTGCTCGGCAATTTGATCGGTCTGCTGGCCGGCTATTACAACCGCAAAGTTAGCTCCAAGCTGATCGAAACTGTAGCCATGGTCCTGTACCCAATCCCGTATTACATTCTCGCCCTGCTCTTGGTGATCCTCCTGGCTTATATCTGGCCGATCTTTCCCTTTGTCTTTTTGGTCAGCGGTGAACCTGGTTCATGGGCATGGATGAAGAGTGTGGCCTACAACTCAGTCTTGCCGCTTTTGTCGATCACGCTCGTCAGCTTGGGGTGGTGGATCATCAGCATGAAGGCCATGGCGATCGACACCAAAGAAGAAGACTTTATTCAATATGCCCGCTATCGCGGCGTCGATAACAACAAAATTATGTTTGGCTATGTGGCGCGCACCGCAGTGCTGCCCCAGATCACCATGCTGGGGTTGAGCATCGGCGGTGTCTTTGGCGGTTCGCTGATCACCGAAATTCTCTTTGGTTACCCTGGCGTAGGCTCGTTGGTCTATCGCGCTATTTTGGGCTCCGATTACAACTTGATCATGGGAACAATCAGCCTCTCGATCGTTGCTGTTGCCACTGCCACGCTCGTGCTTGATCTAATCTATCCCTTTATCGACCCGCGAATTCGCTATCAATGATCGTGGACGAGGGGGTACTCATCACGCTCGTCTACCATCCCGTAATGAGGTTACACAATGCGTTTGATCAAACCGAGGCTGGTGGTTGGCCTGATCATCGTGGGCATTTTTGTGATTTTAGGATTGATATTACCGTGGTTCGCCCCAGAAGATCCCACTGCTTGGAATACCTATTTTCGCAACATGCCCCCTAGCCGCGATCATTGGATGGGCACAAACAATCTCGGCCAGGATATTTTCTGGTTGCTGACTTGGTCGATCCGCAATTCGTTGTGGATTGGGTTGGGTGTTGCCAGCCTAGCCACCTTGATCGGCGTGGTAATCGGGCTGCTTTCCGGCTTTCTCGGTGGGATTCCTGACCGTATTCTCACATTGTTGATGGATGTCGTGATCGCCGTGCCTTCGCTGCCGATTTTGCTTCTGCTCTCGGCTTTGCTGGGCGGGCAGACGTCGCTGTTGAGCATTGCTGCGGTATTGGTCTTTTTTAATTGGCCCTGGCCGGGCCGCCAAGCGCGCGCGATGTCACTCAGTTTGCGGGAGCGCGAGTTTATCAATGTGGCGCAGGCTTCTGGCGAAGGGACGCTCAAAATTGTGTTGGTCGAGATTTTACCTTTTGTGGTCGGTTGGGCATTGGCCAATTTCATCAATACAATTTTGGTCGCCATCTCCGCCGAATCGGGCTTAGCGATCATTGGCCTTTCCAGCCTGAAAGATGCCACGCTCGGCACCATGATCTATTGGGCGATGCAACATCAAGCCTTGTTGCTAGAAAAGTGGCTGTGGATTCTGTCGCCGATTCTTTCGATCATGCTGTTGTTTATCGGCCTGTTTTTGGTCTCCACCGGCTGGTCAGACTATTTTGCCACACGAAGAGGGCGGTCATGATTCGTATCCGCAATGTCAGTTTGTTCTATGATACCGTACAAGGCACCGTCAAAGCGGTGGAAGATGTCTCGTTCGATATTTACGATGGTGAAATTGTTGGGATCGCGGGCGAATCGGGTTGTGGCAAAACCACATTGATGAAGGGCATTTACGGCAACATCGACCGCCCAATGTACTTGGCTGCAGGCTTGATCGAACTAGAGGTAGATTCGCCGACCGGGCCAGAGCGCATCCCCAGCGCCGAGTTTCACAAATATTGGTGGGAACATATCACCTACATTCCGCAAGCGTCGATGAGTGTGCTGAACCCGGTGATGCGCATCAAGGATCAGTTCCTCGATTCCTTTTCCAAAAAGATGCTCCGCAGTCAAAACAAAGCTGTGCTGCTCGAGTCCATGGCAGCGTATTTGCAGGAATTGGATCTGCCGGCCGCAGTGCTCGATTCGTACCCTCATCAACTCAGCGGCGGGATGCGCCAGCGGGTGATTGTGGCCTTGGCTACCTTCGTCCAACCCAAGTTTGTCCTAGCCGATGAACCCACCACCGCGCTCGATGTGGTGGTACAGCGTGGCATCTTGACCATGTTGCGCAAGTTGCAGCAAAGGCTCGGGAACACCTTCATCATGGTCTCGCATGATATGGGGGTGCACTATCAGATCACCGACCGCATGGTGATCATGTATGCGGGGAAGGTAGTGGAAATCGCCAAAACAGACGAACTCTTCAACCATCCGCAACATCCCTACACCGAAATGTTGATCCGCTCTCTGCCGCGCTTGGGCGATGATATGGAGCGAACGGGGATCAGTGGCCGTCCCCCGAGTTTACTCAACCCTCCTTCGGGCTGCCGTTTTGCGGCCCGCTGCTATCTTGCCGACGAACGCTGTCGTCAGGTGCAGCCAGAATTGTTGGAAGTCGCAACGGGGCACTTTGTTGCCTGCTTGAAGCGTGAACCAGGGATGCAGCCGATCCCGTTAGAAGGAATTGCCAACGCATGAGTGAAAAGTTTCTCGAGATCAAAGATGTCAGCAAAACCTTTCGGGTCGGTGGCTTGCTCTCGTCGGCGCGCATCGCTGCGGTGGATCAGGTGAATTTGTCGTTTGAAAAGGGGAAACCGCAGATTTTGAGCATTGTCGGCGAATCGGGCTCGGGCAAAACCACTCTGGCCCGCATGGTGCTGCGGCTCTTGCAACCCACCACAGGCGAGATCATCATCGATGGCATGAGTACGAGCGGTCGACTGAACGCTGCCCAGACCAAAGAATTTCGCCGCCGTGTTCAGCCAATCTTTCAAAATCCCTTTGAAAGCTTTTCCAGCCGCAAAACCGTCGACACCTATCTCTTCGAGACGGCCTACAACGTGTTAGGCGTCAAGGGCAAAGAAGCAGCGCAACAGGTCGTGGATCAAGCCCTGGTCAATGTTGGACTGTCGGCAGAACGTGTGATTGGCCGCTACCCCAATCAATTCTCCGGTGGCGAATTGCAGCGCATTTCAGTAGCGCGGGCGATGATTCCCCGGCCCGAATTGCTGGTCGCCGACGAACCAGTCAGTATGATTGATGCCTCGCTGCGCATGAACGTGGTGAATCTCTTCAAGCGGCTGCGCGACGAATTTCAGGTTAATATTCTCTACATCACCCATGACCTCTCAACCGCCTATTATGTCAGCGATTTGATCGCGATCATGTACCGAGGGCGGGTGGTGGAATATGGCCCATCGGCCCAGATCTTGAAGCAGCCCAGCCATCCCTACACCGAACTGCTGCTCGATTCAGTCGCCAAGATCGGCGAAAAATGGCGCGAACTTGTCCGCCTGCCCGATCTGGAGACCAAAGAGTATAGTTATACAGCCTGTAAATTTGCTGGCCGCTGCCCCTACGTGCGGGATATTTGTCGCCAAGTCAAACCGCCGATGGTCACTTTAGAGGATGGGCGGGAAGTTCTCTGCTTTAAACCGGTGGATTATCAGCCTGTCGGCGTAACAGCCGTGGCAGCATAATCTCATAATCTATAGTTGTATCTATGAATGAAAAAACGCCAGGGTGTGTATAGATCCTGGCGTTTTTGTTGCCTTTTCTGCTCTTCTCTGGATTATTGTCGGCTTTATCGGAGCCGTGCACCATACAACGCCCGGGCATTCTCCCCCATGATCTTGCGCCGGAGTTCGGGATCGAACCCAGCCAGGAAAGTACTTGGTTCGTCCCAATCCCAGTGTGGATAATCGCTGGCAAAGACCATAATCTCTTCGGCCCGCATCCACTGTAAAAAGATCTCGAGATCGCGTTTGGAGGGAGTGTCGGGCAAAGGCTGTGATCCAAACCGAATATGTTGGCGTAAATATTCGCTCGGCAATTTCTTCACCCATGGTGTGTAATCGCGCAAGCCCTTCCAATCGCCATCCATATGCCAGAATAGCCCCGGCACCCAGAAGACATCATGCTCAATAAAGAGAAACTTAAAATTGGGGAACTTCTCAAAGACACCTTCACAGATCAAGCTGGTGGTATGCGCCATCGCAATCTGCGGCCGCGCCATGCGCATCTCCAGGTAATAAGTTGGGTAGCCAGCCGCGGTTGGCGGTGTGGAAATGCCCGCGCCCTCTGCCCCAAAATGGACACAAACCGGTAAACCGTGCGCTTCGCAGGCCTCGTAGATCGGGTGATAGAAGCGGTTCCCGAATGGCATCCGCGCACCGGCCGGCATCATTACCTGAACATAGGCTGGATTGTCGGCCAATCGCTCGATCTCTGCCACTGCCAACTTTGGATCTTGTGGTGCGATATGGATCGAAGCACGCAGGCGCGAATCCTGCGAAAGCCAGTGCTCAGCAGTCCAATCATTAAAGGCTCGACAATAGGCCGCAGCATAATCGGGATCAGGATGCACAGCCGCAGAATAGGGGCCACCAGTCAGCACAGCGATATCGAGCTCATAGGTGTCCAGATGTTTCTCGACCAAGACCGCCGGGTCAGTCGCAGGGTTAATATCTTTCCCATCCCATAGATCGTGGCGCGCTCCATTTCCTGGCATATTCGTATAGCCGAGGCCGGGCATCATCGTACCAAAATCTTTAATGTACTCGACATATTGGCGGGGTAGATAGGGGAACAGCACATCCGGCTTCTCAAACTGATGATGCACATCACAGTCGATCACAGCCAAAGCGGATTCTCGTTTGTGTTTGCTTGCCGGGTGGCTGCTGACCGTTTGTTCTTGCCCATCGACGGCTGTTGGTTCGCCGACTGCAACTGTAAGGGTCACGGTATCCTCCTGTAGAAAGCTTGTAGTGGGGAGCGTTATCTTGCTACACAGGATTATAGCCGAAACAGCATTCTTGCAGCAACCAACTGCAATTCCCTTGCTCAGGCCAGGCACGAGAGGGAAATAATAAAGTAGCGCTCGAACATTAAAAATCAAGCGCTACTTTAAGTTGCTTTTAATTTTAATGTTTTTTAGTAGG
>CAZMRA010000007.1:38468-39574 GCA_964568485.1 uncultured Caldilineaceae bacterium | reverse complement strand
TTGCGGATTGCAGGGTCCAGCCAGCCCAAACGTTTGGGCTGTGATGAGCGTGCGCGCCGCCGCCTCACAAGGCAATGCAATGGGCATATCATCAGTGGTGTGATCAAACAGAGTTGCATTATTACCGGTTGCCAAATCGAACAAGAGAGTTGATATCGGTTTGGATTGTTCGCTGGCGGGCCAATTCACTGTTTGATAGAATGGGAATTGAGCATCGAACAAATCAAATCGGTCATACCACTGCGCAAAGTAGCGGTCGATGCGAGCTTCCTCAAAGCGTCCACTCTGCCAGATGGCTTGCCATTCGTGACGGTTGGCTGGCCCCTCGTAAATCCGATGAAGCAGCGCTAAGATCATGCGCAACTGCGAGGCAATCACCAGCGGCGAATCATCATGTAAGCTGCGCAATTCGTGCGCACGCAACAACAGGTCACGCAGGCTGTATTCTTGCAGATGGTCTTCGTGGCCTACTGCCCCAATCCACGGTTGGTCGATCAAGTTAAAGGATGGTTGCATTCGTTCCTCCAGAGCATTAGCTGATTGGCAACAACATAGCACACACTGTTGCCGAATAACGCCACTTTTTCGTACATTCATTACATTTCAGACTCGGCGTCTGCTTTCTTGGTGATCTCCAAACCCAAGGCACGCGATAGCCGCAACACATAGTCGCTGCCTGGGATCTCGCATGCGCCATTCTTGAAGATGGCCACCCGGTACGTGTGCAAGAGGGAGTGTTCACGCCACCCCACTGGTGCTGACTGACCTACAAAGTGACGATAGATGGCCGGATGGGTAACAGCAACAATGCGTTGGGCGAGTTCTTTGGTTTGCTCATGCGAAGGCTTCTCCGCCAAATCGACAACAGCCGGGCCTTCAGGATCGAGGGCCAGACCAGCCGCGACTTCATGCAAGCAAACCAGGCGCACCGATGGCTCAATCAGGCGAGTGAGCGCCTGCAAGGATCGATGCACATCGGCTTCTTCATCGGCTAATTGGTCATTCGACATCCATAACAGATCCTCATACGTTGGATATTGAATCAAGCGCCGCTTGGCTTCCAGCTCGGCTTTGCGTTGCTTTTCGGCCATGGCCGCGCGCGCTTG
>CAZMRA010000007.1:17678-38368 GCA_964568485.1 uncultured Caldilineaceae bacterium | reverse complement strand
CGGTTGTGGCGATGTAAACGCCCAACACGCTGGAGAATAAGATCGAGCGGGGCCAGGTCGCTGATCATCAGGTCAAAGTCAAGATCCAAACTCTGTTCGATCACCTGGGTAGCCACGACAATCGCTGGCCGACGGATTTTCGTATCCTTACCAAAGCGCTCGAGCACTGTCTTTTCGGTAGCATTGCGCCAGATCCCCAGCGTGCGAGCATGGAACAGGATCAGATCCTCCTCAGGCACAAGCTGGGCCTCCCGCAATGCTTGATAAATTTCTTGGGCCCGGCGCACACGATTACAGATGATGGCAATGGCACCACCCGCCTGCATTCGTGTCCGCACTTCAGCCACGATCTCGGCAGGCGTATACCCGATCCAACCCAACTTGACAGTACGCGCCTCACCGGCGGGGAGTCGCTTGGTGTAGAGCGTACTCGCCGACGCCACCGTAACCGCTGGATAGTCTCCGGTCAGTTGGTCAACTGCTACAGGCGAACCACGCCACGCGCTCACCAACTGGCGTCGTGTGGCGGCAGGCAGCGTCGCCGACAAAATAATGACCGAAGCTCCAACCGCGCGTAACCAGCTCAACAGTCGCTGAAAAAGGGTATTCATGTAAGTGTCATAGGCGTGGACCTCATCGAAGATGAGCGTTTTATGGCTGAGACCAAAGAGGCGAACAAAGAAATGACGAGTCTGGAGAACGCTAAGCAGGGCTTGATCAACAGTTCCCACAGCAAATGGTGCCAAAAGCGTACGCTTGCGGGGCAAAAACCAACTTTGTGCCTGCAACTGGCCTTGTCGCGCCTCGGCCTCGCTCCCATCTTCGACCACTTGAAAGGTCAAATCGGGAAGATCATCTTGCCATTGGGCATTGCCATGAATTAAGTGATAGTTGAGCACTTGTTGCGGGTAGCGTTTGCTTAAAAAGTTACCGACCCGTTGCCACATCTGATTGCTGGTCGCCTGTGTGGGCATGGCCACATACATCCCACGGTGTTGCGCTTCCACTGCCCAGCGATCTGCCAAATAAAGTGCCAATTCGGTTTTCCCCGACCCCGTTGGCACCTCGGCAATCAACAAAGTTGGCTCCTGGCCACCGGGGTTGAGCTCGATCACCGCTTGTTGGGCCGAGCGGGGATCAAAACCATGCAATGCCTTAAATGACAACGGCGTCGTCGGGGGATGCCAGTCGGTCCATCCTAACTTCTGGAGTACCCGTTCGGCCCGCCGCGTTGCCAGTTGCATATACAATTCTGGGGCAACCTGAGGGGTACTGAAATGAAAATAGTCGCTCATAGAGCCGAGCCAGTCCGCCACAGAAGCGAAGCCCGAAAGCAAGGCCAGAATGGTGCCTCGTTCTTCGGAGTTGCGGCCAAGGTGCTGGATCTGGGGCGGATTAAACAGATCGATCAACTCGCGCACCAGGGCTCGTTGGGCCTGGCGCCAACGCTCATCCCCGATTTGAGGTTCGTGTTGGCGGCGGATTTCGAAAGTGGGCCAAGTGCCATGATGACCACCCAAGGCTTGGGCAACTTCACGCGCGTCCTCAATGCTCAGCGCAGTCTCTTCATTCAACAACTCGGGCAAAACCAGAGCCGAGATCGTGGCGTGATAACATTGATTTTTGCCAAAAACCGGCGGGAAGGTGAAACCCACTTGTTTCAAACGGGCCACGGCTGGCTCAAACTTGCGCTGAAAATTCGGCGAGGCTTTGCCGATATCATGAATCGCACACCAAAAAGCAAAGAGCCGCCCAGCCACATCTGGATCAATTCCCAATGCTGTGGCTATTTGCGCATGGAAACTGCGGGTCAGCACCTGGTTCCACAAGGCCAACGCTACTTGGCCAACGTCGATCATGTGGCAAAAGAGAGGATGCGTCTGCCCAGCAGCATCGGTCTTGGCCCAGAACAAACGATGTGATGGGGGTGGGGCTTCAGTCGCGTAGATTCGCGCCAAGCGGCCAACTTCAGCCACGAACCGCTCCCGCATTTCAGGGGGTTCGATCACTTCCACTTGACTCCCCCATCCTTTCACCCAGGGTTCCATTTCGCGCCATTCAGCCACCCGTACTTCCCACAAACAACTACCATCGGCATCTGGAGGAAAAATCCGAGCTTGCGGGTGCCAGATCGACTCTTTTAAGCGCGGCACAGCCCACTTGGAAAAGCGCAGCTTAACCGTGACCGGCTCCTCGTCGGCGTGCCAAATGCCCCATGCATAGTTGAGCAACTCATGGACATTGAAATCGGGAGGAATCTCGAAACTTCCTGTACTAGCAACGACCTTCTCGATACGACTGAGCTTGAAGGTTGCCAATTTGCCGTGGTATTCACTAAACCCAATCAAATAATTGCCATCGCCCCAGACTGCCGGCTCGATCTGATACGGGTGAACACGATACACGCGCGCTTCACCATGCAGCTTACGATGGGTAATTCGCACCGGAATCCGATCCAGCCAACAGCGGACAAGCGTTGAAAAGACCTGCTGTTGTTGCTCATCTTGTTCTTGGCTAAAAATATGCTGGGCTGCTTTGACAAGGCCTTGGGCTAAGGGTTGGTGCAAGGCTAGTGCAAGTTTTTCTAGGGTATCAGCGACGTAAGTTTGGCTCGTACGCGTCTGCTGTTGTAACCGCCGCGCGGCCAGATACAGGGCCACCATCTGCTCGCGATTAAATGGAATATGGGTAATACTATAGTCAGGATGGATGTACCATTTGCCATACTCGGTTGGGTGGGGATCAATAGGAATCCCCATCTTCTCGCTCATGATCTTGCGGATACGCCAGACATTCGTGCGATCCGTCCCCAAACGCTCGCTCATCTCTTCATCACTAAAAGCACCTTGCAAATATAGGCGCTCCATCTCATAAATGAATTCGTAACGTTGGTACTCGTTGTTGCGTTGACTCATCACTTGGCTCCTCAGATTAGTGGTGTTATTTGGCAACACCATATCATGTCCAGTTGCCAAATAACGCCACTTTGAGTGCAATATCAAAAGCTCATTTCCGTTTACCAAACCAACTGACAATACCGTTGTCATCCTCCGCCAATAGGTCGCCTCGATCTTCAAGTTGGATCAATGCGCGTTGCGCAGTTTTATCATCCAAACCAAGCCGAGACCCGATCGAGCCTATTCTGTCTGGCTGACGCCGAATCGCTGCTAAGATTTCATCCAGTCGCTGATCATTGCGTGAGCGTCCCATCGAGCATAGTCCTTTCTTGCAAGCAGAAATTGAACATGCTGATAGGGTCTCACCGGCTTGTTGCCAACTACGCGACAACAGCGAGGGCGAAGACAAAAATTATTGAATGAGCCGGGAAGGGCCTGATCGACCTAGAACAATCTATCATTGATTCTTGAGAAAAAGAAGACTTCGCCCCATTTTTGTCAGGATTTTGTAAGGCAAGAATCAGAAAAAGTCCCATTGTCTGCAACTATATGAGAACCAGATCGAAGGCTGCAGTTCACAACCAGACCTGGGTACCATTTGCATATAAACAGCTTTTATTGGAAGCGAATCAGCAACTAGGGTGTGGTAATACGAGGGTGCAGGAGCAACACTCTTCATCACTATACGCAGCAGTTCGATGTTGGGCAACCAAGGTTCGGTCTGGTTTGCCAGCCCAAGCAAAGACTTCAACATCAAATGGGATTGCCTGGCCGGGTTGGAGGGTGCTTGGATTGGTATAGGCAAAATCGGCCCCAATCACCTGCCCAGCGGCATCGTAGATCGTAATCACAACCCGGACCGATTCGCGGACTTGCTCGGTTTGATTGCGGATAAGGCCGCGTACTCGATAGGAATCAAATTGCCCAAAATAACCTTCGTGTTCCATCACATCTAAACCGACGGGTGGCTCTGCGCTCTCACTCCAGTTGACGGTGAGCTCATACTTGTCCCACAGGCTAGGGCTCGGCATCAGCATCACTACTTGAAAGGGGGCGAGGTCACCCGGTTTTAGACGCGGCACCAACACCCTCTCCTGCGCACCAATCACAATGGCCCCGCCTTTTTCCCGCAAGATCGCACTGATTTCAACGGTTTCCACATGGCGATTGGTGTTGTTTTGAACTTCCCCCACCAGATAGACCGATGTTAACTCTCCAGTTGTTGTAAACAGGTTGCTTTGCACCACAACGACTTCACCTGTTGGCCCTGGGGTAGGGGTCGGTGTAAGTGTAAATGTAGGCGCAGGGGTTGGTGACGGTGTTGCTGTCTGGGTTGGGGTTTGCGTTAGCGTCGCTGTAGGAGTGTAGGTAGCGGTCGTAGTTACCTGCGCGCGACTGCCGACTGATACCATTGGCAAATGCAATTGGGGTATGGTTTGGGCAACCAAAGAACTCGACGAAACCCACTGAGTGGACAGAACGAACAAAAATAGGCTGACAAGCAAAAAGCATACACGGGGCATGGGGAGCGCCTCTCGCTTACAACAGGAGCTAGAACAAGCCGCGACAGATGAAGAGGATGAGCGCAGACAGCCGTAAATACAACGACTCCACCCGTTTTTCATACCCGAGTGGAGTCGTCGTACTCATATTTGGTAGCCCGTAGGGGATTCGAACCCCTGTCGCGGCCTTGAGAGGGCCGTGTCCTGGGCCTCTAGACGAACGGGCCAGGTTGTTTTAGCTGGAAACGAACACCAACTTCCTCTATTTTACGGCGTACCGGTCTGGTTGTCAAATTTTTGGGATGCTTCCACACTTCTACCAGGCAGTCCTATTAAGCTTGGTCGCGACAACTCGCACATAGTCCAAAAAGCATCAAATGATCAGTATTGACTTGGAAGCCAAAGCGATCCCTCAGCTCCTCAAACAAGGGCTGAACCAGCGCGTGGTCCACCGGCAAGACTGCTTCGCAGCGCTGGCAGACCAGATGATGATGCGGCGTGGGTCCAGCCAATTCGTAAATGACTTGCCCCTCTATACCATGTGCCACCGTCACTAGCCCTAAGGTTAGAAAAAAGTCGAGCGTGCGATAGACCGTTGCCCGGTTGATGGCACTGGTCTTGGTCTGAACCTGTTGGTAGATCGCTTCGGGCGTACAGTGGCCACCCAACTCACTCACCGCAGCGAGGATCAACTGGCGCTGAGGAGTCAAACGGTACCCTTGACGGCGGATCAATTCGGCATACGTAGGGGTTGCATCGTGCATAGCAAATGTATCTCGTCTCACTCGGAATTACTCATTAAGTATGACCATTATTGCGATTATTTGCAATAGCAAAGTTTAGCATTCTCTTGGCTTCGGGTAAAATCATTTCCTTGTTGGGCCTTACCTAACACCAATGATGATTACTCGAGATTTCCAAAGGAGCAACTGAGATGAGAATTTCAGGGCATTCATTCTTGGGGCTACTGGCAGCGTTGCTGCTGCTCACGGCCTGCGTTCAACCAATTCAAGCACCTGCACAGCCAAGCGAAGAGGATGGACGACTGAGCGTTGTCTCAACTGTTTCCCCGATCACCAATATTATTCACAATATTGGCGGGGATCGCATTCAACTCAGCGGGATTGTGCCGGAGGGTGTGAATTCTCACACCTTTGAGCCTGTCCCGTCCGATGCGATCAAGCTGGCCAACGCCGATTTGATCTTTATCAACGGGCTCTTTTTAGAGCAGCCAACCCTCGCCTTGGCCGAGGCTAACCTAAAAGAGGGCGGCGAAATTGTGCTGCTGGGGGAACAGACCATCACCCCGGATGAATATGTCTTTGACTTTTCTTTCCCGGAAGAAGGTGGCAATCCCAATCCTCATCTCTGGACCAACCCGCTCTATGCGCTCAAATATGCCGAAATCGTACGGGATAAGCTGATCGAACGTGATGAGGCCAATGCGGAATACTATCAGGAAAACTACGAGCGCTTTGCGGAACGCATTGCCGCCCTCGACGAGGCCATCCGGACGACCACGGCCAGCATCCCTGAAGAAAATCGCAAGCTGCTCACCTATCACGACTCCTTTGCCTATTTTGCACCAGAATATGGCTACACCGTGATCGGCGCCATTCAGCCTGCGGATTTCTCGGAGCCCTCGGCGCAAGAAGTCGCCTCGTTGATCGACCAGGTCCGGGCTGAGGGTGTACCGGCCATCTTTGGCTCGGAAGTCTTCCCGTCGCCCGTGCTGGAGCAGATCGGCACTGAGGCTGGCGTCTCGTATATCGACGAGCTGCGTGATGATGACCTGCCCGGGGAGCCCGGCGCCCCCAATCACTCCTACATCGGCCTGATGGTCTACAATCTGCAGATCATGGCCGAGGCATTGGGTGGCGATCCGACGCTGATGGATGCGGTCGATCAGAGTAACATCACCGGCATCGATAGCGCGGTCGATCAGCCACAGTAATTGAGGAAGAAAGGTAGATAGGCATGCTTGTCTACCTTTCTTTTTGCTCCTTGCGCGAATGACTACAACACTTTAACCAGCCGAGGGCCATTGTGAACCCACTGATCGAGTTGAGCGGTGTACAATTTCGTTATAACAGCAAACCGGTCCTGGAAGCCATCGACCTGCATCTGCACCCTGGGCAATTTGTCGCCTTGGTTGGTCCCAGCGGCGCAGGCAAGACAACCTTGCTCAAGGTGATTTTGGGCCTACTGCAGCCGGAGAGCGGTTCACTGCAACGACGCACGCGGCCGCCGCTGCGTATCTCGTACGTGCCCCAACTGGAAAGTGTCGATTGGAATTTTCCAGTCACGGCCGAAGAGGTCGTCTTGATGGGGATTACCCAACATTCTGGTTGGTGGCCCTGGCCACGCGCAGCAGAACGCAAACGGGCACGCGCTATCCTCGAAGAGTTGGGGATCGGCGAGCTAGCCCAGCGCCACATCCGCGATCTCTCGGGTGGACAGCAGCAGCGGGTCTTTTTGGCGCGGGCGTTGGTCGCACAGCCGGAACTATTGGTACTAGACGAACCCACCAACGGCGTAGATATGCGCAGCGCGGAGAGCATCTTTCATCAGCTAGCGCACCTCAGCCAACGCGGAATTACCGTTGTGCTGACCACGCACGATCTCAATATGGCTGCGGCCCATGCTCCTTGGATCGTCTGCCTCAACCGCACGATTATTGCCCAGGGGCCACCAGAGAAGGTCTTTACGGAGGCGATCTTGAGCGCCGCCTACCAAGGCGAAATGATGGTGGTGCGCCACGAGGGTTTGATCCTCATCCAACAAAAGCCCCACCCCCATAGCTACCAAGAGCTGCTCCCTGCGCCCGTCCCCGGCGGCTTACCCGGTCACAACGAAGTTAATTCAGTCACTACCAGTGAGGTGAAGTGATGTTCGATTGGCTCGCGCCTTTTCAGTATGAGTTCTTTCGGAACGGCACGCTCGCGGCCGTGCTGGTGGGTGCACTCTGCGGCTTGATTGGCGTTTACATCGTCTTGCGCGGCATGAGTTATATCGGCCACGGTCTTTCGCACGCCATCTTTGGGGGGGCGGTGGTCGCCTTTGTAGCGCAATGGAATTTTTACCTGGGCGCAGGGATCTGGGGTTTTGTCGCCGCTTTATTGATCAACCAGACCGTGCGCCGCACCCGCATCAGCGCGGACGCGGCCATTGGGGTGATCACCACGGCTAGCTTCGCCGTCGGTGTGGCACTGATCTCGCGTTATCGCCGCTTCACCCAATCGTTTGACGCCGCGCTCTTTGGGAACATCCTGGGCGTCACTCGTCGCGATGTGCTGATCATCGCGGCGGTGACGATAGTGGTAGCGGTGGTGATCTTGGTCCTCTACAAGCAGCTGCTGTTCACCACTTTTGATGCCGAAGTAGCCCAAGTTTATGGCGTGCCGACCGGGTGGGTGGAGACGTGGTTTGCGCTGGTGCTGGCCGCAGCCATCATTGCCTCGATGCAGATTCTCGGCGTTACTATGATCGCCGCGGCCCTGGTCATACCGGCGATCACAGCACGCCTACTAACTGACAGCTTTCATCGCATGGTGCTGCTCTCGACGCTGATCGGCGCATTGACCGGCTTTGTTGGCATCTACCTCAGCTTTTTTATCGATGTCTCCAGCGGCGCCACGATTGTCTTGTTGCAATCGCTCTGCTTCTTCATCACCTTATTGGTGATGGCCCGCCAACGCAACCGGCGACTGCTGCACACGCACGTCTGATCAGGCACCGATTGCACTGCCGCGCATCTCCATCGGCAAAACAAAGGTATTGGCACTGGCCGCAGCCAGCAAGAAGATCAGTACAATCCACGGAGCAGCTTCCATCCAAAAGGTGGCGCTGGTCCGATTAGGCTGCCGGGCAACACGCACGGCGATGTAGACGCTGGCCAAAGCACCCACAACCAAACTCAGCAACTGAATCGTTTGAACAGTCGTTACCGAGGGAATAAACCACTGGGCCAGTGTCCAGTCGGGCTGACCTAGCAATGGTAGCCCCAGCGTCTCCGCAAAGAAGGTTTGTAGCGCTGGCACCAGCGTCATTGAGCCGATCAGAAAGTGGAAGAGATAATGGGCAAACCAGATGGCAAAGCCAATCGGCACAAAGCTATACGCATACCGAATTAAAATCCGGTTGAGCGATTCGCTCGTCTTGCTGGACAATTTTCCTAGCCAGGCTGCGCCATAAGCCAATCCCAATGGCGCCACGAGCGCAGCCACCAGATAGATGATGCCCAAGACAAGGGCTTCGCTGCGCGTGTTGAGCCACTCTGCCATGCGCGTCTCCAATTCATAAACCGGCGGGGTCATGGCAAAGGCGTTGATCAGCCCCAAGAAGGCACCTAATAAGGCTAGCAGGGCCAGATCCAGCCGCCGCGGCCAAGTCTGGCGGAAGAGCTCATCGCCCGGCGGACGTACGGCCAGCGCGACGTTGTCATAGGGGCAGGCCTTCACACAGTCTAAGCAGAACGTACAATCCAAGTTGCTCTTGAGCGTTGGCACAAAGAGCTCGAGTTGACACCCCTGTTGGACGGCACTGCCATTGACACATTCATGTCCTTTGCAATCGCGACAGGTATTCAAATTCTTCGCGGTGATCTGCAACGGGCTAACTGTGCTGTAGAGAAAGTTGAAGGTACCGAGCGGGCAGACATATTTGCAGAAGCTGTCACGTGTAAAGAGGGCCTCCAGCAAAAAGGCAACGCCAAAGTAAGCCACAGCCAGCCAAGCCGTCCACCAGGGGCTGGACCAGAGATTGAACAGTTCGTATGAATAGACGATCGCCACGAAACCGATCAGCGCCAGCCATTTGTTGCGCAAGGCCTTGGGCCAACGGTGGCGAGGACGTCCTAGCCACTTGGCAAACTTACGTGGTAAGACAAACGGACAAGCCGCGCAGAAGAGATTGCCAGCCACCAACAACGCCAGCACGACGAAACCGCGATAGTGAACCCATACCGCGACCGTGGCAACATTTTTAGCGGCTAACGGGCTGCCCTAAAGTCCATCAATAATAATCAGCGCGGCTAGTCCAAACAAGACTAGCTGGGCGGCAGTACGATTATGCTTCCAACGCAAAAATGGCCCCAGGAGTGGCACTTGTAACAGATCAAATCGCGCAGGGCGATCCACTTCTAATCTGATCATTCTTTATCCTCTTGCTGCACTCGCCAAACACTAAAGATGGTCCCCAACACGACCACAACAGCCATCCCGCCCCAGACCCAACCCTGGAAACGGCTGCTTCCTTCAGAGACAGCGACCGACTCCGATACAGGCTCGGACGAAGAAAGCAGTGGGCTTTCCAAACGGGATGGATCCCCCAAGACGGCACCAACTGTTAATACTTGCGGGGTGGCCAAGGGTGCTGGGGTCCCCGCCGGCGGTAAGAGCGCAGCCGCACTTAAGACCGCAACTTGGGTGGCAATCGCAGTTGGGTCTACCGTCTGATTCCCCACAGTCTGGACATCCAATGGCACGATCACCTCAAACTCCTGATCCGGGGAAGTCATGCGAAACTGAACCTGCCACGCCCCAGGCTCGGTAAACGGCAGATAGGCCGTATAGTCACCCGGGTAAAAAACCTCATCGGTGTAGAGCGGGTACGGCCCTTGATGGACGCCCGGTTCACAGCATTCACCAGGCGCCCCTGGCGGGGCAAGGTAAACTTCGCCGCTGAACTCCAAGGAAGGCCCGCCCACATTATAATCATAGATAAAGATCGTGATCACACCGGGGCCGGGCGGTGTTGGAAACGGGTAGATCAGGATCATCCACTCATAATGCTCGTGGATGCCCGTTTGGATCACCACGCCGCCGTGGGCGGAGACTGGCCGATAACCGATCAGGCCCCACACCACAGCAAACAGCACAAGCGTACTCAACCACCAGCCACGTCTGTGCGTCATTCGGCAACCTCAACCCCCGCTTGGGTGACGACCACATCGATATTGCGTGAAACCTCAGTGCCGTCAGCTTTCACCACCTTGACAGTAATGATCCAGTCCCCCAGCATGGTGAAGGCAAAGGGCACTTTGTAGACCCCATCCTCGGCACCATCGGCGGCGTCGGTGACGGCTTCGGCAAAGACCGGCACCATGCCTGCATGATTCATATTGCCTTCCAGAGCCACCGTGGCGTCGGTGATCGCTGCACCTGCAGCATCGGCCAGCGCAACCGTCAGATAGGTTCCGTCGGCCCCTTCTGGCGCGGGTTGCAAGGTGATTTGTAGATCACTGGTTGTTCCAGCCGCAGTCGTACCACAGCCAGCCAATAATCCGAACAACAATAAATAGACTACCCAACGCAGCTGGGCAGTGCTTCGTTTACGCACTTCCGAGATCATCTCTATTCTCCATTGCAAACGCCACAAGGCGCGGTTGATCAAGTTTGAGCCATCTATTCAGCAAGGGCGTCATGCCTTGGCTGGGGGGAACGCTTTGGGCTTGCTTGATCAACGCGGCGGGGGCGTCTGCACCGGTAAGGCGAGGGTGAAGGCCAGCGGCACTATCGGAGCTGGCTGGAGCGTGATACGCGGCCGATAGGTGCAACTAATGGGTACAAATAAAAGCGAGATCAGGAGTGTACTCAATACAGTCGCTGGCCGAGCCGGGCCAGAGGGAGTCGCCTCCTTGGACTGGTTGAGCAAATTTAGCGCTTCTAAGGAACGGGGCAATCCGCGCGCACGACCCGCTTCGGCACAATCAGTTTTCAGGTGATGGCCAATCGAGCGAGGTTCGCTAAAGACAAAATGGGCAACCGCGTGTCCGTGGCTGGGATCAGCAACCCCGCCCCAGCAGATCAGCGGTGCGATCCAAGCGAAAAAAGCCGCAAATAGGAGCAATAGATAGGTTTGCCCGACTGATGGCGAGGCAGCGCGAGTTCCCATGCCCATAGTATACCGCAAAGCGCAAGTTCTGCTGTAATTGAAGCTCCTGAGTCACTTTTACCTCAAGCAGGAGCAGGCGCTCTCTAGTGATGAGCGCTTATTCTGTGGGTTTGAGGCGATCGTAGAGTTCAAACCAGTCGGCTAACTCACGGGCGCGGCTGCGGGCCCGTTCTTGCTCATCACGGCGTCGCGCCTCTTCGATCCGGCGGCGGATCTCGGCGGCAACGCCATTGGGATTTGGCACAGAGTCAAAGGTGAATTCACCTTGCACCGCCGCGGTTTCCAGCCGGACATTTCCGAAATTTAATAGATAGTGTAGGGTTGTGGGCAATTCCGAGCGGATGTTGTCAATATCTTGCAGGCGGGCAGTGCGCCGTTGCTCATCGAAAAAGAGCGGTTTCTTCTCAACGTCCGCCACCTCACTGCGGGTGACCTCATAGGTATCGTTATGCCAATCAGCGATCCGCCACAGGATGAGTCCCAATACCATCAGCGCGGCGAAACCGATTAAGAACGCTGTTGGTAGGGTAATGAAGATCGAGACTGAGCTCGGCAGAAGCCACAGATCGCCAAGGAGCAAAAAGAGCAAGCTGGTCAGCCAGACACCAGGCCAAAAAAGTCTGCCGACCAAAAAGGCCCAATGTTTACGCCAGACCAATTGATCTTGTTCGGCGTTGGGGACTCGCCGGGGTCGGCGAAGCTGCCACAACCATTCTCCCCAACGAGCGGGGGCTGCCTGCCATTGTGGAGCTTCCGGCGCGGAGGCATAGACGCGGGTCGGTAAATAGACGCGCAACCCCAAGCGACTTTCCAGATGCTTTTGGATATCCAGCTTGCTAGCCGCTTCTCGATAATGGCGGCGCTGGCTCATTTGACCAATCAAAGCCCGCTGGACTGCTTCCACATCGGGCACAAAGTCAAAGGAGATAGTACCTTGGGTGCCAGCGGTTTGCACCTTCAAGAGGCCATAGCCCAGGAGCTGCCCCGCAAATGTTTTGGAGATATCCACATTGCGTACTTGCTCTAGACCTGTCTCTTGCAAATGGAGGCTTTGCAGAAAAAGGTGTTCTTGGCGTATCAAACGTCGATTGGTCACAACCACATAATCATTCCAATAATCGTAAAATCCCCATAAGAACATGCCTAGGCCGACCGTGCCCAAGAGCATCAAGCCAGTACTCAGGATCGGCTGTGAGCCAGGCCAAATTCTCAGCCCCATCATACTCATAAGGGTGATCGACAACAGTAGCAAACTCAGCCACGTTTTGCCGATCAACACCAACCAATGGCGATGGCTCGGCCAAATGACGATCTCCCCATCTTGCAACCAGGGATAACGGCTGTCCGTATCCGTGTTGAGTAGCGCCTGGAGATTACTGCTCACCCTGAGCTTGGCGCGTAGCTGACTGGCAGTATCATCCAGAAATTGTTGGAAATCGCTGCGGTGGAGATGCAACCAACGACTGCCCGCCTCCGCCTCGATGGTAGAGTCAACGGAGCTTTGGGCAATCAAGGCTGCTTCGCCAAATGCTGCCGGCCCCTGCACGACCGTGGTGATCAACGACTGGCCTCGCTCATCCAAAGCGTGGAGCTTGGCCCGGAAGGTATCTGGTAAAATCCAGAGGCTGTCGCTTACTTGCCCCTGTTGCGCCAAAACTGTATGGGCTGGTACATGATAGTGGCCGATGTAGCCCGCGAGCTGCTGCAGAATCTGGGGCGTGAAGGCAGGATCAGCAAAGAGCGGCAACTGGCGCAACGTCGTATAGATCTCCTGACGCAGCCGCTCGCCCCGCTCTTCTTCAGTTTGTCCGATCAGACCCGCCAGAACCGAGAGCTGCACTTGCAGGAGATCGCAATGGTTCACGGCACGGGCACTACTATCCAGCGAAGGCCACCCAAATGCAGCGCCATTCGCCAACCGGACGACGGAACCATCGGTCTGCGTCACGGCGACTTGACCCTGATTGAGGATGTAGAGCATGTCGCTGGGTTGGTCGAATATCGAGGTCTGCGCAGCCACCGAACGCGCTTCCATCATTTCGGCCAGGTAATATACTTCGATGTCCGACAAGTGTCCCAGTAACGGAATGGTGCGCAGATACTCGTGGCGTTCCAAAGGGGCGAGCGCGGCCGAAAGCTCTGGGCGATGATAGAGCAGCTTTTCGAAGGTCGGCGTATCGATGGTCAGCACCTGGCAAGGCGAGGCAGCCACCGCGTGGGTGCTGTGGCGCTGCCCTTCCAGATAATCATAAATGCCTAAGACAAAGAGGGGGCGCTGCGGGGTTGGCTCCACTGTCCGCACCAAATGGGGACGCATATGCCCCGTTGGCAGGCGTTGTAGGCTACGTTCTTCCACTCGGCCCTGCAACAAAAAGAAGAGCTGGCGTACCGGAGCCCCGCGCGTGAAGAAAATTTCCCCAGCCGCATAGTCCAAGACACTTAACCCAGCGTCGAAGAACTCGCGTGAGCGATCCAGAATCGGCAGATGTTGATACAAACGTTGGCGAGCCGCAGCTGCGTTACTGGATGAAGTGGGCATCCCGATCCTACAATTGTGCCTTGATCGCTTCTGCAGAGCGGCGTGTCATCCCGGGTACGGCCAGCAATTCCTCAAGCGTAGCCGAGCGAATGCGCTCGATGTCACCCTGAAAGTGTTGCAACAAGGCTTTGCGGCGCGCTGGGCCAATGCCTTTGATATCGTCCAATTTGGAACGGGTCTGCTCTTTGCTGCGCAAGTTGCGGTGATAAGTAATGGCAAAGCGGTGAGCCTCGTCGCGGATGCGTTGCACCAAATGCAAGGCTTCAGTGCCCCGTTTTAGCCAGATCGATTGCGATTGGCCCGGGCGGAAAAATTCTTCTTCCCGTTTCGCCAACCCGACAACCGGGATGCGATCCAGCAGGCCAAATTCCTCGAAGACTTCCACGGCCACGCCCAATTGCCCCTTGCCACCATCGATAATGACCAGGTCCGGCAAGATGCGCCAACCATCCTCCTCGCTGCGCGCCTTCGCACCTGGATCATCCTCATTATAGGATTCGACAATGCGGCGGAAGCGGCGGCGTAACATCTCGCGCATGCTGGCAAAATCATCAGGAGAACCTTGGCTGCCTTTACCTTGAATCTTAAAGCGTTTGTAGGCGCTTTTTAGTGGTGCGCCTTTGGCAAAGACCACCATCGAGCCAACGGTATTCGTGCCCTGAATCGTGCTGATGTCAAAACATTCGATCCTCGATGGCGGGTTCTCCAAACCCAAGACGGCTTGCAGCTCGGCCACTGCGCTGGTTTGGCGATTGGTATCGGCGGCCCATTCGGCCTGTTGCAGACGCAGGTATTCAGCGGCATTGGTTTCCGCCAGTGCCATCAACTGGCGCTTTTTCCCCCGCTGCGGGGTGCGCAACTCCACTTTGGCATGCCGTTTATCGCTGAGCCACTGTTCCAAAACCTGCCAATCCTCGGGCATGGCTTGCACCAAAATCAATTCGGGGATGAAAGCCACTTGGTCATAGAATTGCTGAATAAATGCCCCAATGGTCGCCCCTTTTTGGTCGGCCACCGAGCCATCCTCCGCAACCATTGCTTCGATCCCCTCGAGCATCACACTTTCGCGGCCCAACAAACGCCCCCGGCGCACCATAAATAGTTGAATTGCGGTATTGCCGGTGCGCTCGTCTTGAGCCAGGGCAATATAATCGGCATCTTCTAGGCGGGCACTGACCACCTTTTGTTGCTCGGCGATCTGTTTGGCAGCTCTGAGCCGGTCGCGATAGAGCGCGGCCAACTCAAATTGCATATTTTCGGCAGCGCGGCCCATTTGACTTTCCATTTGCTGCAAAACCGGCTCCGTATCACCGCTCAGAAAGTCCATCAATTGGCGAATGGTTTGGCGATACTCATCTTTGGTCTGGCGGCCAATGCAGGGCCCCCCACACATTTTGATGTGATAATAGAGGCAAGGCCGCGCATCCTGGCCGGTGATCACCCGGTCGCAATCCAAATAGGGGAAGATGCGGCGCAGCGCTTCCAGCGTCTGGTAGCAGAGCCGTGCACTACTATAAGGGCCAAAATAGCGGCCCCCATCTTTCAACACCTTGCGCACGACCTCGATTTTTGGGAAATCATCCTGCCAATTGACTTTGATATAAGGGAAATTCTTGTCATCTTTCAGCCGAATGTTGTAATGCGGCTTGTAACGCTTGATCAGCTCGTTTTCGAGCACCAGCGCTTCTAACTCAGTTTGGGTCACCCACCAAGTGATGTCGGCAATCTCTTCCACCAGAGCTTGCGTCTTGGGCGTGTGATTGGCCGAAGCATGAAAATAGCTGCGCACGCGGTTGCGTAAAACCACAGCCTTGCCGACATAGATCACTTTGCCATCAGCATTGTGCATCTGATAGCAGCCGGGGCGATCGGGCAGGTTGCTGAGTTTTTGGATGACTCGTTCGGGAAGTTGGCGTTCCATGGTAGGCGGGCGAATCTATCAAACCTAGTTGGCAAGCTTGCAGCCACCAACTATCAACAGTAAATCAGCGCGAGATGAACGTATCCTGAAGTCAGCTACAGTATCCACAAAGGATTTTATCGATGCAGAGCGGCGTAGCATTTCAGGATCGAAGCACTAAATTGTATCTGCAAATTAGAACATATTAGCGAAATTTGGGCCAGTTTGCAGTGGGCGATCTCACACTGTCGCCCTTCGGTGGCGGTAGCTTAACTGAGTTTTTGTAGAGAGAGGCTTACGAGGAAAAAGTAGAGCCGGTTAGCTTGTTCCCCCGAGACTGGCTAAGCCAGCACAAGCTAACCGGTTCTGCCCCAAGTATACCACCCCCAAGATCTCTAGTCAAAAATTTGGTATACTGCGCGCAGCTTACTTTCGTCATTTTCCTGCAATAGATGGCAAATTTATCCACTAAACGTAAGAAAATTCTAATGTTTCAGCTAATTTCCACTTGCATTTTGTTGATGACCCTGCGAAAGTCTGCCATCCATGCAGGGTTCTGAAAGAGATCTGCCCCACCGTAGAGTTGGATTCCCCAACTTTGAGGCGTGGCTCCCTCTAAGGCCTGCAAGCTAGCTGGGAAGTCTAGCACATCCAAAATTAGTTGGACACGGCGATTTTCGGGCACGAACCCCGGGGCGGCAGCCAAAAATTCGCGCCCCCATTCGGGCGGTCGGCCACTCTTCTGGGCATAGATCAGTGGCGTAAAGACATCGATCGCCGGAGCTAACCGCTGATAATCTTGTGCGAAGATGCGCGTCAAGGCACCCTCAAACTCATCTGGCAACCATGGGCACATATAAGCCCCAATTACACAAGTGGGATGGTGCTGGCGGATCAGCTCGCTGTAACGCAGTGTAAACTCGGCGATCCGCTGGCATTTGTGGTCATGCCAAGCCGCGGCGTGATGCTCCAAAATCTGTTGCGGCGTTGTGGCATCCACCTCACGCTGTTCGCAGAACTCGGCGATACACGCTGCACAAAAACAACTCTCCTGCAGATCGGGCGTGGGCGTCTCGAACCAGCCCGCATAGGTCAAGTAATCGAGCCAGATGCCAGCCGGTTGAAATTGGCGCAAGCCTGCCAACAACTGTTCTTCGATCTCAGCCAGAAATGCCTGCTGCGAGAGACAAACACCTTGCACCAAACGCCCAAAGCGGATTGGCTGACCATCCACGCCGATGGGGATCAATTCTGGGCGCGCCTGAAAGCCGGCCCGGAAGGTCTTAAACTCGACGCAAGCGGCTAGGCCATACCGTTCACAAGCGGCAAAGGCTTCCGCATCGAACATATGAAACCAACACGCGTTAGCGCCAATCTCAGCAAAACGCTCGGCATGCGCAATCGCGCCGCGGCCATAAGGGCCAAACCAGGGTGGTGCAGGATAGCGATTCGCTTGATCAGCCATGGGGTAAACTCCGTTGGTCCCACATTTGGCGAGTAAGTTGGACATGGCCAGCATGCAGGGCCATGTGTTCGAGCGCATGCAGCAACGCCCAAGCAACAGTGACAGTATCGCGATTGCTCGGTGCCACCCGCGTCTCGGCCAGCATTTCCAGTGTCAACGTTTCGAGCACTGCGCGGCTATCTTCCACGGTAGCGGCCAGTTGTTCCCGCAGGACAGTGGCAGGCACGCCACGAGTCTGGAATTCAGCAGCCCGAACTCGCTGCGTACTTTGACGCACAATCACGTCCCCAATCCAATATTTGGTTGAGCCCGCCACATGAGCATATAACACGCCGATCGAATTCATCTCCGGACCAGGCACCCAATCGATGCCATCTTGGGACAGGTCGGCCAGTGCGCGTTCAAATTCCTCCTGGAACGCCGTCAATCGCTCAAAATAATCTGCAAAGAAAGGCAACATCAGCACCTCGTAGATGAGAAATCCGCAGAAAACACAAGGCGCATCGACGCCACAATCAGTGAGGGCTCGATGCGCCTTACGCACAAGACACAAGTAAGATTTACAGAAATTCAGCCACTGCTATTACTTGCGTTGGCGGCCGATCCACACACTGGCAGCCAGCGCACTGATGGTTGCGAGCAACGCAGGCAAGGTTTGAGCTAAGCTGCCCAAGCCAGCACCAGTTTCGGGAAGGGTGGGCGGAATTGTGCCACCGGGGACAGTGCCGCCAGGGACAGTACCACCAGGTGGCACCGTGCCATTGCCGGGTTCATCGTCATCTGCGGCCTCGACCGAAGCAGTAAAGGCGCTCATCACGATCATGTCATCAGCCCGAACTGGTACATCAGGGCCAGGGAACTCGTATTCACCGACGACCCCTTCATCTACATGGAGCATAGCCCACAACCCTGTATCGCTATCCAGCGCTGGATCAAGCGATACTTCAACATCTAGATTTGTACCAACCTCTACCGCACTCTGGCCGACGACCGGGCCTGGAGCTCCGTTATTGTCTAAATGAATAACGATCCACCCCGGCGCGGCTGCGGTTACACTATCTACCACGACGGTTAGACCATCCGACGATTGGTCAGAAACGACAACCGCATTGTCTCCAGCTTGGGCGCTAGCAATCAACGGTAGCGCGGAGAGGCTTAAGGCCAATATCAAAATCCATTGCAGCTTCACCAAGTTTCTGCGATTCATTTAAGTGCTCCTAATGATGGGTCTCGTCTGCTTAAAGCATGTGGTGTATGATCGTTGCACTGCTGTGGCGATCAAAGAAGGATATAATGTAAAAATTTTAGCATGTTTTTTTACACATGACAAGTCCAGAAAAACTTATCTGCTTGTTCAGAATTCACAGAAAAACTTGTCAATCAATTGGGTGAATTGTCAATAATTCCGAAAAGATTTTGGTACACCCCAAGTAGCTGGGCCTTTGCGAGCAATTGGATTGCTTTATGAAAGCTAGTTCGGCCTGAACAAATCGCTCATACTTAGATTCAGCATTTCGTTAATGTTCCCGTCCCTGGGCGAATCTCCTGAACTTCGGCTGGATCGCGTAAGCGATCTCACTAGCCAATTTCTCCCTTTCTCTGGTATACTTACCCCTAGTATTTGGCCTAGTTAACAGCCTTGTCCCAAAGAATTTGGACCAGGAGGATGCATTGAACCGCGATTGGACTCGTAACGCGTTTGTTTATTTATTGATCATGGTCTCGTTGGCCGTCCTTTTCTTCAACGTGCCTTGGTCTTCACAAGCCCCCGACACGATCACCATGTCCCATTTGGCCCGCTTGATTGAAGCGAACGATGTCGAACAGATTGATGTGCGCGGGGCCGAGGTGCGTATCAGCTTACAAAACGGGGCTGATTATGTCACCCGTCGAGAGATAGAGGTACCACTCAGCGATACTTTAGTTGGCTTGGGGGTGACCCCGGAGCAACTCAGTCGGGTGGATATTCAATATGCACCGCCTAGCAACAGTGGCAACTGGTTTGCTTTATTGATCAATCTGTTGCCGCTGGTCTTTGTTGCTGGCCTCTTCTTTATTCTCTTCCGGCAAACTCAGGGCAGCAATAACCAAGCCCTTTCTTTTGGTAAGAGCCGGGCCCGGATCTTCACCGGCGACAAACCGACCGTTACCTTTGATGATGTAGCAGGTGCCAATGAAGCCAAAGAAGAATTGGAAGAGGTCGTCGAGTTTCTGAAAGAGCCACAGAAGTTTGCGTCTCTGGGTGCGCGTATTCCCAAAGGGGTGCTCTTGGTTGGCCCGCCTGGTACCGGCAAAACCTTGATGGCAAAAGCGGTCTCTGGTGAAGCTGGGGTCCCCTTCTTTAGCATCTCGGGCTCGGAATTTGTCGAGATGTTCGTCGGGGTCGGGGCGAGCCGGGTGCGCGATCTCTTCGAACAAGCGAAACGCAACAGCCCTTGTATTATCTTTATCGACGAAATTGACGCCGTTGGCCGCTACCGTGGTACTGGACTAGGCGGGTCGCATGATGAGCGCGAGCAAACCCTCAACCAGATTTTGGTCGAAATGGATGGCTTTGGCACCGACACCAATGTCATTCTAATTGCAGCCACCAATCGTCCCGACATTCTCGATCCGGCGCTGCTACGGCCTGGTCGCTTTGATCGCCGGGTGACGATGGACCGGCCCGACATCCAAGGGCGGCGCGCCATTCTGAATGTCCATGTTAAGGGCAAGCCTCTCTCGCCGGATGTGGATCTGGATCGGATCGCCAAGCAGACCCCCGGTTTCGTGGGTGCGGATCTTGAAAATGTTGTCAACGAAGCAGCGATCCTCGCCGCACGGCGGAACAAGCGAGCCATCGGAATGCAAGAGCTGCAAGAGGCTGTGGAACGGATTGGGCTGGGTGGCCCCGAACGACGCAGTCGCTTAATCTCGCCCGAGGAGAAGCGCATCACCGCCTATCACGAAGCCGGACATGCCGTGGTCGCCTTCTTGTGCGAACATAGCGAACCGATTCAGAAGATCACCATCATCCCACGCAATTCGGCGCTGGGCTATGTGTGGCGAGTGGCAGAGACAGACCGAGTGCTACGCCAACGCTCCTATTTCTTTGATTCGATTGCCATTGCACTGGGTGGGCGTGTGGCAGAAGAGCTGATCTTCAATCACCTTTCCACCGGGGCAGCGATGGACATTCAACAGTTGACCCAGACAGCCCGCACCATGGTAACCAAATATGGCATGAGCGAGAAGATGGGGCCATTACAATTTGGTCAACAAGAAGAGCTCGTCTTTTTGGGTCGCGAATTGGGTGAGCAGCGGGATTATAGCGAAGAAGTAGCCGAAGCGATCGACGCTGAAGTACGCTCGATTGTCGATCGAGCGTACAATCAAGTGCGCCTGATGTTAAGCGAAAATCTCCAAAAGCTGCATGCTGTGGCCGATGCGCTCATCGACCGCGAGACGCTGAGCCGCGAGGAGTTCGAGCAGGTCTGGGCCGCCGCTTAGGTTT
>CAZMRA010000007.1:3519-17578 GCA_964568485.1 uncultured Caldilineaceae bacterium | reverse complement strand
AGCTTACGCTGCAATTGGCTGGTAGTAATGTGATCTAAATCACGCAGCGCATCGATAGCATCTTGCAAGAGTTCATCTTCGTCATCCAGCCGGTCGAGTAGAGCCAGCCAGGGTGCGGGTGTTGCGGAAGTCGGAGAGGTGGCTTGGTTTTTCCAGAAGGTCGCGACGCGAGCTATTTCATCATCCGCCACGAAACACCCTTGTACCCGCCATAACTTGGCGACATCCGGTCGCATCACTAGCATATCGCCACGGCCCAACAGACGTTCCGCGCCCGGCGTATCCAAAATTACCCGGCTGTCGGTCTGACTGGTAACCGCAAAAGCAATGCGTGTAGGGAAGTTCGCTTTGATCAACCCCGTGACCACATCAACGCTGGGTCGCTGGGTTGCTAAGATCAAATGAATGCCCGTTGCACGCGCCATCTGAGCCAAGCGACAGATTTGCCGTTCAATATCTTCGGCCGCGGTCATCATGAGATCGGCCAATTCGTCGATGATCAACACAATGTAGGGCAAGGGCTGGCGACCTTCATCTTGCTTTCCTTTGCTCACCAACGCATTATAGGATTCCAGATTGCGCACGCCCACCTGCTGAAAGAGCCGATAGCGGTCATCCATCTGCAAAAGCAGCCAAGTGAGCGCACCCATTACCTGATCGACCTCAGTGATCACCTGCCCGATCAAATGTGGGATGCCGTTGTAGCCAGGCAACTCCACCATCTTCGGGTCAACCATCACAAAACGCAGCCGCTCCGGCCCATGTTGCATCAAGAGGCCAGTGATGATGGTGTTAATGCAGACTGACTTGCCTGCGCCCGTTGCCCCAGCAATCAACATATGGGGCGCCCGTGTGAGATCCATGGCCACCGGCGCGCCGGCGGTGTTGCGGCCCAGCGGCAGAGCTAGCTTGCCACCCTCTTGGGCAAAAGCTTTGCTCTCTAAAATACCGCGTAACGTAACCGTCTTCTTATCAGGATTGGGCACTTCGATGCCGACATAGGGACGCCCAGGGACAGGGGCCTCGATCCGCACTGCGGGCACTGCCAGCGCCAGGGCCAAGTCATCGGCCAGATTGACGATCCGGCTGACGCGCACCTTGCGTCGTTGCCCTGCCCGTTCCAGATAGAGTGGTTCCACCCCAAACTGAGTGACGGTAGGGCCCGTTTCAACGTGGACCGTGCGCACAGGCACGTTGAAGTCGGTCAATGTATCTTCAATCAGTTGTTGCATCTCGCGCACATCGACTGGCGAGTCAAGCGCTGATTCAGCATTCAACAAGTCAATGGAGGGCAAAGTGCCGTCTGAGGCCACGCTTTGCATGGCTTCGGCCTTTTTGCTGCGGGGCTTGGCTTTGCGAGTCGCAGGCTGGGGGTCCGTATTCACCGGCCCAGCCACTTCAGCTGGCCCCTCGATCTCTGGTGACACTACCGGCTGCCGCTTAGCCACAATTTGCGGCTCGGGGCCATGGGGCGAAACAAAATTATTGGCGAGCGCTTCACTGGTTGCAATCGGGGCTGGCGCTTGTCTGATGAGGGGCGATTGGGCGTTTCGCAGCGCACGCCAGTGGGATACCAACGCACCCAGTCGCAACCGCCTGAGTGGCCAAGGCCAAGCCGGTGGTACTTGTGCAGTGAAGAGGCGCAAAGGCGTAAAACGCACCAACAACCACAAACCCAGCAGATTCAACAGGGCCAACACGGCCAAGGCCGGCCAGCGTCCAAGCGCAACGAGCAACAAACTTCCTACCCCGACGCCGATCAAGCCGCCGTTGGCGCCATCGAACTGGGGGGCCCACTCGGGGACCGAGTTGTACCAAACAAAGGTGCCGGCTTGCATGCTCAGCAACCACAATTCGGCCCCAACAATGGCTTCGACACTCCAAAATCCGGCTCGTTCCCCCAGCATCAAGACCGCGCCGAGGATCAGCAAGCTAATTGCAAAAAGCGGAGCAGTCCAGCCGATCATGCCGGTCAACCAGGGTAATCCCTGGCGAAACGGATCATTGCTGGGGACGAGCGTGAGCAGCGCAAAGCCGCCAGCCAAGAAGATCAGCAAGCCAACCAGCTCAATGCTAAAGTTTTCTTGCAGTTCCGCCCACCAAGTCGTGAGCGGACGTTGCGTTGATTTCCGAGTCATGCCCTGTATGATTTGATAATGCTAATTCGGGTTGCAGCCGCAAAGGCTGCTTGCCATTGATTTGTTCCATCTCACTGAGGACGCGCGCTACCTGACCAATCGCCACCCGTTGTTTGCGGTAGAGATCGCTCTCGCTCATGGCAAGGCGGTCGGCAATTTCGCGTACCTTCCGCCCCTGGATGAAGCGCATCTCCAAAATATTGTAGAGCAACCACTCTGGTGCGCTAAGATTCGGTTTGCCTTCGGGTTTCAGCCGTTCAATTGCTACACCCAAGACTACACGGAGCGCTTTGGTCGGATCGCCATCGGCTTGTGCCAGCGCATCGCGTACAATGCGCAACTGGACCAGCGGACTGAGGGTCAACTTGGGACCACCCCAATAATGGGAAAGCGCATCTTTGACCCAATCTTCAAATTCCGGGCTGTGGATGGGGCTGGGATCAAGCAATACAGCGGTGGGTGTCCGCTCGCTATCATTAGCCGTATAAGGTACCACACCACGCCACTGTTGAATCCGCTCCAGCCCAGGGATAATACGGCGCAACGCCACAAAGACATTTTGTTGTAAGCGACGGTCAGCCAAGCCACTGGCGATACGCTCAACCATCTTGGCAACGACCTCAGTCTCTTCCAGACTGAGCAGCGGCGTATCAGTACGAGCTTTGACCCCCAAAACACCGAGGATACGGCGATCGTCAGGATCACTGGTTGGCTCCAAAAGCGGCCAGATCCAATATCCGGCGTGCGAACGGGGATGCAGTGGTTGTCCCTGCTTGAGCACCTGGGCAAGGGCCGTGCTCCAATCAGTCACGCTGATGACCTCTTCGCGAGTTGTCGCTGGACCAACCGCCGCTTCTAGCAGCAAATCCGGCCCGACGACAGCGGCGACAAATCCGGACGGCACACGCAGCAGTTCACAAAGTGCAGATAAGTTATTGTCGAGAAATTGGCGCAGATCGCTGGTCGTCAACAAACGCCGGTCCAACTCGCGCAACCAAGCCACTTCATCATAATCTTCACGATAGACCAAGCGATCTACCAGCGACTTAGAGATGCTAAGCGCCAATTGGCTGGCCACGATCACTCCTGTGATGACGCTGAAGAGAACAATATCGCGAGGCAAACCCAAAATGCGTTCGACCGTGGGTAATGTCTGGATCGAAAGGATGACCAGAATGGCAACGACCGGGCCACGCATAAAAAAGCGCAAGAGCCGGTAGCGCACGACCCGATCCGGGGTGAGGACGCCAAAATAGACAACCGTGTAGCTCATCAACACCAGCAGAGCGGCCACGGCTAGGTTACCGACAATGGCCAGCGGCAGAATCCAGACAGAAGGTTGCAGTGGCGCCACGCGGCTGAGCGAAATGAGGTAAGGGAAAATACCCACGCCGGGTGCAATAAAGCCCATCAGCAGATAGTTCATCCGTTTGCGGCTGCTCTCGGTTAAGCAGCGGCCGCGCGCCTTCCAGATATTCTGCATGGCCAGGGCTGCGGTCAGCGCAAAAAAGCTAGCAAATGCCCAAAAGAGGGGACCAGCTTCCAAATAGCTGATCGAGGGCGAAAAACGTACTTGGTCAACGAGTTGGCGGCCAAAGAGCGCATCTACTGCGCTGATCAGACTGATCCCCCAGGCGATGAGGGCGATCCAATACCGGCGCCCGACCCGAAAGTTGGTAGTCTGCAGGACGCTGAGCGAAAAGCTATAATAGGCAGCGGGCAAAAAGGCAATCCCCAGCCATTCAAAACGCAGCCAGCGCTCAGCAGAAACTGACGAAACCACGCGGATGAGGGCGACTTCGCTGGCGTAGGGAAGCATGACGCAGGCTAACAAGAGAGCGAAACGTCGTGCTACGGGGCTGCGAAAATTATAGGTAAACATGTAGGCCAACAGCGAAAAGGCCAAAATCACGACTACCGAAGTAACCGTGACATTTAACATGGTGAACAGCTCTAACAAACTAAACCCTGGTTCAAACATAGATTACCCCGAATCCTTCTGTTCACTGGACAATCCCAGTAGTCACACTTTCTACATTCCTATTCAGTGAACAACCGGATTCCGTACTCTCGCCTGACTCAACTCACCCATTCCAACTCTTCATTGACAACAACCCACATATTCCGCCGTTTCTGCAGGCTCAAGCGAAAGCCACCACTCACCATCGGATTGCGTCGCACATGTAGATGGACTTCCGCTTCTTGCAAAGTCCGAAAATCAATCGGATCCATTTCGAGCACAGGGCCTGCGGGCGGCGGAGCGGGTTCATCAGGCAACAACCAGAGAATGGGGCCATCGAACCCCAGATCACCCTGAACTTCGGCAGGATGGCTGCGGATACGCAACTCAGCCGGTGTACCATTCTCATCTGGTTCCAAAAACCGCAGCGCACCAAGCTTGTGGATCAACGCGGTGCGGCGGATGCGCAAGGTGTCTGGTTCTTGAGTATCGGCGCTGCGATAATAGCGGGCCAGCGCGTAGACCGGGCCAAAGGCATTTTGCTGGCTCAGGAGACGCAACAACTCCTCACGCACGCCATTCCATTGATAGCGCCATTCGTTGCTGCGAATTTGGTCGCCATATTCCAATAATTCCAACGTGGCGTCTGCGCCCAAGCGGCTAACGATGGCCACTGGCGAAAGGCGAGTTGGGTTCTGCTTGAGGCGGGCAAGCAAAAGATCGGGGGTGATCTCAACTTCGTCAGCTTTCAAAAAGGAGCGGCGCGTGGACACACTAAAAAAGATCCCGACAATCACGGCGCTGATCAATAGCCCGACCAGTGTCCAAGCGACTGGGTCCATCACTTCGAGCAAGCGCTCGAGTGACGGCCACTCCTCAACTCCCCAACCTGTCCCAAACTGGGTAACAGCCTCTAACAACTCCTGCATACCTATTCCTACTCACCCGTTAAGGTTGATCTTATCTTCACTATTGTACCACAGTTTGGTGCTTCGACCGCGAGTTCGGGGGTGCCGGGCAGTGAATGAGCTGTTGATTTATCACCGCTTTGCTTGGCAGCTCGCAAAACTCGCAGTATAATGAGTGGCTTGTGTTTAGGGAGATTCTTCGAGCATAGGCAGGTGTCGATCGGAAGAGCGCGCTGCCGAGTTGAAGAGCTCTTCTCGCCCGCTTCACTCGCGGGCGCTCTTTAAGTTGAACCAATGATTACAGTAACGAATGGGGCTACGGTGACCTTACATTGGACCACGTTAGGTCAAGGGATTGGCTTGGGGCAACCTGTCCCAGCAGGCTGGCAGCAGATGGACCAAGTGCCGCTGGTCATTGTGGTGGGTGTGACCGGGGTTGGCAAAAGCACAACTTTGGCGGGGCTAGAGGCAGCAAAATTATCCTATGTCTCTCTGCCCAATCGGCGTGAGCTGACGGACCGTTTGTTGATTCCCGCCATGCAGGTGGCAGCGGGTGTCCCCGTAGAACCAGTGACGGACCGAGCGACTCGCTTTGCGTATACCCGGCGCTACCGAGAGCAACATCCCGGCGGAATGAGCCATGCGCTCGCGCAATTGTGGGTCGAACCCCTACCCACAGGACACTTTTGGTTGTTTGATGGCTTGCGTGGCGTCGATGAAGTGAGCCATGCCGCCGAATTGCTGCCGCAGGCGAATTTTATTGTTTTGCATGCACCGGATGGGATCCGGGTCCAGCGGCTTTTGGGCCGGGCAGACAGTTTTGATCAAGTGGCCGTTGCCGCGCCTGCACTTGGCCAGCAGGCCCTCACCGACTTGACCGAACTGGGGATCCGCGATGAGCAGGGCATCTTCACGCCAGCCGAGGCGGAGCAATTGCTGCGTTTGGTGCAGACCGGCGAAGTTAGTGCCGCAGATCTACGAGCCAAGATTGAGATTGTGCTCACTGAGCGGCAGAATTATGATCCCTACGCAGCAAGCGCCTGGTTGACCCAACATGCAGCCGAGCGTTCTTTTGTTGTCGATACAACGCAGCATTGGCCTGCTCAGGTGGTAGATTTGATCAAAGCGCAATTGCGCGATTGGAAATTGATTTGAGCCCATATGATGGTTGATTCCACACAGACAATTGAGCGCATCACACCGACGGTCATCCGCTTGCCGCTACACGGCGAATTACGCTGGGGCAAAGCCAGCTCCTTGGCCGAAGCGCGCCACGTTTTGATCGAAGTCCGGCTCAGCGATGGCAGCGTCGGCTATGCGGAAGCGCCACCGCGGCCAACCATCTATGGCGAAACCGCCGCCAGCATCGTCACCATCATCGAACAGGAACTGGCCCCGCGGCTGTGTGGGCGACCGGTGCAGCAGGCGCCGGAGCGTCTCCAGGAGATCAAAAATAATCATACCGCCAAAGGCGCCATTGATATGGCCTTGCAGGCAGCCTTGGCGCAAAGTGCGGGCAAAAGTTTGGCCGAGTGGTTGGGCGTCACTGCGCAACGGGTCAAAGTCAGCTACATCTTAGGGATTGGCGAGCGCGAGCAAGTATTGGCCGAAGCGCAACGTGTCTTTGAGCAAGGCGTGCGTGTTCTCAAGGTCAAGGTGGGGCGCAACTGGGCCGAAGATATCGCCCGTATTCTCGATCTACAAGAGCTGTTTAGCGATCGCATGGAGCTTTATGCCGACGCCAATGAGTGTTTCGAGCCGCACGAGGTCTGCAGCAAGCTGGCTGAGCTGCGCGATCTGGGCCTGCTCTACTGCGAAGAACCGCTGCCAGTCGAGCTGATCCCCGAACGGGCCAATGTGCGTGCCGAAGGGATCATCCCATTGATTGCCGATGACAGTTGCTTCACTGCACGCGATCTCACGCGTGAATTGGCGGCGAACACCTTCGACATTCTCAATATCAAGACTGCACGCACTGGCTTCACCGAATCGCGGCAGATGCTGGAACGGTCCCGCGCTGCCGGCAAGACAATTATGGTGGGTTCGCAGGCCAGCACGGGACTGGGCACCATCCACGCGGCTTGGTTTGCGGGGTTGCCCGGTGTGACGCATCCCAGCGAGTTGAGCTTCTTTCTCAAGCTCAAAGAAGATATTCTCACACGGCCTTTGCGCTTGAACGATGGATATCTAGATCTTGCCGACTTGGCAGATGTGACAGTTGATCCGGCATTAGTGGCCGCAGCCACGGTTGCGTCCCCCTATTGAGTGGTATTGTTGGCTCGAGCAGCTTCTCGAGGCAAGCGTTTCGATTCTACAGACTATACGAATCCATCAGCTTGGTCTCAACTGATGGCGGAGTTTTTACTGATTTCATGGCAATTTATCAAGTCGGGAACCCCATATGGCTTTAAGTATTGGTATTGTCGGCCTGCCCAATGTGGGCAAAAGCACGACCTTTAATGCGCTCACCAAAACGCAGAACGCGGCTGTTGCGAACTATCCTTTTTGCACCATCGAGCCCAATCGGGCGGTGGTGCCAGTGCCCGACGAACGGTTGGACAAATTAGCGGCGCTGGTCAAGCCCGAAAAGGTCATTTATACCACCGTTGAATTTGTGGATATTGCTGGGCTGGTCAAAGGCGCCAGCCAGGGCGAAGGACTAGGCAACAAATTCTTAGCCAATATCCGCGAGACATCGGTCATTGTGCATGTGGTACGCTGTTTCGACGATGAAAATGTCGTGCATGTGGCTGCCAAACCCAGCCCGCGTGACGACATCGAGGTGATCAATATGGAGCTGATCTTGGCCGATCTGCAACAATTGGAGAATCGCCTCAGCCGTATGGAGCGGCAAGCAGCGCATGACAAAAAGCTACAAACGCAAGTGGCAATCATGCGCGAGCTCAAGGAAATGCTCGAAACCGGCAAGCCTGTCTCGGCTTATCAGGACAAAGAGAACGAAGCCTTCCAAAGCTTAAATCATGAAATGCGCTTCCTGAGCGGCAAAACTGTGATCTATGCCGCCAATGTCAATGAAGCCGATTTGGCCGAAGACAACGAATATGTGCAGGAAGTCCGCCAGATTGCCGCGGAGCACAATGCCGAGGTCGTTAAACTCTGCGCCAAGCTCGAAGAAGAGATGGCCGGGTTGACTGACGAAGAGCGCCAAGAGTTTTTGGCCTCCCTCGGCGTGACCGAAAGCGGTCTGGAACAAGTGATCCACAAAGGCTATCGGGCTCTTGGCTTGATCAGCTTCTTTACCGCCGGGGAAAAGGAAGTACGAGCGTGGACAATCGAACAGGGCTGGAAGGCACCCCAAGCTGCGGGCGTCATCCACACCGATTTTGAGCGAGGCTTTATCCGCGCCGAGGTCATCCCCTACGAAGCCTATCTACGGTTGGGGAGTGAGAGTGCTGCCAAAGCGAATGGCGCAATGCGCGTTGAGGGCAAAGAGTACGTCGTGCAGGATGCTGATGTAATCCACTTCCGCTTTAATGTTTAGCAAGCACAAAGTGCGCATTACCACCCAGCCGGTGACTGCAGCGAACTGGCGTGAGGCCCTGGCGCTGGATATTCATCCGGAACAGCGAGACTTTACGCCCACCGTGGCGGTTTCACTGGCCAAGGCGTATATTCAGCCCGACGGAGCCATCTACGATCCGCTCGCCGTTTATGCAGGGTCAACGATGGTGGGCTTCTACAGCTGGATCTACTATCCGGGTGAAGTGCGCTATTGTGCGATCGGTGGCTTTCTGATCGACAAAAATCACCAAGGCAAGGGGTATGGTCGGGCTGCGCTCGAAGATTTTCTCCAGGCTGTGCGCCGTAAATATTCCACCTGTAGTGATGTTTTCCTCACCGTGCATCCACGCAACTTGGTGGCGCAACGGCTCTACCTAAGCTTAAATTTTAAGCACACCGGCGACATGAGCGAGGGCGAACAAGTCATGCGCTGTATGCTGGCTTGACCTCGGGGCCACTCCCCTTCACACAAAACTAACCATCCTGCGCATCTGCAAGGCCATGACTTTTCTTACCTTGCAGATGCGCAGTGTTGCGTTATGGTGTCTCCGTAATTTCTTCGCTGGACGTCACTTCCTCGGTAGCGGTGAGCGCTTCAGTCGCAGTGATCGCGTCTGTGTCTGTGATCGAGTCGGTGACAGTGAGGGGCTCAGTCAGACTCAGCGTCTCGGTCGGCGAAATCTCCAAGAGCGAAGTGAGTGGCACGGTCTCGCTCAGTGTGGTTGTTGCCTCGGGTGTTGGCGACGCTTGCAAGTAGCGGTCACGGGTGTCATTGACGAACTGATCACCCGTAAAGCTGGCGACTTTGACGTAGAAGTCCGAATTTGAGGCCTTGACATAGTAATTGGTGCCCCCTTCGTCCTTCGCCCCAATCACCAAGGTGATAGTCTCTGCTTCACCCTCCGCCGGTTCCGTTTCGATCGTTACTGTGGCGTTGGGCTCATCCATCCCAAACTCAGGCTGCTCCTCTTTACTCACCGGGGCAATCATATTAAAGGTGCCTAGCCGGGTGAGGATGGTGCTAAAATTATTGTTGTTAAACGTTTCGTCTTCGTCGAGATTAGCCAAAGTCCAGGTCGTGGTATTGACGCGCGTAAATTCCAAGGTGCCATTGGCATTCTCAATGGTGACCGCTTGAATATCGGCTGTTGGCACTTGCAAGTAGGTCAAGGCGATCCAGCCGCCAACATCAGTGCGGATCTCTGAACCAGTCACCTCACTCGTCAGATAGACTTGCTCTTGCCCATCCAGACGGACATTGGTCGTGCGGACACTAGGCGACGTGCCAATGTAGAGGGTTTGGCTCCGACCGTCAGTGGCCGTAAAAGTCAGCTTTTTGGCAAATTCACGATCGGATACCCGAAGCTGGTTATGGCTACTGGAAGTTTGCGCCACCAGACGGCTGGTATCGATGTCCACCACCTTACTGATCAGCTCGCTAATCTTCAGTGAATCAACTGGATAGTCACCATAATTGCTGGCTACCCAGCCGTCATCAGTTTTGCTCAATTCGATGCGCTCCGTAGGGGATTCCACGACCACCGAACTGAGCGAACCCTCACTCAAATTTTCGAGCAGCGTACTCACTGCCGCGTTGCTCCGCTCTTGCGGCCAGAAGAAAAAGGCAATCAGTACGATTTGCACCACCAGGATGCCACTGAGAATCAAGTTCCGTCGATCCATAGGATAGTCCGTGTCTTATCTCAGGCTGCAAGTTGCCAGTTCCCGGGAAATTTGAACTGCAACTTGCAGCACATAATTATTAGCCAAGCAAAAATCAATATGCAGCGTCGTTATGGGGTCCTGTTACTGAGCTGGCCAGAACACTGCATCAGCAGGAAACATCCAGCCTGCCAACCCCTATCTAGTCGCCTGCCGACAATGCGTTGGGCAATTCACTCGGGGGCAACAACTCCATGGCTTGTTCATTGCGGCGGAAGAGATACCACGATCCACCAACCAAGAGCAGCGCCAGCAGCGCAACCACATAATTGCCCCATTCCCAGGTAGCTTGCTCCGCTTCGGTCAACGGCTCGAGCAAGCGGGTAGAGCTACCACGTGTGCGAATACTCAGCAGATCGGTATCTTCAACCGACCAATCGATCACGTTCTGAGCAAACTCCAAATTATTGAGCACGCGATCTTGTCCGATCTGCGATGAGAGTTGCAGCACCACATCATCCAGGAACTCGCCGCTGCCGATCACGACCAAACGGGCGGTATCCGGCGAATCGGTCAGTGCGGTGATGTCCGCCGCTGGGGCACTTGGCGTGGGCACCGCTTGGGCATCGTCCGTAGCCGCGGTTTCGTCTTCAGCAAACGGAGATGGCTTGTCCTTGAAGAAACTCTCAAATGAGCCTTGCACCACCACAGCCAAAGGATGCGCTTGCATCTCACCTTCCACTGGGTAGCCACGTTCAGGATAGAGCGTAAAGTCCGGCTGAATATTGGCATTAGTGCTCAGCCACGAATTGGGGCTGGACGTGAGCAAGGTCTCGGCGGTGCGCCCTTCATTCTTGGCCTCATCTAGCGTGACAGGCGACGCGAAGCTCATGGTCACAGCCGGCAAGCCCGCCAGCATCGCTTGTTCGCGAGCCATACCACTTTGGCGCACATCCACAAAGAAGGGGAAATTCACAGCTTCAATCTCTTGCACCTGGAAGCCGCCAATATTACGGATGCGGGGAACCGGGAAGGGCTGATTCTGCTCATCTAAGACCATCGATTCGGCGACATCCACCCCATAATGTAGCAGCATCTCGCGCAGACCATTTTCGATCGGGCGTGCCACCAAGCCTTGCGTGAACTGATCGATATCCAGCGCAAAGTTACCAGCCGCCACAATCAACGCGCCACCGCGCATCAGATATTGGTCGATAGCAAAGCGCTCTTTGTCGGTGAGATTTTGCGGCATCACCACCAGCAACGTGTCAATATCAGTCGGCGGTTGGCCCGTGGAGAGATCAACCGGACGCACCGTGTACTCTTGCGTCAAATGGTCTTGAATCGATTCCCACGAGGAGATCGATTGCTGCATCTGCCCGAACATATCGGGCGTTGGCGTGTTGGGCGGGGTCCACAAGCCCACGGTCTTCAAGAAGCCGGAGGCAGAGCGTTTGAGGCCGTTCTCGATGGCCGAACGAATTGCGCCTTCACTCAGATCAGTTGAAGGATAGATGAGCTGGAGATTTTCTCCATTGCGCAGCACCATGTGCAGGAAATATGTTTCATTGCTGAACAGCGAAACATAAAAGGGCTGCAAGCCATATTGCTCCAAGAGTTGTTGCCGGGTGACACCACTGGCCGCGTCGTCGGGATTGACGGTATTGAAGATAAACTTCCCCTCTGAATTGGCGGCCAAATCTTCGCCCACCTTGGCGATCGTATCGGGCACATCCTGCAACTCCACGGGCAGCAGATCCGGCGTGACATAGAGGGTGAATTCGACTGGTTCGTTGATGGCAGCCAGCACCGACTCTACACTCTGGAACCCAAAGACCACCTTCTTGATGGCGCTGGTCAGATCATACTCGAGATTGCGGAGCCGGACCGAGATGTTGCCATCGGGCATGGGTTCGATTTCGATCAGATCTTGGAAGTTGAGCACAACATTTTGGTCACCATAGCGCACCAAAATGTCAAAATAGGAGTTAATGATTGCGTTTTGATAGCGGTCAGTCACCTGGAAAGGCACGGGCCGAATGTTGTAACTTTGATTCGCTTCGGCCTCCAACTCCGGATCCGAAGCAGGATCCACCACTTCCGCAATGACGTCGGCACCACCAATCACCGCGTATTCACGCAACAGATCTTCAATGCTGGGGCGCAAGGGATTGAGCAATGGGTGGCTCTGTTCGCTGATGTAACCACGGATCAGCAGAGGCTCTTGCAAATTGGCGAGCAGATCTTTGGTGGTCTGCGAGAGTGTATACTCGCGCTGTTCGGTCAGATCCAACCGCAAGCCTTGCAGCGGATAGAGCCAGATGTTGAGCAGCAAGAGATTGATACTCAGCAAGGAACCGGCCAATTCGCTATTAAAGCGCATTTTGCGCGTCGCCTCACCCGCACTCCAGCGTTTGCTCTCGATGGACAGCGTATTGAGCACCAAGAAACAGCCAGCAATCGAGAGGTAATAAACCAGATCACGTAGGTCGATCACCCCGCGTTGTACGCTCTCGAAACGACTGCCGGTACCAATGGCACGCAGAATGGTTGTCCAGGGGTTGCCCAGATAATTTGTGATGCCCGGCGTACCCACCAGGTAAAAGATGCCACCCAGAAAGACGGTGGCGATCAAAGCAACAATTTGGTTGTCGGTGCGCGAGGAAACAAAAAGGCCGATTGCAGTATAGGCAGCGGCCAGCAATAAGGCAGCCAAATAGCCACCGATGACCGGCCCCCAGTCAAGCGGCCCCAGCAGCGCCACGGTGATCGCCAGCGGTAACGTCAGCAGGAGGGCGATGAGCACCAACGAAAGGACCGCAAAAAACTTGCCCAGCACCACTTGCCAGGGCTTGATCGGCAAAGTCAACAACATTTCGAGGGTGCCAGCCCGCTGTTCTTCGCTCCACTGGCGCATGGTCAAGGCCGCCACCAAAAAGATCAGCAGCAGAGGCATCCAGTTGAACAGTGGCCGTACATCTGCCAAGCCACGCACAAAGAAGGGATCGACCCAAAAGAAGGTGAAGAGGGTGACGGCCAAAAAAGTGCCTAAAAAGATAAAAGCCATTGGTGAGCTGAAAAAGCCATCCAGCTCTTTGCGCATAATGGCAACAAGTTGTCGCATATCCTAACTCCCCAAATCGCTACGCCGCCAGTTGGTTAAAGACACTTTCCAGAGTTTGTCGATCACTGCGCAATTCGCGCACTGGCCATTGCTGTTGCCCGGCCAAGCGATAGATCGCCGGACAGAGATCGGCTTCATCTTGGGCGCGGACACGATAGATGGCGTGGCCATTGTCCGAGGGCAACAAGTCTACCTGCTGAATACCGGGCAAGGTTTTCAACGCACTGGGGGCTGCCTCCACCGCATGTTCCAGCACGAGGATCGCATCATTAGTACGAGCCAAATCGGCCAGACGGGCATCGGCGCGCAACTTGCCATTCATCAGGATCAAGACTCGATCACACAAGGCTTCGACTTCGGGCAGAATGTGCGACGAAAAGAGGATCGTACAAAATTCGGCCAACCGGCGGATCAAATTCCGCATCTCAATGATCTGCGTCGGATCCAAACCAACCGAAGGCTCGTCCAAAATCAACAACCGGGGGCGATGCAAAATGGCTTGCGCCAGCCCTACGCGTTGGCGAAACCCTTTACTCAAGGTACCGATGGGTTGGGTCAACCGTTCTTGTAAACCGGTGGCGTAGACGGCATCTGAAATGCGAGCCCGTTGTTCATTAGCGGGCACCTGGCGCAGATCGGCCATCAGTTTAAGGTAACTTTGGATAGAAAGCTCGGGGTACACCGGAGCATTTTCGGGCAAGTAGCCAACGCGCGCCTGCGCCGCTTGCGTCTGGCGCAGCGACTG